>CAYJJI010000007.1:0-57599 GCA_964370475.1 uncultured Muribaculaceae bacterium | reverse complement strand
ATAGCCATATATCTAGTTATTTTATTTATCTTTTGTTTACCAGTATATCCTTGTTCCTTTAAATCTTTGAAATAAGGAACAATATCCATTTGTAATAACTGAGTAATGATACTAGCAGTAATGTATGGAGAAACACCAAGTGCAAATATTGAAAATTGACTTAGTCCTCCACCACTCATTAAGTTAAATATTTCTAAAAACCCTAATTCAGGAATAGCAAATGCACTTGCCCAAGGAACGGGTATTGTTGTTCCAAAGACAAATATTGCTAAACAGAACAAAGTGAAATATATTTTCTTTCTTAAGTCTTTATTTGCAGGACTCATTAGTAGTTTAATCTTCTTAAACATCTAAATCACCTCTGCTTTTCCGCCAGCCTGTTCTATTTTCGAAACAGCACTTTGAGAATAACGATTAGCTTTAATAGTTAATTTCTTCTCTAAAGTACCAGTTCCTAATACTTTTAATCCAGATAATTCTTTTTTGATTATTTTTCTCTCTTTTAAAATTTCTGGAGTAACTACATCACCATCATTGAAGAATTTATTCAAATCACTTAAATTTATTGTTGAATATCTAGTAGTATATCTAGCGTTATTAAATCCCCTTTTTGGTAATCTTCTATAAATAGGAGTTTGTCCCCCTTCAAACCATGGAGAGATACTTGCTCCACTACGAGCTTTTTGACCTTTTTCTCCACGAGTTGAAGTTTTACCCATACCAGATCCAGTACCACGACCAACTCTTTTTCTAACTTTTGCCTCAGGCAATTTAGTTAAGTTTTCTAATTTCATATTATAACTCCTCAACTTTCTTACCACGTAAAGCAGCAATTTTTGCAGGTGTTCTTTGCTCTTTCAAAGCTTCTAAAGTAGCTTTAGCAACATTTATTTTAGTATTTGATCCTAAAGATTTCGCAACGATATCTTTAACACCAGCTAATTCTAAAACACTTCTTGCAGCTCCACCAGCAATAACTCCACGACCTTCAGTAGCAGGTTTAATTAAAACTACACTACGTCCAACCTTAGCTTGAGCATCATGAGGAACAGTACGATTATCGATTAATGAAACTTTAACTACATTTTTGTTTGCAGCTTGAATTCCTTTTTTAATTGCTTCTGGTACTTCGTTAGCTTTACCAGTACCGATACCAACTAAACCTTTACGGTTACCAACAACTACTGTTGCTGAGAAACGAAAATGTCTCCCACCTTTAGTAACTTTTGTAACACGACCAATTGAAACAACTTTTTCTTCTAGTAAATTCTTTTTAGCATCTCTGTTAAATTCTCTTTTACCATTTTTGTTAAATTCTCTTTTACCATTATTTTCAACGTTTGCCATACTTACCTCCTAAAACTCTAGTCCAGCTTCTCTTGCAGATTCTGCAAGCGCTTTAACACGTCCATGATAAAGGTATCCACCTCTATCAAAAACTACTTTTACAATTTTTGCTTTTTTTGCTTTTTCAGCAATGTCTTTACCAACTAAAGCAGCACCTTCAGCACTTCCACCATTTTTAACCTTAAGTTCAACTGATGAAGAACTAACTAAAGTAACACCTTTAACATCATCGATAATTTGTGCAAAAATTTGACTATTTGATCTGAATACATTTAATCTAGGACATTCAGCTGTACCATTAACTTTGTTACGTACACGAACATGTCTTCTTTTACGACTTATATTTTTCGCTTCTCTTTTTATCATAATCTCACTCCTTACCCTTATGCTGCTTTCTTACCTTCTTTACGACGTACATATTCACCTTTATAACGAATACCTTTACCTTTATAAGGTTCAGGTTCTCTTACTTTACGAATATTTGCCGCAAGTTCAGTAACTTTTTGTTTATCAATACCAGATAATGAAATCTCAGTGTTACTAATAAGCTCAACTTTGATATCATCAGGAACCATAACAAATACTTGATGAGAATATCCAGCATTTAGCGTAATCTTTTGACCAGCTACTGCAAAACGATATCCAACCCCAACTGCTTCTAATCCTTTAGTATAACCTTCAGTAACACCGATGATCATATTATTGATTAATGCATTTGTAGTACCATGTAATTGTTTAGCTTCTTTTGTTTCATTAATTCTAGTAGTAATTATCTTTCCTTCAACTTCTTTAACTTCAATTAAATCTCTAACAACTAATTTTAATTCACCTTTTGGACCTTTAACAGTAACATTAGGTTTATCTATAGTAACTGTAACCCCAGTAGGAATTACTAATTCTCTTTTTCCTATTCTACTCATATTAAATTTTCCTTACCATACAAAGGCAAGTACTTCTCCTCCTAGTTTAGCTGCTCTAGCAGCTTTATCAGTCATTAATCCTTGTGAAGTTGAAATGATTGCAATCCCAAGTCCGTTTAAAACGTGAGGAATTTCATCATGTTTAGCATAAACACGAAGTCCAGACTTACTAATTCTTTTAAGACCTTTAATAACTCTTTCTTTCTTGTCAGCGTATTTCAATGTTAATAACATTTTATCTCCAGTAGCATTCTTTTGATATTCAAATTCAGCAATAAAACCTTCAGATTTAAGAATTTCAGCAATTCCTAAAGTCATTTTAGATCCTAAAACCTCTACTGTTTCATATTTCATTTGATTCGCATTACGAATTCTTGTTAGCATATCTGCTATTCTATCTCCAACCATAATTTCAATTCCTCCTTTCTACCAACTTGATTTCTTTACGCCAGGTATTTCACCTTTAGATGCTAATTCTCTAAAGCAAATACGACATAATTTGAATTTGCGAAGTACTCCGTGAGGACGTCCGCATCTTTCACAACGAGTATATTCTCTTACTTTAAACTTTGCTTTTCTTTGTTGTTTAACTTTTAAACTAGTTTTTGCCATAACGTTCCTCTCTTTCTACTTTCTAAAAGGCATTCCAAATGCACTTAATAATTCTAATGCTTCTTCGTTAGTGTTAGCAGTTGTAACAAATACAATATCCATACCTCTAACTTTAACAACATTATCAAATTCAATTTCAGGGAAAATTAATTGTTCTTTAATTCCTAAAGTATAATTTCCTTTTCCATCAAAAGCAGTTCTTGATACTCCTCTAAAATCTCTTACACGAGGTAATGAAATTTTAATTAACTTTTCCATGAAGTCATACATTTTTTCTCCACGAAGAGTTACTTTAGCACCAATACTTTGACCTTCTCTTAATTTAAAACCAGCGATTGAATTACGAGCTTTCGTAACAACTGGTTTTTGACCAGAAATAAGTTCTAAATCTTTTACTGCAGCATCTATAAACTTAGAATCAGTAGCACCTTCTCCAACTCCCATGTTGATAACTATTTTATCTAACTTTGGTAATTGCATAACAGATGCATAATTGAACTTAGTCATTAATGATGCAGTAATTTCTTTATTATATAAATCTTTAAAATTACTCATAACTCACCTACTTAGCTTTCTTTTCTGTTGCTTTAGTAGCTTTAGGTTTAGCTTCTTTTTTAGCAACTTCTTTTACTTCAGCTTTCTTTACTACTTTTTTAGTTTCCTTTTTAGTAGCATCGATTACTTTAACGTTTGAAACATGAATTGATGCTTCAACGCTTTGAATAGAACCAGTTTCATTAGTTCTACCTGGTTTAATATGTTTCTTAACAATATTAACACCTTCAACGATAACACGGTCTTTTTTCTTATAAGTAGTTAAAACTTTACCTTCATGACCTCTGTCTTTTCCAGTAAGAACTCTAACTTTATCTCCAACTTTTACTTTCATAGATCCTCCTATAAAACTTCGTTAGCTAGTGAAACAATTTTCATATAATCTTTTTCACGTAACTCACGCGCCACTGGTCCGAATACTCTTGTACCAACCGGTGACTTGTCATCCTTTATAATTACTGCTGCGTTATCATCGAATTTAATGTAAGAACCATCAGCTCTACGAGCACCTTGAACAGTTCTTACTATAACAGCTTTTACAACTTTACCTTTTTTAATATTACTATTAGGTATAGCTTTTTTAACAGTAGCAACAACAATGTCTCCAATGTTTCCACTTTTAACTGTTGAACCACCTAATACACGAATAACTAATAACTCACGAGGTCCAGAATTATCAGCAACTTTTAATCTACTTTCTTGCATTATCATAAATCAGTACCTCCTTATAGAACTACAGCTTCAACAAGTACTTCTACTAATTCATATCTTTTTGTTTTAGATAATGGTCTAGTAGCAACTACTTTAACTGTATCCCCTTCTTTAGCTTTATTTAATTCATCGTGTGCACTATATTTTTTAGAAGATTTAACTCTCTTACCATAAAGTGGGTGCTTTTTATATGTTTCTACTAAAATAGTAATAGTCTTATCATTTTTTGCACTAACAACTTTTCCAACTAGTTCTTGTTTTTTAGTTTCTGCCATTATTTTTCCCCTCCTTGGTTTAATTCTCTCTCACGAAGAATAGTTTTCATTCTCGCGATATCTTTTCTTAATTCTGAAATCTTAGAAGGTTTTTCTAGATTACCAGTAGATTGTTTCATTCTTAAATCAAATAATTCAATTTTAGATTCATCAATCTTTTTAGTTAATTCAGCTTCTTTAAGTTTTCTTAATTCATTAACCTTCATTAATTTCACCACCTTTTTGTTCTTTTATAACAAATTTAGTTTTGATTGGTAATTTATGAGCAGCAAGTCTTAACGCTTCACGAGCGATTTCTTCGCTTACACCACCAATTTCAAACATAATTTTTCCAGTTTTAACAACTGCAACCCAAGATTCAACAGAACCTTTACCTTTACCTTGACGAGTTTCAAGAGGTTTCTTCGTTAAAGCTAAATGAGGGAATATATTAATATAAACTTTCCCACCACGTTTCATATAACGTGTCATAGCAATACGAGCAGCTTCTATTTGACGAGCAGTAATCCATGCTCCTTCTTTTGCTTGTAATCCATA
The DNA here is from genome assembly GCA_964370475.1 of uncultured Muribaculaceae bacterium. Lineage (GTDB taxonomy): Bacteria > Bacillota_I > Bacilli_A > RF39 > UBA660 > CAYJCL01. The sequence goes on along the minus strand of CAYJJI010000007.1, from coordinate 52,642 downwards.
TTCACCGAAATGACATACTAAATTACCTTTTGCTTTCCCATCGTAAGAAACACGATGAGGTTTACGATATTTAGTTCTCTTTGGAATTAACATTTTTAGTTTCTCCCTTCACTGCTTTTCTAGTAGGAAGAATTTCTCCTTTATAAATCCAAACTTTAACACCGATCTTACCATAGATAGTATCAGCTTCAGCATGAGCATAATCAATATCTGCACGGATTGTATGTAGAGGTACAGTACCTTGAGTATAACCTTCAGTACGAGCCATTTCAGCTCCTCCTAAACGACCACTTACAGCAGTTTTAATTCCTTTTGCTCCAGCTTTTAAAGTATTCTTAATAGCTCTTTTTTGAGCTGTTCTAAATGGAGCACGTGCAGCAATTTGCATAGCAATATTTTCTGCAACAAGCTTAGCATTTAGATCAGGATTTTTCACTTCAACGATTGAAATGTAAACTTCTTCATCTACTAATTTCTTAATAGCTTTTCTTAATTTATCAATATCTTCTCCGCCTTTACCAATAATAATTCCTGGTTTAGCAGATAATATTTTAACTTCTGTTTTCTTGTTATTTCTTTCAATAACTATAGAGGCAATGGCTGCATCTTTCAATAAATCGTATAAATATTCACGAATTTTAATATCTTTATGTAAATATTTACTAAATTCAGATCTTGATGCGAACCATTTAGATTCCCAATCTTTATTAACTCCAATTCTTAAACTAATTGGATGTACTTTTTGTCCCATCTATTTTGCCTCCTCTACTTTATTGTCGCTAACTTTAACAACAATATGACTCGTTCTCTTATCTCTACGATCTACATTAGAACGACTACCAATTTTAACTCTTTTTAAAACTGTTCCTGGATTAATGAAGCACTCAGAGATAACAAGTTCTGATTCATTAGCACCATTATTATTAACAGCATTAGCGATAGCAGATTTTAAAACTTTATCAATTAAGCGACTACTTTTAGTATTTGTAGTTGCTAAAATTTGTTTAGCAGTTCTAACATCTTTACCTCTAATCAAGTCAAGAGTCATTCTGGCTTTACGTGGAGCAATCATAGCTCCTTTATGTATTGCGAATGTTTCCATCTACTTATTCTCCCTTCCTACTTTTGCCCAGCATGTCCGCCGAACTTACGTGTTTGCGCAAATTCACCAAGTTTATGTCCTACCATATCTTCAGTAACATAAACAGGAATAAATTCTTTCCCATTATGAACTGCAAATGTATGTCCGATAAAGTCAGGATAAATTGTTGAACGACGAGACCAAGTTTTTACAACTTCTTTTTTACCATTTTTATTTAATTCTTGAACTCTTTTAAGTAATCTTGCGAATACATAAGGTCCTTTTTTCAAACTTCTTGCCATTTAATTTTCCCTCCTACTTTTTCTTACGGCTAACAATTAACTTGTCAGATGCCTTCTTATTTTTACGAGTTTTAAGTCCAAGAGCTGGTTTACCCCAAGGAGTAACAGGCCCTTTACGACCGATAGGTGCACGACCTTCACCACCACCATGTGGATGATCATTAGGGTTCATAACAGAACCACGGTTAGTAGGTCTAATACCCATATGACGTTTACGTCCAGCTTTACCAAGATTTACTAATTCGTAATCTTCGTTTCCAACTACACCAACTGTTGCCATACAAGTTCCAAGAATTTTTCTTGTTTCACCACTTTGTAATCTAACCATTACATATTTGTCTTCTCTACCAAGTATTTGAGCACTTGCTCCTGCAGAACGAGCGATTTCAGCTCCTTTTCCAGGTTTTAATTCGATACAATGAATTACTGTACCAACTGGAATATTCATTAAAGGTAACGCATTACCTACTTTAATATCTACATTAGCTCCACTCTCAATAATAGTTCCAACCGTTAACCCTTTAGGAGCGATAATATATCTTTTTTCTCCATCACGGTAATTAATTAATGCGATATTTGCATTACGGTTTGGATCATATTCGATAGTAGCAACACGTCCAGTAACGTTATCTTTATTTCTTTTGAAATCGATCATACGATACTTTTTCTTTGCTCCTCCACCGATATGTCTTACAGTCATACGACCTTGATTATTTCTTCCACCACTTTTAGAAATTGATTTAAGTAGTGACTTCTCAGGAGTAGTTGAAGTTATCTCATTATTTGCTAATGTTGACATTCCACGACGACCATTAGTCGTTGGTTTATATTTCTTAATTGCCATAAACATTCTCCTATAATTCTATTTTGTCGCCATCTTTTAAAGTGATAATAGCTTTTTTGTAAGTTTTAGTCTTACCAGTATATTTACCAACTCTTTTATCTTTAGCTTTAGTATTTAAAGTGTTTAATTTAACAACTTTAACTCCAAAAGCAGCTTCGATAGCTTTTCTTATTTCTATTTTATTTGCACTCTTTGCAACTTTAAAAGTGTAAACACCTTTATCAGCAGCATAAGCAGATTTCTCAGTAATTACTGGTGCAATAATAATATCAGCATAACTTTTCATTATTTAAGCACCTCCTCGATTTGATTAATAGCTTGTTCATCACAAACTAGAACATCTGCATTTACTAAATCATAACAATTTATTTCATTAGCTAAGATACAATAAGCATAACCTAAGTTTCTTGCAGCCATGTATAAATTTTCGTTATCTTCTTTAGTTACGAATAATACTTTTCCATTTAAATTCAAAGTATTCATTACGCTTTTTAAATCTTTAGTTTTTAATGTATCCAACATTAAACTATCAAGAACAACTAACTCTTTGTCATTAAACTTATAAGTTAATGCACTCTTAAGAGCTAACACTCTTTCTTTCTTGTTCATTTTGAATCCATAATCTCTTGGTGTAGTTCCAAACGCAACTCCACCTCCACGCCATTGAATAGATCTAATAGATCCTTGACGTGCACGACCAGTTCCTTTTTGTTTCCATGGTTTTCTTCCACCACCAGAAACTTCAGCACGAGTCTTAGTCTTGTGTGTTCCTTGTCTTGTAGCAGCTAATTGTAAATCAATAGCTTTCTTCAAAACAACATCATTTACTTCAACATTCCAAATTTCTTTATTTAAATTAATATCTTTAAGATTTTCACCTTTAATATTTAATACTTTAATCTTTGCCATATTTCATTTCCTCCTTAAAGAATTAATTACTTTCCACTTTAGCTTCTTCAGCTACAGCTTCAACAGCAACGTCTTCAGTTACTTCTTCTACTACTTCATCAACAACAGTTTCGTAACTTACTAATTCTTTAGGTGAAGCTTTACGGCTATTCTTAACACCAGCTTTAACAAGTACTAAACCTTTTTTAGGTCCAGGTATGTTTCCGCTAACAAGAATATATCCTTCAGCAACATTAACTTCTATAATTTCTAAGTTTTGGATTGTTGTAGTTTCAGTACCCATATGTCCAGGTAAATTTTTACCTTTCATAACTCTCATCGGTCTCATAGTTCCCATTGAACCAGGTCCACGATGATATCTCGAACCATGAGTCATTGGTCCACGAGATTGATTATGACGTTTAATAACACCTTCGAATCCTTTACCTTTATTGATTCCTGTTACGTCAACAACGTCACCTACAGCGAAGATATCCGCGCTGATTACATCACCAAGCGTATAACTTCCTTCGAAATCTCTGATTTCTTTTAAGAAGCGCTTAGGATTTGTGTTAGCTTTTTTAGAATGACCAACACTTGCTTTACTAGCATTTTTTTCTTTTTTGTCTACTGCACCTAATTGAACTGCACTATATCCATCTGTTTCAACAGTTTTAACTTGTGTAACAACATTTGGTTCTACACTTACTACTGTAACAGGGATTAATTTACCTTCAACAGTAAATACTTGAGTCATTCCAACTTTGCGCCCTAAGATTCCTTTCATTTCTATACCTCCAATTATTTAATATTGATGTCTACACCACTTGGTAAATCTAAGTGTGCTAGAGCTTCAATAGTTTCCTTACTAGGATTTTTAATATCAATTAGTCTTTTATGAGTACGACTCTCAAATTGTTCTCTTGAGTCTTTATACTTATGTACCGCTCTTAAAACTGTAAATTTTTCAATTTCAGTTGGAAGTGGTACAGGACCAGATACTTCTCCCCCAGTTCTTTTAACCGTTTCGATTATTTTTCCAGCAGCTAAATCAACAACTCTGTGATCATATGCTTTCAATTTAATTCTAACTTTTGACATATTCCAATGTCCTCCTTTCGCCTATATCTAGTATAGACTTGCTCCGCGTAAATACCTTGAAACTCCAAAAAATATCTAACAACATCTCCTAGTGTATCAACAACCTCACACATCTATGCAGTCATACGCATTTAATTATAACAAAAGAATCCCTATTTTGCAAGCACAAATTCAAAAAAATAAATAACTAACAATAAAGATAAAAATTTTGAATACCATAAAAAAGATATATAACATTATCACTGATACAGAGTATCAAAATAATTTCATATATCTTTCTATTTATTAATTTATAAAAGCAATCACCGATCTAGAAGTAGTCAAGATATTCCCAACACCACTATTTCTATTTAAATGCCAAACTCCAGATCCTGCATCAAAATTAGCCAATCCACCTCTTAAAACCCATTCAGAATTTAATGATACAAAGAAAGCACCATCACTATTCCATTTTTCATCGTATCCAGTTAGATATAACTCTGCAGTAGCATCTCCAGGAAGTCCTCTAAAATATTCAGTAGAAGCTGCCCCATATATATAACTATCATAATACTTACTATCAGGCGCAGCAAGAAGGCCAGAAGAAGACAAAGAAATATTTCCAGTAGAAGTTTGCATATTTCCCATTACATATTCAATTCTTCCTCCAGCAAGATCGTAAATACCTGTAACATTTTTTGTTGTACTAGCACCTACTCCATTAGATGTATTCCATCGGTATGCCTCAGGACATATAGCAACTCCACTAACATTATTAATAACACCAGTATCAGCACCCCCACACCCAGTAACTATATCACCTGTACTTTCATTAAAATAATGATTATTTTCTATCTTTTCAGTACACGTCCCATCACTATTACACACACCATACTTCGACTGAGATAAATATGCTACAGCACCCCATTCAGTATTTTTAATCATATGCACATCAACATTTGAATCTAAAGAATAATTGGTCATTGCATCATTAATATTATCATATAAAGTAGCTAAATTAACGTTATTAAAAGAATTCTGATTAGGTTTAATAGTATTATCCTCACCTTGTTCAAACTTTCCAACCCATATTCCAGTTAATTCATCATTTCCAAACGTAAACGCTGGATGCGCAGTGGCATATTTACTTACAAAAATCACATCAATTGCATTTGCAGCTGATTCTATAGAATCAGGATCATACATATATCTAGGCACCCACACATACATCTGCTCTATAGATTCCATTGGTATTGTAGTCCCAGGATCTAAAGTAGTAAAAGAAGAATCAACTATTACCGCATTAGCCCACTCCTTATTTAAATAGTCATACCACTCTTTAGTAGTATCAGCTACACTAACACTACCTTCATCCGTAATATTAACAGGTACCATCTTAGATTTCAATTCCGGAACATTAGCACCACTAGCATCTGCATATTCATTACTAGAAGTATCAAATCTACCTATAGGATTAAATTTAATAACAGTATTAAAATTAGCTCCTTGTGCCCCGTTTTGATTAACATCTAAATTTAAAAATCTAAAAACAACATAATACTTAGTTTCAACCATTTCACTTACATCAAAATTCTGTTTGTCTAAACTTATAGTTCCACTTGTAGAATTAATAACTTGAGATTTAATCGAATCCTCAGGAATAGCAAAACCATTTACAGACAAAGAATCAGTTACAAATACTTCATTAGAATTATCAGCACTAGAATCTAACATTCCTTCTACTTTAGTAATCGTTTTACCCATATCTGTAGTTTTATAAACTTCAATACTTACCCAATCACTGTAAGCTGCATCTACTATTGTATCCATAACAATTTCATACGCACCTAAACCCTCACTCATACCATCAGGTACTTTAACAGTAAATTCTTGAACTCCAATCCATCCAGGATATATTCCACCAACAGGCACCTGCACAGAAGGTCCGCCTTCAAAACCAACAGATCCAATTACTGCAGTAGTGACACTATTCTCAACTGAAGAACTATTGTCTCTTACAAGAAAAAATGCATATGTAATTCCTGTTACAAATATAAATAAACCTAACACACTTAATATAACTATATAACTTTTCTTCATATCCATACTCCTATGATAAGAATACAACATAACAAAAAAAAATTCAATAAAAAAAGTAAGTACGTATACTTACTAATTTTCAAAATAATTATAAACTAATTTTAACATCTTCTTTTTTAACTTCTTCAGCCTCAAAAAAATCTCTTTTAGATAACTTCATAAATCCAGCGATAATATTTGATGGAATAGTAACTAATAATTGATTAAAAATGGAAACATTAGAATTATATAATCTTCTAGCTGCTTGCAAATGTTCTTCAACATCAACTATAGAAGCTTGCAATTGAACATAATTTTGACTAGCTTTTAAATCAGGATAATTTTCTACTAAAACTTGAATCTTAGCAAACTCATCAGTCATAGCATTATTTTGAGCGATTTTCTCACCAATAGACATACCATTTCTAAGCTTTACTACATCCTTTAAAGTTTTATCCTCATACTTAGTATAACCTTTAACAGTATCTACCATTTTAGTTAAAACATCAAATCTTTTTGTTAAAGCAACATCTATTCCAGAGTCAGCCTCATCAATCTTTACAAGTGCAGTATTTAACTTATTATAAACAGAAACAATCCATAAAATAACAATTAAAACTACAGCTCCAATAATAATTAACTCCATAATTTTCTCCTTCTAATATAATAATATCATTTAAATAATAATCTAACAATAAAAATTATAACACTATGTAAACTACTTAAATAAGTTTTTATCTAAATTTAACTCATCAACAAATTGAGTTATTTTAACAATATCATCATTAATAGAAGAATTAATGTTTTCCAAAGTTAATTTCTTTGACAAATCAGGTTCAAAACCATTCTTATTATTGTAGTTAGCTATATATAATTTATTATTATCAAATCCAAACATCATATCAGACTTATTCTCCTTAACTATATTTTTAATTTTATCCATCAAATGAGGAGTCAAAATATAAAAAGCATCTAACTCATTCAAAGAACTTACTTCAAATAATTTATTAAATTCCATATCTTCCATTTTTATTTTTTTGTATTTATTCCTAACAGGAACAATTCTCTTACTTCTAATAAATACATCAGACTTAAAATTCTTATGAAAATCAAATATCATTAAACTACCTTTAAATATAGTATCATAAGTTGTATTCCCATCTTCATCAATATCAGCTTCTTCAATTAATAAATCACTATACTCTAAATTAACACCTTTATAAGACCCTTTAAAATAATCATTAGCACTATAAGAATCTCCCGTAGACAACATTCCTATCGAATCAACTAAATCTTTAGAAAATCCATTATTAGCTTCATACTTCAAATTATCAACAACAGAACTTAAAGCCACTTCCACAAAATTATTTTTATAAGAATCTTTAAACTCATTTCCAAACTTAGTACTTTTATAAGCAAAATAAGCAACTAAAGGAAATAATATTAAACTATACCATTTAACTACAACTATAGCTAAAATAAATAAAAATATAAACACAATATTTAAAATTAAATATTTCTTAGTTTGAATTCTTAAATTTTCTAAATCTTCTAATATCATAATAACCTACCTAAACAAAGCATTATCTAAGTTTAAATCTTCAACAAACTTAGTAATCTCACTTATTTGAGAATTAATAACTTCAACAACTTTCTCTTCATCAATCTTCTTCCAAACACTTGGTTCAAAACTATCATTACTAGTATTATTAGCAATATATAACTTATTATCTATAAAACCAAATAACATTTCTCCACGAGTATCATAAGTTAACTTTTTTAACTTTTCCATCATATGCGGTGTTAATATTAAAAACGCATCTAATTGGTTATGAGCTTGAGTAGTAAAATTATTATTAAAATCAATATCTTCCATTTCTACATTTTTATACTTATTTTCTCTAAATAAACCATTAGTATCAACAGCATAAAAACCTTTCTCCCATAACCTAACATTAGATTTGAATTTCTTATTAAATTCAAATACCATATAACTTCCTAAAAAAGTAGTAACATAGTGCTTATTTTTTCCAGAACCTCTTTGTTCTTGAACATGTATATCTGCAAACTCTAAAGTCACATTCTTATAAGTTCCTTTAACGTAATCATTAGAACTGAAAATATCACCAGTACTAAGTAATCCTGTGTCTTTAATATTTTCTTTACTAAATCCAAACTCATGATTATATTCTAAATTATTAATTACTCTAGATAAAGCAGATTCAACAAAATGCTCTTTGAACTTATTTTTATAAGATACAATAGTCTTATTAGCATAAAAAGAATAAGTAAATATCAATACAAATGCTAAAATAAAAAATATTATGTTACTACTCAAGAAAAAAATAAATAAAAAAGCAGAAATTATCAAAATTAGTATAAATAATTGAGACATAATAGCTTTTTTTCTTAATTTTTCCAGTTCTTCAATTCTACTCATTAACTTCACTTCCTTTTTTAATAATCATCACAATACAAGAAATTTCTATTTAAACAAATCATCATCAAGCTTTAATTCTTCAACAAATTGAGTAACAAGCGATATTTGAGAATTTATAAGTTTTATAATTTCTTTTTCATTGTTTTTTATATATATTGATGGCTCAAAAATATTTTTTCCAGATGCATTAACAATATGTAAATCATTATTAATAAAACCAAAAATCATCTTACCTTTGCTTTTAGCTGTTAACCTTTTAATTCTATGCATCATATGTGGAGTCATAATATAAAAAGCATCAAAGCCATCAATCGCTTGCGTTTGAAACTTTTTATTAAACTCGACATCTTCCATTTTAATATTTTTATAACCATATTCTAATAACAATCCATTACCTGCAACTCCAAAAAAACCATTTTCTATTATTCGAACATTAGATTTAAATTTTTTATTAAAAGAAAATATCATCCAATTTCCCCTAAAAGTAGTTAAAAAACTTGTTTTTACACCAATACTACTTTTTTCCTGAATATTAATATTAGAAAATGTTAAATCAACATTTTTATAAGAACCTCTAAAATAATCATTAGATATAAATACATCCCCAGTATCAATTAAATGAGTATTCTTAACAAATTCCTTTGTCAATCCATTTTTTGGTTTATATTCTAAATTTAATATAACTTTATTTAAAATATCGTTAACAAACACTTCTTTATAATTATTTTTATATTTTGTAAGAACCTTACCCTTCATTTTTTTTACGAACAGAAATAATACAAGAAACATTAAAGAGAAAAGAGCATTACTAAAAATTAGCAACGATATAGCTAAAAGAATAAGTAAAATAATAAATATAACTGAATATATTAAAACCTTAATCCTTAATTTCTCTAATAAAACTAAACTATTCATTTAACTCTTTTTCACTTTCCTTAAATAAATCTTTAGTTCCTCTCATTTCTTTCGGAACAGAAATATTCATATATTTTAAAATAGTTGGTGCAACTTGAGTTAAATCACCATTATTTAATCTAACTTTTTTATCATTAATTACAAACGGAACTAAATTAGTAGTGTGCGTAGTAACTTTGTTACCATCTTTATCAATCATTACATCAGCATTACCATGATCAGCTAACAATACAACAGTATAAAAGTTATCCTCAGCAACACTAAGAAGCTTTCCTAAACAATTATCAACTACTTTAATAGCTTTAATAGTTGCTTCTAAATCACCAGTATGACCAACCATATCAGGATTAGCATAATTAACTAAAATAAAATCATAATCATCTTCCATAGAATCAATAACTTTTTGAGTTACAGAATATGCACTCATCTCAGGTTGTAAATCATATGTAGCTACTTTAGGAGAAGGAATTAAAAATCTATCACACTTATCTAGTTCTAAATCCTTACCACCATCAAAGAAATAAGTCACATGTGCATATTTTTCCGTTTCAGCTATTCTAGCTTGTGATAAACCTAAATTAGATAAATACACTCCTAAAGAATTAATCACCCCATCATCTTTGATTAAAGGCTTAACTAAGCTATCTTCATCAATCTCTAAAAAAGAATACACAGAAATATCGCTAGACGTTAAAAATTTAGTAATCTGCTTAGCTCTATCAGCTCTAAAATTTAACCAAAATACAGTATCTCCTGACTTAATAATTCCTTTGTTATTTAATAACATAGGAATTAAAAACTCATCAGTAACACCTTTAGCATAACAAGTATCAATAGCTTGATTATAATCAATTACTGCTCTTCCTATACCTTTAGTCACTAAATCAAAATAAGTCATAGTTCTATCTAAATTATTATCCCTATCCATAGCATAATATCTACCACTAATAGTTGCAATACTTCCATAATTAAATCTATCAATTATTGATTGTAATTTATCTATATATTTTCTACAACTATCTGGTTTAGTATCTCTACCATCTGTTATTAAATGAAAATAAACTTCCTTAACTCCAGATTTATTCAAATAAGCTAATACTCGAAGAGCATACTCTTCTAAAGAATGGACACCTCCATCACTTATTAAATACATCAAATGAACCTTATCAGTAGAACTAACCATTTCCTTATATACACTATTAGACTCTAAATCATTTACTAGATCCTTAACTAACATCATATTCTGCTTAATTAATCTTCCAGCACCAATAGTTAAATGACCAACTTCACTATTTCCAAATTGACCTTTATTAAGACCAACTGCTTCCCCAGAAGCATCCAATAGACAATGAGGATAATTATTCCATAAATTTATAAAATTAGCTGGATTAGCATTCTTAATAGCATTTCCAAATTCTTCATTACGCATTCCAAATCCATCTAATATAATTGTTAATATCTTTTTCATATAAACTCCTGAAATAATAATATCACAAATAAGAAATAATTGTAAACTCTAACGACATTGAACAAAACAAAAACAATCATTGTTATAATGATTGTTTTTTAAACTCCAACATGAACTTTTTCATCTATTCTTAATTTATCAGCTAAAGTTGCAATAAATTCCGAATTAGTAGGTTTAGCTTTATCATAATCAACACTGTGACCAAATAAATCTTCCATCAAATCATAATCACCACGGTTCCAAGATACTTCAATAGCATGTCTTATAGCTCTTTCTACTCTAGATGCAGTAGTATCAAATTTAGATGCTATATCAGGATATAACTCTTTAGTAATACCACCTATTAAATCAGGATTCTTATACATCAAGTAAATACTTTCTCTAATATATTGATAACCTTTAATATGCGAAGGTACACCTAAATTATGTAATAACTTACTAATAGATAACATATCTATTTTATTATTTCTAACAATTTTCTTAGAATTATTAACATCTATTATTCTTTTAACTAAAATATCATTATTATATGGTTTAGCCATATAATAACCTATATTATATTTATTAACTTTAGATAAGATATCTTCATTATAATAACTACTAGTAATTAATATTTTCTTATTAATAGATAATTCACTTAATTTATCTAACAAAGATAATCCATCTAATTTAGGCAATAATATATCCATAACTACAACATCAATCTGATCTTGATATTCAATTATATTAGATAAACCATCTTCTCCATTATTTACTACTTTTACTAAGTTAACTTCTGCATTACTACTAAAATACTTCTCAACTTCACTAGTTAAAAATTGATTATCATCAATTAATAACACATTGATCTTTGAATTCATTTTCTATTCTCCATATTCTAATATTTCTTACAGCATAAACTCATTATAAAATTAAAAATGACAAAATACTAGAAAATATTTTGTCATCTATTGTCAAATTGTGTCTAGTTCAATATGTTAATAATTTCATTAAGATTATTAACATCTAATGCTAATGAACTAATAGCAACTCCATCTAAGACTTCTAAACCCTTTAAAACATTAATATCACTCATAGTAAGACCCCCACCATAAATAACTTTAATATTCTCTTCATAATAATTAAAAATAATATTTTTAATAAATCTAATAATATCTTCTACCAAAGATACATCCAATTGATTATCATTACCAATAGCCCAAAAAGGTTCATAAGCAACAATAATATTTTTCATATCTTGATAATTAATATCATTAAATACCTTAGCAATTTGTTGCTCTAGTACTACTTTAATATCATCCACTGTCATTTTTTTATCTTCACCAACAAAATAAACAACTTTAATATCATTTTTAAGAGCGTTATCAATTTTTTTTATAAATACTTCTTCGTCTTCCAAAAAATGTTTTCTTCTCTCACCATGTCCAACTAATGCATATGAAATTTTCATGTCTCTTAATTGAGCACCAGTTATTTCTCCAGTATAAGTTCCTCTGTTAGAACAAGTAATATCTTGACTAGCAACTAAACAATTAGAATTCTCAAATAAATGAAAATAACTACTACTTGGTGCAATAATTAATTGTTGATAACCACCTAACTTATCAACATAAGATTTCATTTCAGTAAGATTCATTACACTTTTAAGATTAGCTATTACAAACATTCTATACCTCTTTTAACTTCATCAATTACAACCAAACTACCATCAGCAATATAATTAAGAGTAGCACCACCACCAGTAGATAAAAATGTAAAGGAATCTTTGTGCCCAAACTTATTAATAGCTAAGACAGCATCACCACCACCAGCAACCTTTACATAATTACAATTATCAAGTGTTGACAATATTTCTTTAGTACCATTTGCAAACTTTACATCTTCAGATAATCCAACTGTTCCATTCATAAATAAAGTTTGAGTTGACTTTACAAGTATATCCTTAAAACTATTCAATGTATTATAGCCAATATCAAGAATAACATCATCAGATTCTATACTTTCTATTGACTTTTGCTTAACATAATTAGGATCATACTTCTTACCAACAATAACATCAGTTGGCAATATAATCTTATTTATATCCTTTAATAAAATAGCTTTAATCTCATCAAGTACAAATGTATCTTTAGTTACAAGAGACTCTCCAACATTAACATCCAGAACTTTCAAAAAGGAATTAGCTATACCACCCGCAACAAGCATATAATCACACTTATCAATTAAACTCTTTATTAAAGATAACTTATCATCAACCTTAGCTCCACCCATTACAATAGTAAAAGGATGTGTTGCCTTCATCACATAAGTATCAATTTTATTTATTTCATCATTAACTAAAAAGCCTAAACAAGAATTCATCTTTCTAGCAAGACCACTAGTAGAAGCATGAGATCTATGAGCACTACCAAAAGCATCAAAAACAAAAATATCTGCCAAAGAAGCCCAATAAGTAGATAACTCTTCATTACAAGAACTTTCTGCTTTAGAATTAAGATCTTCAAATCTAGTGTTCTCCATTAATAATACATCTCCATGAGTTAAACTGTTAATCAAATTCTCTAATTCAATACCTCTAGTAAACTCCGAAAAAAACACATTAGTATTTAAAACACCTACAAGATAATCATAAACAGGTCTTAAAGTATTCTTACTTTTATCATCTTCATTTTTAACTTTACCTAAATGAGACATCAAAATAATCTTACTACCTTGAGCAATTAAATAATTAATAGTCTTTAAAGAATCATCTATTCTTTTAGAATCAACTACCTTACCATTTTTAATGGTAACATTAAAATCAACTCTAACTATTACCTTCTTACCTACTACATTTACTTCATTAACAATTTTGTTCATATTATCATCCTCATAAAATATTATAACATGTACAATAGGACTAGACAACAAAGCCGTATAAAACTTTACAAACTAAACTATTTCTTTTCCAAATCCATCATATAGGAATAAATTAAATAAGCAGTCTTCAAACTATCATGTCTATAATATAAACCATCCACTACTAGTAAATCATCTAATATTACATCAAGATCTTTTTTATGTAAATCATCTACTACTACAAATTCTTTTTGTTCTTTTTGTAAATACTTTTTAGCTAAATTATCATCAACACTTTTATTATTAACAATAACAGCATCTAACTCATTAACACCCAAATATCTCTCCAATAAATTTATATGATCACAAACAGTAAAACCATCAGTTTCTCCTGGTTGAGTAAATAAATTACAAACATATAATTTAGCAACATTACTTTTTCTAATATATTCACTTAGTTCTTTAACCACCAAATGTGGCATTATACTAGTTAATATACTTCCAGATGAAAAAATAACTAAATCAGCATCATCAATTGCCTTAAATACTAAAGGATTAACAGTTACTGATTTATTATATTTTAAGTCAACGATTTTAGATGAACACTTAGTAATTTTTTCTTCACCAAAAATTTCTTTACCATTTTTATCAATACCAATCAAATCAACATTATCCTCTGTTAAAGGCATTATATTACCTTCAATATCCAATAACTTACAAAATATAGGCAAAGAATCAGTTAAAGACCCCTTAAGTTCCATTAATGCTGATAACAATAAATTTTTAACAGAATGTGATTTCAAAAATGAAGCTTTAGAAAACCTAAAATTCATTAACTCCATAATTTCATCATCCATATTAGACATAGCAAGTAATACTTTAGATAAATCTCCTACAGCAGGCATGTCCATATATTTACGTAACTTTCCAGTACTTCCTCCATTATCAGCAACACTAACAACAGCAGTAATTTCAACTGGAAATTGTTTTAAACCTTTAGCAAGTTGAGATAATCCAGTACCTCCACCAAATATAACAACTTTTTTCATGTTCCTCCTTAAAAAAGAAACTAACTTCTTAGTCTCTATTTGTATATGATAAAAGTCTAAGTATTTCTAACATAGTAGACAACATACTCGCAACATAAGTTAAAGCTGCAGCATTCAATACTTTATTAACACCAGTTAATTCATTTTTATCAACAATTCCTAGTTCCATCACTAACTTTTTAGCTCTATTACTAGCATTAAATTCAACAGGTAATGTAATTATTTGAAACAACAAAGTAATTAACATAATACCAATAGCTAATTCAATTAATTCTAACATCCCTAATATAAATGACCCAATTAATAAAAAAGGTAATATTCCATTAGCTATATTAACAATAGGTACTAACAAAGATCTAAATCTTAAAAATCCATACGAATCCTTATCTTGTATAGCATGACCAACTTCATGAGCAGCTATAGCAACAGAAGCTATACTACTACCATTAAATATATCTTTACTAAGTCTAACCACTTTTCTAGACGGATCATAATGATCACTTAAAGTTCCCGTAGTTTCAACTACATATACTTTCTCTAATCCATGTTGATCCAAAATTTTTCTAGCAACTTCAGCACCTGTTATTTTATTTTTATTATTTACTTTTTTATATTTTCCATAAGCAGCCATTACCATTCCTTGAGCTGCTAAAGGTATAATTAAAATAGCTAAAAAATAAAATATATTAGTAGTAAAATAATCCATTAAATAATTCCTTTCTCAATTAATTTATTTCTAAGAACATCACCATTCTCAAAATCTTTATTTTTAATAAACTCTTTCCAGTTTTTATAATCGATTATATCTGCATCAGACATTTCAATTAATTCGTATTTAATCCCTAAAATATTAATAATAAGATTAATAACATCGTACGCCTCAACTACATTCCCATTACCTCTTAAAGCATTATTTAAATCCTTTAAAACTTCGAGTAATAAAGTAATAAGATTAGGAGTATTAAAATCCTCATTCATAATCTCATCAATTCTCGAATCACTTTTAACACTACCACTAGTTAAATTATTAATTTGTATATAAACATTAGCTTGTTTTAAAGCATTAAATATCTTGTCATTAGTCTTTTTAGCTTCATCAAACAATTCATCAGTAAAATTAAGTGGCAATCTATAATGAGTTTTAAACATAGCAATTTTCACATCATTAGCATCATGATCTTTAATAAAATCTTTGGCTAAAATAATATTTCCAAGACTTTTACTCATCTTTTCATTATTAAGATTAATATGTCCATTATGCATCCAATAATTAGCTAAATGATTATTATTTAAAGCAACACTTTGTGCAACCTCATTTTCATGATGAGGAAATATTAAATCTATACCACCAGCATGAATATCAATTTTTTTACCAAATACTTTATTAATCATTACAACACACTCAGTGTGCCACCCAGGTATACCTTTCCCCCATGGAGATTCAAAACTCTCACCACTATCAGTTTTACGCCATAATGCAAAATCTAAAGGATTTAATTTTTTTTCATCAACAGATACTCTTGAACCACTAATTAACTCATCACTATTCTGATTAGATAAAATTCCATAGTCATTAACATCATTAACTTTAAAGTATACATCCCCATCTACTTCATAAGCTTTATCAAGTTCAATCAAACGTAATATAAAATTATAGATATCATCCATACAATCAATAACTTTAATCCATTCATTAACACTATCACAATTATAAGCTCTATTCATTTCTAAATAAGCATTAATAAACTTTTCAGCAACTTCTCTTTCAGTAATTCCAAGTTCTAAAGCAGTGCTAATAATTTTAGGATTAACATCAGTAAAATTACTAACGTATTTAACATCGTAATCTAAATACCTAAAATACCTTGCTACCATATCAAATACAATTACAGGACGCATATTACCAATATGAGCATGATTATAAACAGTAGGTCCACAAACATACATCGATACTTTTCCACTCTCTAAAGGAACAAACTCCTCTAACTTGTTAGTTAAACTATTATAAATCCTCATGTCCCACCATCTCGCTTTCTATTAAATATTATAACAAATCAATAAAAAAATAACAATAAAACGATAATAACACACAATTATGAAAAATAAGTGAAAAAAAGATACTAATTAATAGCATCCTTAAAACCTATCATATATCTTTTTTCTTATATCATGAAGTAACTGAATAACTTCTGCAATAGCAAAAAATAATAAAGAAAATACTATTATTGAAAAATAATACATAATTATTAAATAATAATAATCTTTTGAAATCACATCAATAAAGTATATACTAAATATAAATCCAGCAACAAAAAATATAAAACCTATAACATAAAAACAAATAGAAATAATATTTCTTTTATCACTTATATCATTATTCATAAATATCACCTAAAAAAATTATATAATAATTACTTTATTTAGTAAACACTACATTCTAAACTTTTAATAACTTTCTTAACATTTCTAAGACCATATTTTTTATAATTGCATAAAGACAATACTTCTTCAACACTAACATTAGTATTTAAATTCTTAACATAATTAATTACATCTTCTTCTTTTATATCATCAAACTCTATAATAGAATCAAATCTCCCTATTAACTCAGGTGTAAAAAATTCTTCTAAATTACTAACCCTAGAATTAGTAAAACCTATACCCTTCTTAGAAGCTAAATTACTAGTAAAGAATATAATAGTATTTCTAAAATCTATTAGATCACCACAACCATCTTTAATATAACCTTCATCTAATATACTCAAAAAGAGATTCATTACTTTAGGAGAAGCTTTCTCTACTTCATCAACTAATATAACACTAAAAGGATTAAGTTTAACTTTCTCAAATTCATAAGTATCATTATATCCTACATATCCAGAAGTAGTTCCAATTAACTTAGAAATACTACTATCTAAATAATATTCACTCATATCAAGTTTAATCAAAGAATTATTTCCTAAAGAAGATGCAACAATTTTAACAATTTCACTTTTACCTACACCAGTATTACCAATCAATAAAGCGCTCATAACTTCACCATCATTTTTAAATTTATATTCAAGTAATTTCAACAATTTACTTTTAACAACATCTTGACCAACAATACTAGAAAAAGATTTGGAAATAGCATTAATATCTCTATTCACATTTATAGAAAATTTATCATTTATCACATTATATATGTCATTTAATTCTACTTTATAATTATCAACTCCACCATCAATTTTTTTCATTCTCAACCTAGAACAAACTAGATCTAATAATTCTATACTTCTATCAGGATTATAACGATTCTTCATATATTTACCACTAATAGATATAATACTTTCAAGTACCTTGTTATCTATTAACACTTCATGAAATAATTCATAATCCCTTTTTATATTTTTTAAAATTTGATAAGTAGAATCATCATCAGGTTCATTAACCTTAACTAAATCAAATCTTCTTGATAAAGCCTTATCCTTAACTATATACGCATTATATTCCCTTTCAGTAGTAGCTCCAATAACTCTTAAAGACCGTTTAGTAAGATATGGCTTAAGTATTTCAGCAGCAGATATAGAACCCTCAGAATTACCACAACTACCTAACCCATGTATTTCGTCTATAAATAAAATAGCTTTAGATTTTATAACTTCTTCAATAATATCTTTAAATCTTTTTTCAAAATCACCTCTGTATTTAGTTCCACTAACTAAATTAGCCAAATTAACTGCAAAGACATTTGTATTAAGTAACTTCTTAGGAACTTTTCCAAAATTTATCCTTCTAACTAACTCCTCAACTAAAACACTTTTACCTACTCCAGCATTACCAACTAAAATAGGATTACATTTATCTCTCTTTAATAAAATATTAACAATTTCGTCAATTTCTACATCTCTGTTAATAACTTTATCATTATTAACAATACTATTCATTAAATACCCAGTTTTAGAAATAGTGTCACAATTATAATTTAATAATACATCTTGTAACATATTAATATCAACTTTCATAACTTTTAATACACTAATAGCAATTCCATCTCTTTGTTTAATAATTTGTTCTAATAATGAAATTCCATTAATATTATCCTTATTACTTTTAATACAATCATTTAAAATCTTTCTAAGAAGAGGTGTATATAAAACATATTCAGATTCAATAGAAGATTTACCAACAAGCTTAATTAAAGCATTTTTAAATTTAGTATAAGTAATACCAACTTTTTTAAATGTTGATTTTACTAATTCATCATTGTTAAGTAAACTCAACAATAAATGCTCACTACCTACATAAGGATGCTTCATACTAATCATTTCTTCTTCAGCACATTCTAATAAAAATATAACTTCATCATTAAATTTATCTAACATAATCATCACCTATATAATATTATGTTAGATAATTAATAATTTTAATCAAAAAAAATAGATACTTTTGTAGTATCTATTACATAAAGATTAAAATTAGTACAACTACTATAAATAATCCTATAAATAATTTCCAAGCATATTTAAGCCATTCAAAATATTTAATATTACAATACTCTAATCCGAATAACAATAATAATCCTGACGGAACTATAAATTGCATATATCCAAATAAAGTATTAATAACAAAACCTGCAGAAGCAGCATCAAAAGTAAATTTAACTGTTAACACTACTGCAAATAAATGAGCAACAAATGCTGGATTAGATGTAAAAAATGCACATAACATACCTATTAAAATAAATATAAACACATTATAATCTGGTGATAAATTCATCAATTCTAAACTAATTAAATTAATAGTAGGAACCCAAGAAGTAAAAATATCAATTACATGAGCAAATAAGAACAATAATGCAGGATAAAATATTATTCTAACACCATGTGCAAAAGTATCCAATGACTCAGCAAACTTCATTTTTAAAGTTTTAGCAGTAACAAAAGTAACTATTAAAATAAATACTAGAGATATAACACCACTCCAACCTCCTAAAACAGAAGCAGTTGATCCTATCATATTAGAAAACA
Organism: uncultured Muribaculaceae bacterium; assembly: GCA_964370475.1. Taxonomy (GTDB): domain Bacteria; phylum Bacillota_I; class Bacilli_A; order RF39; family UBA660; genus CAYJCL01. Next base: position 32,649 of record CAYJJI010000007.1, on the reverse strand, counting down.
ATTTATTTGTTTGACCATTAGTTTCAATAAACAAATCATTAATAACATATTCATGAAAATCAAGAAATAGATTAGTATCTAACATACTACCCCAATTTATAAATCCTAACAATGTAACAAATAAAATAATACCTAGTAATAAAACTAAAGGCCACGTTTTATTAGAAATATCTCTAAATTTAAACATTAATAATATAACTAGTCCTACAAATACAAAAACACCTATTCCACATAGTATGAAAAACGCATTAGTAGAAACAAAACTAGATACTATAAATCCAAGAAATAACGAAACTAAAATTCCAATAGTAACAAATACAGGTGTCAATGAAACTTCTTCAGTAACATCACTACATTCATATTTATCAACTAATATAGTTTCATTTTTTAACTTCATAACAGAATAACAATTTAAAATTACATACCCCAAAACTAATATAGCTACATTATAAATTAAATAACTAGCAGGATTAGCTAAAAGCTCACTACTAGCGCTATTTATAGCATAATATATATCATCAAATCCATAACCTGTAAATAAAGGCCCTAACATTCCAAGTAATACTGAGCCAAATGTTGTAGAAAACACAACATACTTATTAATCTTTGCTCTACTTAATATAGAAATAGCAAAAGGTAATAATACAACAGTAAATAAAACATTAGTAAATATCGCAGATAATAAAGCAAATATTAAAGATATTGTAAATATACTTGATACTTTATTTCTCGATATTAATCCTCCAAGGTTATTTAAAATATCTTGATAAGATTTAGCTTTAGAAATAATAGCATAAAATCCTCCCACACTTAATATAAATAAAAACTCATACAAGAATGTAGAAAAAGCTGTTCCAAATCCTAAAACATAATCAACTAAACTAATATGTCCATTAATAACATCTATATTCCCAGCTTCATTAAACAAACCAGATTTAAAAAACCAAGTTAAAGCAACTACTATAAAAGCAAATACTAATATAATTACTAAAGAACTATATTTACTTGATCCTTTCTCGTTAATAACATCTGTTTTATCAACAACAGAAGTTTTAGTCTTCTTTTCTTTTTTCATATACCCTCCTTAAACAATTATACATAAAAAAAAGATTAACTTCAACGTTAATCTCTTATATTAAAGAATTAATCCAAAATAGTTTTTAACTACTTCAATAGAAACAACTTTACTAATTTCATTACCCATCCAATCAGTTACAGTAAATGTAACATCATAATGACCAGCTTTTGACATATCTAAATTAGATGTATCAACAACTAATGAATTAGCTAAATTAGCAATATTAGCAAATTTACCATTAATCATTTCTCCAGCATTTGCAGTAAATTCAGGAGTAGTATTTATTAATACATTATTATTTAAAGAAGTATATACATTAGCTCCATAAAAACCATTATATACCATTGGCATTAAATAAATATCACAATTAGATTCTTCTAATACACCACATATTAATGCACCATGTAAATAATCAACATATAATTTATGACTAATAGTAGTAGTTCTACCAAACTCATCAGTAGCAGTTACTTCAACTATATAAGTACCAACTTTACTACCATCTATTTCAGTAACTTCAGCAAATTCTCCATAAGGAACAGCGTAAGTAATTTTAACGTCTAAATCATAAGTACCATCAGTTAAAACTCTACCTAAGATGTTATTAATATCTAATTTACCAAATTGAAATTGTACAAATTTAGTATCATAAGCTTTATCAAAATTAATTACTGGAGCAGTAAAATCTAAATAAAATTCATATTCAGCTTCATTACCAGCATAATCAACAACTTTAATAGTATTTAATCCTTCTACAGCATAATTATAATTTTCATTAAATCTTAAATCAAATGTACTTTTATTTAAATTATCTTTAAATAATGTACCATTAATGTATACTTTATCAAGTAAATCATCTTCCATTAAGAACTTAACATTCATAAATATGTTATTATCTAAATTTGAATCACTTTCGTTTTTAATAATAGTAATTACTGGAGCTGATTTATCAATTGTAAATTCTGCTTCACTAACATTACCAGCTATATCAATAGCTTTTACTGTATGAACTTTTTCTTTAGTAGAATTCATAACAATTTTGTTGTTTTCTTCAGTTAAATCACGTACTTTGTTATTTTTAATTAAATATGAAAGACCAACCTCATCATAAACTCTTATATCAATTTTATTCCCAAAAGTTAATCCATCAAGTAAAGTACCATCTAAGTCATTAACTATAGAAGGAGCAGTAAAGTCCATAGTAAATGTATATTCAACACAATTACCAGCTTCATCACAACCAACCAAAGTATTTAAACCTTCAACTACAAACTCAGTATCTTTATTAATTTCAACATACTTTTTAGTAAAGTTAATATCTCCAATTAATAAATTTCCATTTAATGAAATTGTAGATAATCTTACATTATCATAAACAGTTAAAGTTAATTTACTAAAGATATTTTCATCAGTTGACCCAATTAAATATGGTTTATTAAAAACTACATAAGGTTTTGTAGAATCAACATCTTCTTCAGGTTCGTCATCATTATCATTGTTGTCATTATCATTGTTGTCATTATTATCGTTGTTGTTATTGTCATTATCATTGTTGTCATTATTGTCATTATTGTCATTATCATTGTTGTCATTATTGTTATTATCATTGTTGTCATTATTGTTATTATCGTTGTTATTATTGTCATTATCATTGTTGTTATTATCGTTATTATTGTTGTCATTATCATTGTTGTTATTATCGTTGTTATTATTGTCATTATCATTGTTGTCATTATCATTGTTGTCATTATCATTGTTGTCATTATCATTGTTGTCGTTATTGTTATTATCGTTGTTTCCGTTTTCATTTTGGTTAGATCCAGCATTTACTTGTTGTAAACCATCATTCTCTCCGGCAAATGTAAACATTGTTAATCCAACTAACATAAACACTATAACTGCAACTATTTTTCTCTTACTCATATTAAAATCCCCTTCTTACATGTCTCTTTCAACAAGTTACCAAATTATAGCACAATAACAAAAAAAAGTCAACAACATATGTTCGTTATTGACGTTTTTGCTAATCAATTTTTTTCATCGTAGGAAATAAGATAACTTCTCTTATAGACTCTTGATTAGTTAGTAACATTACTAATCTATCAATACCCATTCCCATTCCACCTGCAGGTGGCATTCCATATTCTAAAGCTTCAACGTAATCCAAATCCATTTCGTTAGCTTCATCATTACCTAAATCTTTTTCTTTAACTTGATTTTCAAATCTTTCATATTGATCGATAGGATCATTTAATTCAGTAAATGCATTAGCATATTCACTACCAATAATAAATAATTCAAATCTTTGTGTAAATCTAGGATCTTCAGGATCCTTTTTAGCTAAAGGACTAATTTCAATAGGATGACCAATAACAAATGTTGGTTCAACAATTTTGTCCTCACAAAATTTTTCGAAAAATGCATTAACAATATGTCCGTATCCAAAATGTTCTTCAATTTCAACATTATGTTCCGCAGCAAATTTCTTTGCATCTTCAAAAGTCAGAGCGTCTCTAAAGTTAATACCAGTTTGTTCCTTAATTAAATCAGTCATTAAAGCTCTTTTATAACCAGGAGCTAAAGAAATACTGTTACCTTTAAACTCTAATTCATAACATCCATTAACAGCCATAGCACAATTACTAATAATTCCTTCAGTAACATCCATCATACCTTCTAAATCACTATAAGCTTTATATAACTCTATAGTAGTAAATTCAGGATTATGATTTCTATCCATTCCTTCATTTCTGAACAAACGCCCTATTTCATATACAGCATCCATTCCTCCAACTAATAAACGTTTTAGAGGTAACTCAGTTGCAATTCTTAGATACATATCAATATCTAAAGTATTATGATGAGTAACAAAAGGACGAGCAGAAGCACCACCTAAAATAGTACCAAGTACAGGAGTTTCAACTTCTACATAACCTAAATTGTCTAAATAAGATTGAATACCTCTAATAATCTTAGGACGAGCAAAAGCAACTTTACGAGCTTCCTCATTCATTATTAAATCAACATATCTTCTTCTATATCTTTCCTCAACATCACTAAGTCCATGAAACTTTTCTGGTAACGGTCTTAAAGCTTTTACTAAATGAAAATACTTAGTTGCTTTAACAGTTAACTCTCCACTATCAGTACGCATTACTATTCCATGAATACCAACTATATCACCAAGATCAGCTTTATCGAAAATAGCATACTCAGCCTCATCCATATTATCCTTACGTAAATAAATCTGTAACTTACCATACTTATCTAAAATATGCATAAATCCTACTTTACCCTTACCACGCTTAGTCATAATACGTCCGGCAACTTTAACAACTACATTCATATCATGTAGTTCTTCTTTAGAATATTCACCATATTCTTCATTAATTCTAGAAGAATCACTATCAATTTCATATTTACACCCAAAAGGATCAATACCTAATTCTTTTAAATATTCAGCTTTTTCTCTTCTAATTAATTCTTGTTCACTAAATTTTCGCATAAAAACACCTCAAAAAGATTATATAATAAAAATTAGAATAAATCCACTAAAAAGAATTATATATAGAAGTATCTAAATAATTATACTCACATTCCTTCTTCATACTATTAACTAAAGAGTAATTAGCTTCTTTATTAATAAGAGCAACGTAAGAAGAAACAATCAAATTAGATTTATTATAAATATTAACCATATCTTTAAATATTACAAACTTAGACGACTCAACAACTTTAATAACTCCAGCATCGCCAAATATATCTAAACTCTCACCAATATATATTCCTTTAATTTCTGTAGAACATACACCTATACAATTATTATCAAAAGGTACATAATCAGTAACTGAAATACTACAATCTAAATAAATATCATCCATATACATAACTATCAAATCAGTAGTATAAAAACAACTTGATTTAACATCATTAATTATATTTAATATAGATTTAATAAAAGTAAACTCTGACTCAAAGCTAATCAATCCTAATATTCTATGCAAAACCTCATCAGCAGAAGATTCATAAACTCTCAAAACTTGATTAAATAATTTATCAAACAAAGAATCATAATTTTCATTACTTTTCAATTTTATTACCAAATCTCTTAAATCCAAATAATTAAAATTATCTATTTTCATAATCATTTTAATGATAGAAGAATATAAAGAATTAAAGATAAGTAACTTATCTCTAAGAGAAATATCCATAGCTAAATAATTTTGTTTCATATCATCTAAAGTAATTAACTTTTCATTATTCAAACTACTATTTAAATCACGAAAATTACTATAATTAATATTATTATACTTATTTACAATATTAATCCTATATATTGATACATCAAAAAAGCTATTTTCTACTTTGTACTTATTTAATTTAGAATTTAAATCAACAAATTTATTTTTAATAAGTAAACTATTCAAAAAATCAATTTTTTTCTTAACTACATCGCTTTCTTTATTTAATTGATCAAATAAAGAAATACATTTTAAATAATCATCATTAAGCTCTATTTCTAAACACTTCTTAATAACCTTATTAAATAAATTATTATAACTAACAATGTCATTTTGAGAATTATATAACTCTTTAAATTTATCATAATCATCAATAATATTAGTTTTAAACTTAACAAAAGATAGATGACCAAAATCTCTTTCATTATTGTTTTTATTATATCTATCTATTAATATTTGCAGAGTAATATAATTTCCTCTTAATACATCTATAGCTTTATTATAAGACTCAATATAATTATAAACATAACTATATATTCCTTTATATACTTCTATCACTTCTTTAGTTCTTTTTTTACAATTAGATAAATCATCAACATTAGATAAATTATTAATGTAGTTATCAAAATTGTTAATTTGATTATCATCTAGTAATACATTATCATAATAAAATAAAAGTTTTGGATCAAATGTAACATAATCATCAAAAACTATATAAACTCCTTTAGAACTTCCTTCATCCATAAACCATTTATATAATTTCAAAAAAGAGCTTACTTCTTCAATTCTATAACATATTTTAACCCTTACTAATTCACCATATTTACTATCACTATACTTATAAGTAACGCCTAGTCCTTCAGCTCCTTTATATACATAAGGATAATCATTAATAGAGTCATAACCAAATTCACTAAACACTTTTAAAATATCATCTAATACCACTAATTACCAACTCTCTTACTATATATAATTTTAACATATTTCTTAATTTAAGAAAATATAAAACATTGTAAATAATTCAGAAAAATTGTATAATAAATAAAACAAAGGAGTTCAAAATATGAAAATTGAAATAAATTATGATAAAAACAAATCTCTACTTAGTAGTATATTCTTTTTAATTTTAGGTGCACTATTTATTAGTAATCCAGATATCTTATATCAAATAGTTGCATTTGTTGTAGGAGGAATAGTTCTTATATATGCTGTTATTAAAATATATAATTACATAAGAGAGCCTAAAGAAGAAAAATATGCAAAAATAAACTTATTCAAAGGAGCTGTAGCAGCAGTAATAGGATTAATATTAATTTTCTTCCCAGACATAGTAGAAGGCACAATAAGATATTTACTAGGTGCTTGGGTACTATTTAGTGGAATCCATCAATTAATAAGTGCGTTATCACTTTCCAAAAATAACAACCATTTATTATCAGCTTTATTAGTATCATTTTTATTAATCATACTAAGTATATTAATTATCTTCACTGATTTACTAGTGGATAGCATCGGAATAGTAATGATTATTTACTCTTCACTAGAAATTATCGGAATAGTATTCAATAGAAGAAAAGTAAATAAAGATATTCCTAAAGAAGGAGACACTAAATTAATTATTCCAGACAAAAAAAAGGATCAGAAATGATCCTTTTTAAACACCCATAGAATTAGTTTCAGGCAATGTTGATCCACCATCAATTACTATACCTTGTCCAGTAATATAAGTAGACATATCACTAATCAAGAACAAAGCCAAATCACCAATTTCAGATATAGTCCCTAAGCGTTTCATAGGAATACCCTTAGCAATACCCTCTATTACACTATTAGGATTATCAGGATTACTAGTCATAGCCATATTTTCAACTAAAGGAGTTAAAATATAACCAGGTAATATAGCATTAACTCTTACATTATCTGAAACATGTTCAATAGCCAAAGATTTAGTAAAACCTATAATAGCAGCTTTAGTAGTGGCATATGCTACTTCACCAGAATCAGCAACCATAGGTCCAGTAACAGAAGATAAATTAACTATTGATCCTCCAGTACTTTTCATATGTTTTAATACTTCCTTAGTAACATTCCAAGTACCTTTAATATTAATATCAAAATGTTTATCTCTTCTTTCAGTACTCATATCTAAAAACAAATCAAGTTCACAAATACCTGCATTATTAACTAAACCATCTATTCTTTTATATTTACTAATTATATAATCAATACATTTCTTAACATTAACTTCATCTCTGATATCAACTTTAAAAGCAGCTATTTGAGATTTATAATTACTTAAATTATTCATAACTTCTCTTAAAGAATCAGAATAATCCATAACCATTACTTTAGCACCATTTTCTAAAAACTTTTTAACAATTCCTAGACCATTACCCATAGCTCCACCAGTAACAATAACAATTTTATCTTTTAACATATTACTCTCCTAAAATATCTTTAATTACTTCTTTGAAATGAGACATATCAATTGGCTTAGCAATATAATCACTAAATCCCTTAGATATATAAAACTCTCTAGAACCTTCAATAGCATTAGCAGTCAAAACAACAACAGGAGTTTTAAAATTCGGATCATTCTTTAGCTTCTCAAAAGTTTCTACTCCACTCATATTTGGCATCATATCATCCATAAAAATTAAATCAAACATACTATTATTCTTATATATCTTATTTAAACAATCAATACCACTATTAACTACTTCTACATCTACATCATAATTACTTAATATCTTCTTAGTAATTTTATTATTAACAGGATTATCATCAACAAGTAATACTCTCTTCTTAGCAACAACCTTCTCAACACCAGGATAATAAGTTCTAAGAACTCTAACTAACTCACTAGCATCAATAGGTTTACCTAAATAATCATCAAATCCTAAAGACTTATATTTAGTATCATTACCCGATAATACATTAGCAGTTAAAGCTACAACTGGCGTACTAAATTCATCTAACTCTTTTAATTTCACTAATGTTTCTTTACCACTCATATTAGGCATCATATCATCAAGTAATATTAAATCCCATTTTTCAGTTTTAACTTTATCGACACACTCAACACCACTAATTACAGAAGTTGGTTTAATACCATATCTTTCCAATAATTTTTCAGCAATTTTGATATTTAATCTATTATCATCAACAAGTAAAACTTTATATCCAACAAAATCAACATGTCTATCAATAGATTTATCTTCCAAAGATATTTTATCCATAGAAATAATTTTCTGACGAATATAAACAGTAAACTTAGATCCTTGTTCATATACACTATGAACAAGGATTTTACCACCCATTAAATCAACTAACGACTTAGTAATAGCAAGACCTAAACCAGTACCTTCAATAGTAGAATTTTTATCTTCATCTAATCTATTAAATTTAGTAAATAATTTGTTAATTTGTTCATTTTTAATACCCCTACCAGTATCTTGTATAACAAATACTAAAGAAGCTACCCCATTTTGATTAATAGAAGATATATCAAAATTAATAGTACCGCTATTAGTATATTTAACAGCATTAGTAAGTAAATTAGTAATTATTTGACGCATTTTACTAATGTCACCATATAATCTACCAGGCAAATCACGAGCAAAATTATATTTAAAATCAATATCTTTTTTACCTAATCTAGGAATAACTAATTTACAGATTTTTTCCATCTCTGAAACCAAATCATATTCAGATTCTATTATCTCCATCTTATTAGCTTCTATTTTACTAATATCTAAAACTCCATTAACAATCTCAAGTAAAGTTTCTGAAGCATTAATAATATCCGTAGCTTCATCTTTAATAGTAGACATATTATCTTCATCTTTTATACAATGAGCAAAACCTATAATTGCATTTAAAGGCGTTCTAATTTCATGAGACATATTAGATAAAAAATCTGTCTTAGCTCTGTTAGCTTTTTCAATCTGATCATTAGCATAAGTTAACTTCTCAATAGTTTTAACATCAGGATTTTCAATAGTATGATACATCAAAAATGCAGAAATCGACATCAAAGTGGAAATTAATAATAACTCAGGATTAAACATTTGAATTAAGATAACAGGAATTGCAAAGATTAGTAAAAACAACATTGGTGTTAACTTTTTATTATTTAATTTACCCCAATGCATAATTATAAAGAATATCCACGTCACTAAAAATAAAACAGATGTAACATATAAAAAAGTTAAATTAGGCCCTGAACCATATATAATATTTCCCTCTTTAAAATGTACAATTGGTAACATAAAATTTACAAATATTAAAGATAAATAAGATATGACAGAAAAATATTTATATTTTTTCTGTTTCCCATTATTATGAAAAAATAAATATAAAGTCATTAAAAACATAATAGTAATAATACTTGTATGAAAAAATTTAGAAATTAATTCTCTTAACATTGTATCGTACAATCCAATAGAACTAACATAAATTCCTGCTAAATCTAGTACAATAGCAACAATCGTAACAACTAAGATAATAGAATATATGTTAGTTTCTGCAGATTTAACTTTTTTCCTGATAAAATAAAATACAGCTATCAATATAATATATAATAAACTGACAACCATTGATAATACATTTATATTCATATTACACCTCTACTATCATACATTATAACATGCGAATAATACAAAGTATATATTCAATTATTAATAAATAAAAAAAACAATTACTTATAATTGTTTTTTAATTTCATAGAATATTCCGAAGAACATTCATCAACTTCTGCATTTTGTTTTTCTAACATTTCTAAAACATTATTAACCCAAAGTTCTTTCAATTCAGATTTAGTAGTTCCAGAAATAGGTTTACCATAATCTAACAAAACTTTATAAGGAAAATTTTTATCTTTAGAAGGCCAGCTTACAGCAACTGGAACTATCTTCTTTCCAGTTTTTATCGATAAATCAAATATATAATCAGACACTAATGGTAATAATTCACCATTGTTAACAATATCTTTATTGTGTGTTCCTTCAGGATAAAACCCTAAACTATTATTATATTCCAACAAATATTCATTCATAATTTCATTAGCCTGTAAATTCACAGCAAAATAATCTTTATCATCACTTCTTGCTACAGGAAAAGATCCAGTATAATTAACAACAGCTTTAGTAAATAAACATCCTAATTTATTATTTGCATCACCAAATATATTTTTTTTACCAGAAAACAAATAATTGACAGCAGCAAAATTAATCACTCCCTTAGAGTTTATAATTTGAATCACTGTATCAAGACTTTTACGATGATTACTAACATAAATAAAATTATCATCATTTGGAACATTTTCAAGACCATTTACTCTCGGCTTAACTTTTAAATTAATAATTTTACCTAAAGTAGATTTTCCAAGTTTATATAGTGCATTTTTAAGCACTACAGTACTTAAATTAGAATTTTTAATAAACACATGTCTAGATTTCGGCTTGATATTTTTTTGTTCAATCGATTCAATACAATTTTTGACTTCATCATAATTGAAATCAACAACATAATTATTGTTATTTATTAAATCTCCAATTCTATTTCTTCTTGTTTTAACAAATATTTTACTAGTCCCTTTGACTGAATTAATAACCGCAGCAGTATCATCAAATACCATAGAAGGATTAATTAATTTAATTTTTTTTGCTTTATCATCTAAACTTTTAACAAATGTAATATCATCATATTGAATACCATTTAAATACAATTGAGTTCTCGTTAAAAAAGGTACCAACATCGTTCTAACAAACAAATCTAAATTAGTTTCTTTTTTATCAGGCTTAACACCTCTTAAAGTTACAAAATGATTGATATACTTATCATTAGTAAATTCCAATATTTTTTTACTGTCTTTCTTTAAAGGAAACATTAAATATCTCAAATAATTTTTTTGAATAAATTTTTTATCAACAAATTTCATAATATCATTGATTGCAGATTCATCTAAACCTTTCTCTTCAAGTTTTAATTTCAAATTAAAAACTTCAGAAACTTTATCCGCCTCACTATTTACCAACTCTACTTCAACATTATATTTCTTTTTTAAATAGATTGGTAAATAACTAAGAATAAACCCCGATTCATCTGTAATAGTATCATCTATATCATAAACTATGATTTCTTTTTCTTTCACTAAAAACACCCCTTTATGCCTAATAAAATAACACTTTACACGAAAAATGTCAAATAAAAAAAACTAGCTCGCTAGTTTTTAAAATACTCATCACATTTTTTAAGTAAATCAATAATTTTTAAATGCTGAGGACAATTTCTCTCACACATACCACATTCAATACAATCTTTAGCTACACTATCTAAAGAATTATACCATTTCATTACTTCATCTTCATTTAAAAATGGATTCTCTATTTGATTATTAAATTTTTCAAATATATCAGCAATTCTTATCTTACTAGGACAATCCTTACAATATAAACATTTAGTACAATTAATAGTATGATAATTAAGTAAAATATCCTTAGCATCTAAATAACATTTCTCTTCAACATCAGTAATCTTAGTAAATGTATTAAATGTATTAACATTTAACATAACATCATCAACACTTCTCATTCCACTAAGAACAACTTTAATTCCAGAAAAATGGTTTAAATAATTAAATGATATAAAAGCATCGCTTTTACTTAAATAACATTCATCAAACTTATTTCTAACTTCTTTAGGTAAATGAGTAAGTCTTCCTCCTCTTAGAGGTTCCATAACTATAACATCAATACCTTTTTGATGAGCATACTCATACATCTTTAAAGCTTCTTGATCATAAGCGTCTAAATAATTAAATTGTATTTGACAAAAATCCCAATCATAATCATCAGCAATAGTCTTAAATACCTCAAAAGAATCATGAAAAGAAAAACCAATATGTTTTACTTTCCCGCTTACCTTAGCATCAGCTATAAATGATTTATAATCGTTTTTAACTAAATGATCAAAACGATCTTTATTTAAAGCATGTAATAAGTAATAATCGATATAATTAGTACCTAAATTCGTCAATTGACGATTCAATAATATGTCATAATCTTCCCTACTAGGATTAGCAAATAAAGGTAATTTTGTAGCAATATATAATTCACTACGTCCATACTTTTCAATTACTTCATTTATAAATGACTCATTCTTCCCATCACTATATACGTAAGCAGTATCTAAATAATTAACACCCATCTCTATAGCTTTATCTACAATTTTCATAGATAATTCAGAATTAACTTTACCATCCTTTAAAGGGAATCTCATACATCCCATTCCTAAAAAACTAACTTCATTTCCGCATAAATTTCTTTTTATCATGTCATTCCTTATATAAAATTATAAACCAATTTTATATCTCTTTCCTTTATAATTTTTTATAACTCGGTTATATTTATTCATTAAATCTTCATTTAATTCTTCCCAAGTTTTAAAAGCGCTCTTATAAGCACCGGCACTAACTTTATCATATAATTTAGTATCATTCAATATCTCAATTATTCTCTCTGCATATAAAATATGATCATTTGGTGCTAAAAAACCATTCTCATTATTTATAATATTATCAGCAGTAGCAGACCCTTCAATAAATACTGTAGGTGTCTTCTGCGTAGCAGCTTCCTTTTGAACCAAAGAAGAAGCATCGTATAAAGAAGGGAACAAAAATAATTTAGCTCTACTAAATAACATAGCCAACTCTTGACGATCAGTGATCTTCCCAGCAATTATTACATCATTAACTAAATTAAGGTCATTAAGTTTTTGCATAAATACATCTTTATCTTCAAAAGGCCCAGCAAATATCATTTTAAATTTAATCCCCTTAGACTTCATTACAGCTAAAGAATCTAAAATGAATAATATATTCTTAACAATAGTCATTCTACCTACAAATAATAACACTATCTCATTAGATTTAATCTTATATTTCTTATTAACCTTCATAGCCACTTCTTTAGTATTATTTAAATATTTTAAGTCAGTACCATTCATTATAACTCCAGGTTTAATTTTTAAACCATAAGACTTATATATATCAGCAACAGACTCATTAACTGCCCAACATTCATCACACTTATTATATATTTTACTTATTCTCTTTAAAACATTATTTGTAACAACTTTACTTTTAGTAAATTTATACACATCTTTATCAAATTGAGTATGACAAGTTGCAACTACAGGAATATCCAATTTTTCAGCTATTTTAATAGCTAATTTACCCATTATAAAAGGTGAATGAATATGAATAATATCAAACTCCTCTTTCAATAAATCTTTAGTTAAAGATATATCTAACTTAGGCATAGCCATACTGTAACCAATCGGTTTAATAGCTATACTTGGAACTCTAATTATTTTATATTCATAACTTTCCTCTTCTTTAACACCAAGTTTAGGAACAACAACAGTAACATCAGCACTATCAGTTCTAACCATATTCTTAGCTTGATTATCCATAACCATTATTACACCATTTATTGAAGGGAAATAATCATCCATAAACAATCCAACTTTTAACTTCTTCATAAACACTCTCCGTCTACATTTTATGTATAACAATTATATCATATCAAAAAAATAATTGGTGAATTCACCAATTATTTTACATCAAATTTCCATAAACCATGTAAATTACAATAAGCATAAACAACACTACCTGGAACATAATTAAAATTAGCAACAGGTGCATCATCACTAGATAATTTCTTCTTATCAAAATCACTACCATTAACAAGCATTATCCATTCAATAAAATGTTCATCACTCATAGGATGTAATACCTCTCCTACTCTCACAACCATCATATCATCAACAACATCAACAACAGGAATATGTTTTTCAAAAGAAAATTCCTCATTATTTACAGTTAATTCATTAGTTAATTGACCACAACATAATGAAGCCTCATCTCCGACAAATATTTCTCCACATATATCACATTTAAAAATTTTCATATAATCACTCCTAATATCATTATATAAAAAAGTTAGTCATTAAACAATGACTAACTATAATAAGCACTTAATAATATTAAGCTAAGTACTACCATCGACCCTAAAAGCCAAAGTAAAACTTTATAATATTTCATTGATAAATTCATAAAATCCCCCTAAAAGTGAAGATATAATAACATAAGTAATAAAATTATTCAACACTTTTTAAAGATTCAATCATATCAATTTTTTGTAATGATTTTCTCAATATTAAATTAACAAAAAATCCAAATAATAAAGTAATACATACCGAATACACAATACTTACAAATCTTACTTCTCTAATAAACATTATAAAATCCATCTCAACTTGCAATATAATAAATCTATGTAATACTAATCCTAAGACAATACCAAACAAAGATCCAATAAAAGTAAGTAACAAACTTTCTCTAAATATATAAGAATTTACTTCTCTAGATTTAAATCCTAAAACTTTTAAAGTAGCTATTTCTCTAACTCTTTCTCCAATATTAACATTTCCTAAATTAATAAGAACAACAAAAGCTAAAGCAGCAGCACTTGCTATTATTACATAAATAACTACATCTAAACTTTTAATCATATTATCAAAATTCTTAGTAGCTTCGTCAAACGTAACTAAACCAACAATATTATCAATACTTAAAATATCATCTTGAACATCATTAATTATATCACTCATAATAAATATAGAATTATCAAGACTTAATTCATCGAAAATTTCTTCATAATAAGTAGTACTCATATATATTTCGTGATTAACATACTTTTCAAAAACAGTACTAATAGTAACATCAGCATCTGTACCACTACTACTCTCAATATTAATTACATCTCCATTATTTAAATCTAATAATTCAGCAATTTTACTACTAATTAAAATCCCTTCATTACTCATATCTACATTGATATTATTACTAGATAACATCGCTTCATTATCATGAAAAACATTAACAGTAACTACATGCTCATCAATAGTAATATTATATAGATTAACTAATACAGCATCACTAATAGATTTAACAGAGTTAACGTCTTTATATATAAGATTTACTTGTTCATTAGATAAACCATTATTTAAACTAATAATACCTTGATAACTAGTAAGTTCATCATATTGCTTAGTAACAATTCCAGTAATAGAATCCTTAATTCCAAAACCAGCAATCAATAAAGCAGTACAACCAGCAATACCTAAAACAGTCATCAAAAATCTTTTCTTATATCTAAAAATATTTCTAGCAGTTACTTTAGAAGTAAAAGATAATTTATTCCATATAAATTTAACTCTTTCAAGTAAAATAACCTTACCAGTCCTTGGAGCTTTTGGTCTCATTAATTCACTAGGAACATTATGAGTTTCGCTATTTATAGAAACAAAAGTAGTAACTAAAATAATAACAAAAAACACTACATTTGACCCTATAATAATTAACCAAGGAGTTTCATAATTAACTAAAGGTAAACTATATAATAATTCCCAAGTAGTAAAAATAACATTAGGGAATAACATCATTCCTATTACAGAACCAATCAAACCACCTATCAAACAAGCCATAAATACATAAAACAAATATTTAAAAGCACATAAAGCTCTACTATATCCAAGAGCTCTTAAAATCCCTATTTTTCCACGTTTTTCATCAATCATTCTAGTCATAGTAGTAGAACATACTAAAGCTGCAACCAAGAAAAAGAATAAAGGAAATAACGACCCAATTGCACTCATCTGTGAAATAGTATCTTTATATCCACTAATAGAATAATTATCTAATCTTGTATTAACTATCCAATTCTCATCAGGTAATAAATTTGCACTATCTAATATATCCTCTTTAGCTATATTAACTTCTAATTCATAATCTTCTAAAAAAGTATCCATAGAATCTAATTCAGGAAGATCAATTAATAAAGAATTATAGTAAGGAATTGCAAAAGACTCTTCTTTTACATAAGCAAAAGTAGAATATGATAAATTATTCAAAGTACTAATTCCTTTTTCTCTTCCCATATAATATGGAGAATCAATAATTCCAACAACTACAAATTCATCACTAACAAGTTCATTGCCCATGTTAGTTCTAATAACATCTATAGTGTCTCCAATTTCAGGTTTATCATCCACCAAACCATCATCTTCAATTAAAATTTCATTAGTACTAATTGGCATTCTACCTTCAACTAACGTAAAACCATTAATATATTCATCACTATCATAACTATCAATTCTCAATACAAAAGTGCTATCTTTAGTTCTAACCTCAGCATCAACAAATTTATTTCCATAAACATCATATTCTTTTGATAATAAATCAATATCTTCTTCGATAAATCCCATATTGGAATAAATTTGAAGATCCATAACATTATGATCATCAATATATTTATCAACACTCTGACTCATAATAGTAGGAGTAGATACTAAACCTACAAAAAATGAAACACCTAAAATAACTATCGCAATTAAAGTAATAAACTTACCCTTAGTTGTAGAAATAGTTCTGAAAATTTCTTTAAAAAAACTTTTCATATTACCACTCTAATTCATCAGCACTAATAGGCTTTTTATTCTTAATTACAGATGATATCTTTCCGTTTTTAACTTGTATTACTTTATCACCCATTGGACATATACCTAAATTATGAGTAATAATAACAACCGTCATCTTATATTCTTTACACATATCTTGCAATAATTTTAAAATTTGTTTACTAGTAACATAATCAAGAGCACCAGTAGGTTCATCACATAATAAAATTTTTGGATTTTTTGCTATAGCTCTTGCTATAGCAACCCTTTGTTGCTCTCCACCAGATAATTTAGAAGGAAAGTTGTTTTTTCTATTTTTAAGACCTACACTTTTAATAACATTATCAATATTTAAAGGACTTCGACAAATTTGAGTAGCTAACTCTATATTCTCCTTAGCAGTTAAATTTTGAATTAAATTATAAAATTGAAAAACAAAACCTATATCGTAACGTCTATACTCAGTAATTAAAGACTCATTATAGTTAGTTATATCTTTATCATCTACTAAAATACTTCCAGAAGTTGCATAATCCATCCCACCTAATAAATTCAAAATAGTACTTTTACCTGCACCAGAAGGACCAGCAATAATAACTAATTCACCTTTATCGATTTCAAAATCAGCTCCCGACAAAGCATGAATATTTACTTCACCAACAACATACTCTTTCTTAACATTTGTAAACTTAATATAACTCATACTATCACCTTAAATAATTATAACAAAAAAACGAACGTTAATAAACATTAAATGTCAATAACATTCCTCGTATTGTAAATATCCAGCACTTTGCCATCTAGTCCATAAATAATAAATTCACCATTTTCATAAATACAATAAGATTCCTCACTATTATTTCTAGGTAAAGAAATAGATCCAACACAAATAAATAATTTATCATCTACAAGATCAATACTAGGTACATGTTTATGTCCATAAACATATACATTAGCTTCTCCTAAAAGACAAACATCATCTTTATGTCCATGAGTACAAATGACTTTCAAACACCCATCATTAAAAGAATAATAATCATCTAAAAATAATTCAAAATCTATACCAACATCACAATTGCCTCTAATAAATATTAATTTTTCCTTATATTTACTTATAAAATCATCTAAAAAACATTCATCGAAATCACCATTAGGATGTTTACAAAATAAATCTCCTAATACAATAACTTTGTCAAATGATTCTTTATCAATTAAAGCCTTAATATAAGAAATATTTTTATCTATACCATGAATATCCGAAAAAAATAAAATTTTCATATACACCTCCAAATAACATATACAATACTTAAATGAATTAAAACTAAAAATATATACATCAATAAAAACTTAATTTTTTTAATTTTATGTCTAAATAAAATCATGGCTAAGAAAGAACCAACAAAACCACCCAGAAAACTAAATAAAAATAAAGTTGTTTCTTTAATTCTTCTCATTTTTTTAATAGCTTTAATTTTATCTAATCCAAATAAAAAAAAAGTTATAAATGATAAAACAAAATAATAGTAAAAAATATAATCCATATAATAACCCCCAAATTAGTATAAACATAATATATCATAAAAAAAATAAAAAATATACTTGTCAAAAAAAAAAGATAGTGTTATAATTAATTTATTAAATAAAGCATATAGTTCTTTATTTAATGATTCGAGAATGGTGTCGAACCAAAAGACATCGTTCCAACGTTCAAGTGGTACACATTTAATCATTAATTGTTACAATGCAAATCACTATTATTTAATTATATAATTCTGGTAACTTTTTGTATAAAATAAGAGTTGCCTATATCTAGAGTATAGTTAAATGTAGTGAATGTAACAAAAAATATTAATCACACTAACCACAAAATTCCAAAGTAGTAAATAGTGTGTATGGGCTAGTCAAGGCGCGTAATAGTGTAAACAGTATTGTGTAGAAGATGCATATTTTATTACATACTGCATACTTAAAAAAAATCAACCATGACAAGTTGATTTTTTTTGCATTAATTTATTATTTCGTGAACAGCTAAACTAACATTAGGATAAACATCAATAACTTTATCTAACTCTTTATACATAAAATCTGTTCCTTCATCATAAAAAGTAGTATTAATTTCACTGATATCACCATATTCAACAGCTACTTCAATGTTATCAAATTTTTTCATTTCATAAGAAACAGCATTTATAATAAAATCAGAATCATCATTATATGCCATTAATGTAACTTTATTATATCTCTCCGCTAGATAATCCAAAAGATTTCCTTTTCCATAATCATTATCAAATAGCACTTCATCATACCAATAAGCACTATCAATATTTATTGTATAATCAACAAACATTTCTGACAATTTTTCCATATATATTTGAAATTGTAATACATAACTTTCTTTATTACTATTCCAATTTTTCAAAGCATGAGGTTCAACATCTACATGAACAACATCAATTAAATAAGTTTCATCAACATTAGAATTATATTCTTCTATATAGTTAAATATTTTAGTAAGTTCATCTTCTTCTCTTGAAAAAATATAATTAGGGTCTCCAAATAAAAATTCAACAGAAATATTATTATCAATTAACTTTTTAACTTTCTCCAATAAATCACTATGACTTTCAGTAATATTAACATATAAATAAACTGTATCAATTTTATATTCTTCAGTCATATTCAAAAAAGATTCACTATTAACTATATCTGTATTCCAAAGCCAAGTAGAATAATAAACAATTTTAACTTCCTCAGACAAATCTTCAGTAGAACTTTTATCAGAAAAGAAGAAGAAAAAAGCACCTATTAAAAACAATCCATATAGTACTACGCATATTATAATATTTTTCATAATTACAATGCCTTTCTAGGAATAGGTGTCCATGAATGACTATATTTAGTATATCTAAATAATACATCCAATCGTTTAAAATTCATAAACTGTCTAAATCCAATATTTTCTATTATACTATAAAATAGCATCAAGAAAAACAATTGAGGCGTAAGTCTAGAAAAATTCTCATTGTATATTCTTAATAAAAAAGAAACAAATGAAACTAGACTACACAATGCAATATATACCCCTAAAACAACTAAACTTTCTATTACTGAGAATGAAAAAGCAGCTAATAACAATAAAGATATAAGACCTACTATATCTATAATAGGAGCTAAAAATTCAAACAAAAACATAAATTTCATAGCAAAAGTTCCAAATAATCCATACTTAGGTTTATATAACATTTCCTTATAATTATATAAACACTGTATAAGACCAGTATACCATCTTCTTTGTTGCGAAGTAAAAGCCTTCAATGTATCAGGAGCTTGAGTATAACATCTAGCAGTTTCAACATATTTAATATTATAATCTATTTTATTTTCTAAACAATATTTATGAAGACGTAATACCAAGTCCATATCTTCTCCGATAGTATTAGAATTATATCCACCTATTTTCATAACAAGACTCTTTTTAAATAATCCCTGAGCACCAGAAATATTAGTATTACAATTAATTCCGTTAAATAAAAATTTTGAAGACAAAAAAGAACGATCATATAATAATTCTTGAATACCTAACAAAAAATTTGGCAAAGTATTTTTTTCAGTTAAAATTCCATTTTCAACTTCATAGTTATTAACTAATTTAACACATCCTCCAACAGCAATTGTTTTAGAAGACATAATAACAGGTTTAACAATTTCTTCTAAAGAATTTTTAGGCAAAATAGTATCAGCATCCATAGTAATAATATATCCATATTTAGCAACGTTAATACCAGCATTAACACTATCAGCTTTCTTACCATTTTCTTTAATAACTAAAACAATATCAACATTATTAAATCTACCAGAATAATAAGCAACAACTTTCTTAGTTTTAATATTCCCAACTTTAGTCATTTTAACTTTCTTTAAATCAAAATGTTCAATCAACAATTTACTTGTATCATCTTTACTACCATCATCAACAACAACTAATTCATAATTTTTTTAATCCAAAGTTAATAAAGACTCTACAGATTTAATTATTATTAACTCTTCATTAAAAGCAGGACAAATAATAGATATTGGTAAATAATAATCCCTTTTAATATCATTTTGAAACTTCTTACTTACTCTTTTCTTATATAAAGATATAATTCCTACAAACACTCCAAGAAATAAGAAAGAACAATATAAAAACAAATATATTATAAATATCATACTAACTACATTTATTACATCATTAAACATTACATACCTCCATTACTTAATAAAAAGTCAATATGTCTATCAACATTTTCATTATACTTTTCTTTTAAAACACTTATGTCAGTTAATTTATTCAAAGTACCCAAAGCACTACTCATAACATAATAATTTTCATCATTAAGATTATCATATAAATATTTTAAAGACCTTTTAGAGTTATATTTTTCTAAAGACTGTAAAATAACAACTTTATATTCAAAATCGTCAGTAGAAAGTCCAGTATCAATTAACTCTTTATCAATACCATTAAATTTACTACTAGAAAAATATCTTATCATAGATAATCTACATTCCTTATCTTCTTCAATTTTATATAACTTTAAAATAGATTTATATTTATCATACTTTATATATCTAGAAAAGATAATAATCGCTCTTCTTATGTTAGAATTGAATTCAGAATAACTAGCAATTAAATTAAAAGCTAATTCTTTCTTATCACCAGTATATTCTAGCATTTGATCACTTAATAATTTAGCACTATAATCTATATTATCATTATTAATACAATGCAACTTCATTAAAAAGTGATCATAATTCCCCTGTTTTAAAGTGATTAACAACACTTTATCAATACCAGATATCTCATTAGTATCTATCGCTTTATCCAAAAATTTAGAAATCTCAGGATGATCTACATTGATATAAGCTAAAAAATATGAAAAATAAATTCTTTTATACTCACTTTTTTTTGCATAAAAAACTGATAATTCTGCTATAACATCAATATTATCTTCAAAATTAATAATAGAACTATCTTCAACATATAACTCTTCAAATAATAATAAGTTATTAACTTTCTTCAATAACTTAGTAAAAATAACTTTCGTTTCATTATCATTGATATTAACAATTAAATTCTTCAATCTATCTTTCATTTTATCCTTAGAATTATTCTCTATCTTATGCATAATATAGTGTGTCAAAACTAATATTAATAAAAATAAAGTACATAAAATAAAAAATAAAACTCCCATAACAACTAAATCCATACTTCCTCCTATAAAGCCAACCGAACAAGTATATCACAGAAATGTAACTAAAGAAAAGTAAAATTATAAAATTCCATAAAAAAAGTAACCAAATATCAATTTTGGCTACAATACGTCTAATTTTTGACCAATTTTTAAAACAGTACTAGATAAATTATTCGTTTTTATTAATTGATCAACAGTAGTATTAAATTTCTTTGCAATACTATATAAAGTATCTCCTGCAACTACTACATAAGTATTATTATCTGATATTACTAAAACTTGACCTATAGACAAAATATTACTACTTAAATTGTTTATAAGTTTTAAATTATCAACAGTAGTATTAAACTTTTTTGCAATACTATATAAAGTATCTCCTGCAATTACTACATAAGTTTTTTTAATATCACTTAATTTTAAAACTTGACCTATAGATAAAATATCACTATTTAAATTGTTTATAAGTTTTAAATTATCAACAGAAGTACTAAACTTCTTTGCAATACTATATAAAGTATCTCCAGCAACAACAGTATATGTATTACTATCAGTACTGATATCACAACTTAATATATAATTAGAACTCAATAAAGAACTCCAAGTATTTAATCCAACAATACCATCAGGAATTAACTTATTTATAAACTGATAACTCTGAACCGAAGAATACAAATTATCATCAAAATAATAACTAATTTCACCATCATAATACAATAAATTTTTTAAAATTTGTTGTACCTCTCCTACTTCTTCTCCTTGATCACCTTTAGATAAAGTACTTTTATTTAAGACAGAAAAAGTAGACGAACCACTACTTAGCAAAAATAATTTATCCCAAGTCTCCTCAGTCACGTTACCAGTAACTTCTAAAGAATAATATTTTTGAAAATCATTAGTATATTTAATTGTATCAGGACCTATTACACCAGTTGTAGAAATTGGAAAAAAACCATTCATTTTCAGTAACTGTTGATACATGACAACATCACTACCACTATCACCATAAACTAGTAAAGGATATTCCATAAAACCTCCTATAAAAATATAGTATTTATAACCAAAAATATGAATATATTTACATAGGAGTTGAAATAATGAATAAAGGATATTTAACAATAAATGTATACAACAATGACATATCTCAACCTATAAAGGATGCTATTGTAAAAATAAATGATCAGATATATAACACTAACGAATTAGGTCAAACAACACCAATAACTTTAGAAACATACTCTAAAGAAAACTCATCAACATTAAAAAATATCAATCCTTATAAAAGCTATAATATATCAGTAAAAAAAGAAGGCTTAACTTCAGTTAACATTAACAATATAGAAATATTTCCTGATGTAACATCAATTCAAAATGTATACTTACAATCACTAGATATATCAGGTATCGATACTACAACAATTAACAACCCTCCAATAGTAATAAATGGTTTATACTCACCACTTTATAATGACATAATAAAAAATTCACAAAATTACGTATTAAAAGAGGTCATTATTCCAGAATACATAATTGTGCATGATGGAACACCTAGCTCAGTAGGAGTTCCAAAATATTATGTAACCTTCTCAGACTACATAAAAAATGTCGCATGTAGCGAAATATACTCATCATGGAACAAAGAAGCAATTAAAGCAAACGTCTTGGCAATAATTTCATTTACACTAAATAGAGTATACACCGAATGGTATCCTTCAAAAGGTTATAACTTTACAATCACATCAGTAACAGCGTATGATCAAAAATATACACACAATAGAACTACATTTGATACGATAAACAAAATAGTAGATGAAATGATCTTAAAATATATAAAAAGACCAAATAAACAAGAACCAATACTTGCACAGTACTGTGATGGAAAAAATTTAAAAAACGAAGGATGGCTATGGCAATGGGGATCACAAGAACTAAGCCAACAAGGTTACACATATGATGAAATATTAAAATATTATTATGGAAATGATTTAGAATTTAAGTCAGCTAATTATACCAAAGGACTGCCAACATCTTTTCCCGGATACAACCTGGAATTAGGTATGTGTAATGAAGACATAAAAAAAGTTCAAAACGAACTAAATATCATAAGAGGCAATTATCCAGGTTTAATTCAAATAAATGAACCAAATGGCAACTTCGATCAAAATACAAAAGATTCAATAATATTCTTTCAAAAAACATTCAATTTAAGTACTACAGGTATTATAGATTACAGTACTTGGTATAAAATATCATACTTATACTTAGCAGTAAAAAGAATGATATTTGGTGTATATGACAGAGAATAATTACAAATAATCATTTATATCATAACCATCTTTAAATTCTATAAATTTAGATATTCTTGGATGAATAGCAGAAACAGGACAACTATAAATGCACTTCATACACATCATACAATTCAATCCAAACTTAATTTTCTTCTTCATCCTAATATTCTTCTTTGGACATCCTTTAACACACAAACCACAGTTAACACATTTTTCATTAGAAAAAAGTTCCAATCCAAATAACTTGACAAATAATACTTCTATATAATGAACCAAAGACATAACTTTAGATTTAAAAGGTATTTTTAAAATACTTTTTTTATTATTTAAAATAGATACAGCTAAATCATCTAATTTCTTTATTGAATTAGCAATAACTTTCTTACCATAATCAACATCAAACTTTTTAACAATAGTTAAAGGCATAGCAAGAACGTCATAAACCATTAAGTCTATATTACTTCTATAAGCTTTCTTAATTAAATGAATACCTGCTGCACTATTAATAAAACTATCATTACACCCTACAGCAATCACACTTAATTTTGAACAATTAGTAATCTTTTTCTTTAAAAATAAAGGGACTCTAAAAGCATGTATACTACTCATTATAATTAAATGATCACAATTAATTTCATCATTCAAACCTATAATAGAGCAATACAATTTTTTACCTAAGTATTTAGCTAAATAATAAGTATTGCCAGTAGAACTAAAACACAATATTTGAAACTTTTCCATAAACTACTCCATCTAATATTTAATAGTATTAATAAACTTATCAGGATTATCATAAGTCTTAAACAAAAACTTATCTCCAGATTTCATTAAAATAGTTACTTCATAAACCATATCAAAAGTTGCTATAGTATCATTAGTAGAATTATCTTTCATACCCATAGATAAAGTAATACCAACAGGATTAGCAGACATTACAGAATGAGAAAACAATAAATTAGCAGCTATACTTTTATTAACAGAAAGCCTAGTACCAACAGTAACATCACTTTCATAACTAATATCTTCTATCTCATCATAACTATAAACAACATCAAAAAATTCTAAATCATTACTATCTTTCAAATCAACTTTTTCTTCATCATAATTAACAATATAAGATAATGTAATATTTTTCTCATTAATAAAATTTCTTATTAAAATCAATTTATCATAAGGTAATTTATTAAATCCAACAACATGAAAAGAAATCAAATGTAATTCATTTTCAAGTTCATCAGAAATTAATTTAGATATTCCACTCTTAGATTTTTCATTCTTTAATACATAAAAATAAACAATAAATGAAACATAACTGATCAAAGATAAATAATATCCTATTCCAAGACTATAATCTCCATAAGCATTAGGATTATATAAAATGAAAACAATAAATAAACTAATAAAACCAAACATAAGATGTACTAAACTTATTAAAAAATATAAATTAAAATTATTATTTCTCAAAT
Organism: uncultured Muribaculaceae bacterium; assembly: GCA_964370475.1. Taxonomy (GTDB): domain Bacteria; phylum Bacillota_I; class Bacilli_A; order RF39; family UBA660; genus CAYJCL01. The sequence goes on along the minus strand of CAYJJI010000007.1, from coordinate 6,822 downwards.
TTTTAAAAATAAGCAAAATTAAAGAAGTAACAACAACCCCAACAAATGAAAAAATATTAAAGCCTTTCATACTTATAAAAATCATATTTTCAGTATAAGACAAAACATTTGTAAATAAAGATACAAAAGCAAAAATAAAAGATAAAAATAAAAAAGACCTTTTTAAAGAATTATTAATCATATAACCTCCATACTATAACAACATTATAACACATCATAAAAAAAACTAACACATTGTATTAGTCCTTTTTATTTAGTAATTCTCTTCTTATTTTCCTCCACATATAAAGAGCTACTATAAACGTAATTGATGTACTAACCGTAAAAGATAAAGCAACTCCATAAACACCTATTAACAAAGTTAAAGAGACAAAGAAAATAACAGGTAATATTAAAGAATCTATAATCATTAAAATAATTGACAACTTTGGTTTTTCCAAAGCTGTTAAAAAAGTACCAACTAAACTATTAAACCAAGAAAATAAATATGTAGGAGCATATATCATAATACTAATAGTAGCCATTTCAATTAATTCTAGATCATCATTTTTAGTAAATATCCCTACTAATTGGTCAGGAAACAATAATATAATAAACATTGAGACAATAGAAAATACTGAAGTGATAATCGCCACATACTTAAACAACTTTCTTATTCTATCCTTTTTACCAGCACCATAATTATAACTAATTACTGGTTGTATAGATATTATAACACCTACTATTATTGGAGTTAATAGCATTTCTATATATTGTAATATAGAAAGCGCAGCAACACCATTAGCACCTGCTACATGTAACATAATAGCATTCATTAGTACAACTACTACAGACCCAGATATACTTTCAAAAAAATTACTACTTCCATTATAAATAATCATTTTTAATTCACTCATTTTAATAGAAGGTTTAACAAATTTAAGATTTAATTTATTAAATATAAAAGGCAATATAGATAATAAAGAACCTATCCCCATACTAATTACTGTAGATAAAGCAGCGTAAGTAATACCAAGTCCTAAATAGCCAATAAACAACCAATTAAGACCAATATTTATTACAGATACTAATACATTAATAAACATACTTCTTTTAGCTAATCCTAGTATTAATAAAAAATTGTCAAAAACAAACATTGGAACAATAATTGGTAAAGCATATAAAAATACTTTTATATAATCAAAAGCCAACTTAGCTAAATTATCATCTTCAATAAACGCATAAACAATATTATCAGCAAAAAAGAATAGTAATATAGAAAAAATAATACTAGTTATAAAAACAATTAAAACACTTGAAGTAAAAATAGAAGAAGCATTCTTGTCTTCTTTTTCTCCTAATAAAATAGATGTCCTAACTCCTGCTCCACTAGCAATAATATCAAATAAAGCAATTAAGACCATTGTAATAGGCATAACCAAGTTAACTGCAGCTAAAGCATCACTACCCAAGTAATTACCAGTAAAATACCCATCAATAACCATATTAATAGTAGACACTATCATAGTAATAATGCTTGGAATGGCTAAGGATAATATTATTTTTCTAATTGGACTAGTTCCATAGTCTAATTTATCTTCCTTCATATTCAGTCCTCATATTCTAAATTAAATTCATATAACTAGTATACCTTAAGTAATCTAAAAAATATATAGATAAATAAAAGTTAATAGTTGAATAAATAAAATAATTATTATATACTTAAGATGTAATTTATTCAGAATGAGGGAGAGAATTAGCTCTATGAACTCATACCAACCTGCAAATGCAAGGTGGTAATGCTAATATCAATGAATGAGATGTAAAAAGGCAAAAAGACTCATTCAGAGTCTTTTTTTACGAATAAATTACTGGAGGAGAAAAATGAAAAAATATTATTTTACAAGTGAATCAGTAACAGAAGGACATCCAGATAAAATCTGTGACAAAATATCAGATTATATTTTAGATGAAGCCCTTAGACAAGACAAAGATAGTAAAATGGCTGTTGAAGCAACAATAAAAGATGACTTAATACTAATATACGGAGAAGCAAGTACATTAGCAAAACTAGATTATGAAAAGTTAGCTTTAGAAGTAATAAAAGAAATAGGATATACCGAAAAATACAATGTAATAATAAAAGTTAACAAACAATCAACAGAAATTAACAATGCAGTAGTTAAAGATAAAACAATGGCAGGTGACCAAGGAATCATGTTTGGATACGCCTGTGACGAAACAGAAGAACTAATGCCACTACCAATAACATTAGCTAATAAGTTAGCAGAAAGATTAACAAAAGTAAGAAAAGAAAACAAAAACACATTTTTAAAACCAGATGGAAAAACACAAGTAACGGTAGAATACGAAAACAACACACCAAAAAGAATTGATACTATAGTTATATCAACACAACATGATAAAGATGTCACTCAAGAAGAAATAAAAAAACACCTAATAGAAAATGTAATAAAAAATATAATTCCAAAAGACTTATTAGATGATAATACAAAAATATTAATAAATACATCAGGATCATTCATAGTAGGAGGATCTTTTGGTGATTCAGGAACTACAGGAAGAAAAATTGTAGTAGATACCTACGGAGGTGCAGGAAGAATTGGTGGAGGATGCTTATCAAGTAAAGACCCATCAAAAGTAGATAGATCCGGTGCCTATTATGCTAGATATGTAGCAAAAAATATAGTAGCGAATAAACTAGCAAAAAAATGTGAAATCGAAATAAGCTATGCTATCGGAATGTTAAAACCATTGTCTATCTACATAGAAACATTTGAAACTAATTTAAAAAGTATTGAAGAAATATACGAATACGTAAATAAAAATTTCGACTTTAGCGTAGATAATATAATTACAGAATTAAATCTAAAAAAACCAATATATTATCAAACAGCAGCATACGGTCATTTTGGCAGAAACGACCTTAACCTACCATGGGAAAAAATAATACAAAGAAAAAACATCACAGAGTGATGTTTTAATTTTAAAAATAGTCTACTAATTAATAAAATGTGTATGTTTAGTTTTCCATTTCTCTAAAGCTATTCCAACCCAAAAAGAATAAATTCCCAAAGTAAGTATAATCAAGATAAACCATTTTATCCAACTGCCAAACAAGCCAATAGCACTTCCTGTAAATTTTAGCCTTTTGCCTTCTATTACGGTATGTTTAATTTTCCAATTATATTGCATACAAATAGCCCAAGGCGTACAAATACCCAAAGTAAGAACAATAATAATAAAACCTAAAATATTCCATCCAATTAACTGAAATAAACCTCCATCAAAATAAGACTCTTTCATAAATACCTCCACTTTCAAATTTCATAAAACATCAAGAATAGTTTAATTATTATTAATAAAAACTCTTTTAAACTCTAACTCTATACTTTGAATATCAATACCTAACTTATTCATTTTATTTACAATTAATTCTTTTTCAACATCAGATATTTCACCACTGTTTAAAGCTTTTTTTAAATAAGAAATTTTATCAAGTTGATAATCCAAATACGACTTAGATTCAGCATATTCAACTTCAATAATGCTATCTATAACTTCATTTAACGACCTTTCTTCGTTACAATCGTATTGAGGCAAATTATTAATTTCATATTTAGCTTTTAAAAGACTAATAGCTTCTTCACAAGAACAACCATTACTTATTAAATTATGAAAGTCAGTTGAAATAATTTTAATTTTTTCAACAGTATAAATATCATTATATTCATCTTTTAAAGAACCTTTAAAACCAATTAAATTATTTAAATCCACTTGAGACTTTGGACATTCTAACATCCAATCACCACATACTAGACAACCTAATTTGTATATAATTTCAGACTTATGATCATAATTCACATAATAACCAGAATATAATAACGGTTTATTTGATAAGCCATGTTGACTATGATCACAATCATTTGAAGTTAACAATTCATATTTAGAATTTCTAAGTGAAATGATTGTTCTTAAAACATCAATTCTTTCTTGTACTATGATTTTTTGATACGGATCCGTAATAGATTCAAGTCTATATAACTCATCAACAAAGTCTTCAGTTTTCTTCATAATTACCTACTCTCTAAATGTATTATACAATAGAAAACTAACTATTTCTAGTTAGTTAATCTTAAAAATAAAAGAATTAATTTAAACAATTTAAATATAAACAACATCTGAAACCTTTGGTTTCAATCTCCTCTCAGCTGCAACATCAACATATTCCGCAATCGTTTTAATAGCATCATTTTTTAAATCTTGTCTCTCAGAAGCACTAGCATACATTCCAGCTTCTTCAACGATTTTATCATTTTCAATTCTTTCTAAAACCATAGCTTCTTCTAAAGTATCACAAACGTAGTTAACGTACTCACCAGTTGTATTAACTCCATAAATCATTTTTCCAGGATAAACTTCAGTAGAAAAATCTTCCGGAGATTTTGCAAATACCACTAGATATTTTACTGCACTAGTCCCATTACCATTATAATTAATAACCTCTTGTAGCAAATAACACTCCATAGCAACGTATGCAACAACTTGCATATCTCTTTCACATTCCCATCCAGGTCTTCTAGTCCACCCCACTTGTTTTATAACAGGCATTAAAGAATATTTTTGTGGATAACCACTAACCTCGTTCTTCATATAATCCTCCTATTAACATTATACTTTACTTTCAATCAAAATCAATAATTCTTACTTATTGTTGATTTAACAAATAAATATTGTATTAAAAATTATATAACTAAAAATTAAACAAAGTCATTATATCTAAAAAATTTAACTTATATATATTTCAAATAATACTCATTATTATGGATATCGTCATATAATTTCATTAAAATATATAACTTGAATAAATATAAAATAAAGAGTATGATATATTAAATAGGAGGAATTTATGTATAGAGTTGGAAAATATTCTGCGCAAGCAATAGGATTTTATGAATTATTTGAAATGAATTTGGATGAAATTATATTGTTAGATAGAATGAAAGCAAATAGTATTAAAGTAAGAACAGATTTACCTATCGAATACAATACAACAATGTATAAATGTTTTAGTATTCATAAAAGAGTGATAGAACAAAGTGATAATAGAAAGAATCAATATTATTCACATCAATCAGGAGTGCCAATAACAGTTGGAGAGCTTTTAAAAGTTTTTAGTTTTGAGGGTGGGTATAAAGATATTGAGAAGCACATTGAAAAAAGTCCTAAATTAAACGAAGATGAATTTAAAAATATATATAATGGTTGTATTAAATATGTTTCATTAGATGAAGAAGATATAATTAAAATTAACGCTATTAAAAATTATAGACAACTTGCTGATGCTAGAAGTATAGAAAGCATAGTGCAATTTTATTCTTTATGTAATAAATTAAAGAATGTTGTAAGAAGTGGTTGGAAAAACTGGAATGTTGAAAGAGAAAGAGTCGAAAGCGTTGCAGAACATATATATGGTATGCAAATGTTAGCTTTAGCTATGTATTCACAATTTTCAAGATCATATCTACACGTGGATATTGCAAAGGCTTGTATGATGATAGCTATCCATGAATTAGGAAAAATTGTTATCGGTGATTTAACAGTATGGGATATAGATAAAGATACTAAAGCTAAAAAAGAAAGAGAAGCAGTATCAAAAATATTAGGTGGTTTATTAATTGAAAAAGAAATAATGAGTCTTTACGATGAATTCGAAGCAAGAAAAACACCTACTGCAAACTTTGTATATCAATGTGATAAATTAGAGTGCGATTTACAATGTAAAATGTATGATGAAGAAGGAACAGTTGATTTAAATAATCAAGAAGATAATCTATCATTTCAAGATCCTAAAGTACAAGAATTATTAGAACAAGAAGGTTCTTGGTCTAATATGTGGATGCAATTTGGTTTAGACAGATATCCATATGACGATAATTTCAGAAATGTTAGTCAATATGTTAAAAAAAGAGGTATAAAAAAAGATAATAAATAAAACAAAAAAGTCTACACAACTCATGTGTAGACTTTTTTATATAACGCGAAATGTTTCACCTTAAATCATAAATGGCACGTGTTATAAAAGGGTTATGAACTTTTATTTTGAAGTTATTTTCACTTATTTTAATTTACGTAATTTTGGTAAGATAATATCTCCATTTTCACAGTTTAATATAAAAGTCATTTCATGATTATCATCGCATTTATAAATATTTAAATCACTAAAATCTTTTAGCAATTTATCAATTTCTTGATTGATGCACCTAATATATTTATTTGTTTCTTCTAAGGGCGAGCATCCTATAAATATACCTAATTTAATATTATTATCATTATTGGTATTAAAATATAGTAAAATGTTTCTTAATTCATTTATAACCGAACATTTTAAATCACTATTTTCATCTATAAAAAAACTTTTGTCACCATCTACCGGTCTTATATGTGCAACAAAACTAAATATAGGTGACCACAAAAATATTCCTCTGCAAATTTGTAAATTATCCAAAAATAAATAGCCTTTATTTGAAATTCTATATTCACTCATTGGAACATAAGTAACGAAATCAATATCCACGTCATTAAAATTATAGTCGTAAACAGTTAAATGTCTTTTAATTTGAATATATTCGCTATTCATTTTCATATGCCTTCTTTCTATGCGAGTATTATACACTAAAAAACTAACTACTTCTAGTTAGCTTAATTATATAACGCGAAATGTTTCGCCTTAAATCATAAATAGCACGTATTATAAACGGGTTATAAACTTTTCATTGTAATTAATTTCTTTTTTAATAATTTTTTATTGATTCAATTGGT
>CAYJJI010000006.1:0-62846 GCA_964370475.1 uncultured Muribaculaceae bacterium | reverse complement strand
TTAATAGAAGTGAATCTAAATTATTATGTATGAATAAATGTAATGGTGAGTTAGAAGAGAATGTATTTAGCGATATAGTTAATTATTTAAATAGTGGTGATTGTTTAGTGTTAAATAATACTAAAGTCTTGCCTGCAAGACTTATTGGGGTTAAAAATGAAACTGGTGCTGTTATAGAGTTATTGCTTTTGAAAAATATTGAAGGTAATAAATGGGAATGTTTGGCTAAACCTGCTAAAAGATTGAAAATTGGAACTGAAGTATTGTTTGGCGATAAGTTAATAGCTAAAATTGTTGCTAAATTTGATGAAGGAATTACTCATGTAGAATTTATTTATGATGGAATATTTAATGAAATATTAGATGAGTTAGGTTCTATGCCATTGCCTCCTTATATTCATGAAAAATTAGATGATAAAGATAGATATCAAACTGTTTATGCTAAAGAAGTTGGTAGCGCTGCAGCTCCGACTGCGGGGTTACACTTTACTGATGAGTTATTATCTAAGATTAGAGATAAAGGTGTTAAGATATTGTATGTAACATTACATGTAGGACTTGGTACTTTCAGACCTGTCGAAGTTGATGATGTTAGTAATCACAAAATGCATAGCGAATGGTATAAGATGGGTCAAGATGTAGCTGATGAATTAAACAAAGCTAAAGTTGAAGGCAGAAAGATTATTGCTGTTGGTACTACTAGTTTAAGAACTTTAGAATCGATAATGACTAAGTATGGAAAGTTTGTAGAATGTGAAGAGAACACTGAAATATTTATATATCCTGGATATAAGTTTAAAGCTATAGATGAATTAATTACTAATTTTCATTTACCTAAGAGTACTTTATTAATGTTAGTTAGTGCTTTATCTAGTAGGGAATATATATTAAATGCATATAAATATGCAATAGATAATAAATATAGATTTTTCTCTTTTGGAGATGCAATGTATATAAAAAGCAAATAGAAATATCTATTTGCTTTTTATTTTTGTTATTTTATCTTTTTTTACTAAGTAAACTTCTTTTGCTAAATCCATTAATGGTTGATCTACTAGTGAGTCAGTATACAGTTTGTTTATTGGAATATCTGGGTATAATTCGTTATATCGTTTTACTTTATTTTTACCTATACATAATAAGTTTAGTTTATTGTTTTTGATATCAAATTGTGAACAGATTGAATTTTTAACATTTAAAGTATCTTTTATTTCGTTAAATAATATATCTGGACAACCTGTTATTATTATATCTTTTTCTGTTAACATATTTTTAAATTGTGGTTTGATTTTATTGATGTTTTTTTGCCAAAATTCTTTTACTAGTTTTTCAAAATCTAAAGTGTGCGAAGTTTTTTGAATTATTTTATTTAGATTTTTTTCTATTTTGTCTACATTGATTAAATTAAGTTTATAAGATATTAATGCTATTAAAGTTTGTGGAAAGAAACGAATTAATAATAAATCTTTTTTTAAACAAAATAGAAAAAAATCATATAAACTTTCACCATTATAAATTGTATTGTCAAAATCATATATGTTCATGATATCACCTTTTTTAATTTTATCATATTTGTAATTAATTGTATATTCTGGTTGACTAAAATTTATTTTTGTTTATAATAATATTTATTGGGGTGAAATTATGGATGAATTAGTAGATTTATCGATACTGTACGGAGAAGAAAATATTGGTGCTAATGTTTTAGTTGGTGATTTATTATTTATTGGGATTCCTGTAGAAGTATTTGAAGAGTTAAAGAAGGTTAGTATTTCTGGAGTTAGATTATATACTTTTTATAAGGATTGTTGTTCTAATAATGTTGATAATTTCTTATTCCACTTTCATTGTATTAAAAGTGGTTTGATTACTAAAGAAGAAATTGATGTTAATTTAGATTTAGTAAGACCGTATAAGTTTTTTGATATCGATATGGATTTTGATGAGATTACTTATGAAGAAATACTTAAGTCAAAGGAATCTTTTAATAACGCTATAAAACCTTATTTAGAAGTAAGAAAAAATGCTGTTAATAATATTGTTTTGTTTGATGACAATGAAATTGTTTTTAGTAATCTAGATAATGAAGTATCATTTATTGGTGGTTGTTTAATAGATGGAGAGTCTAAGTATGATTTTGTAAAACGTAAGTGCTTAGAAATTGGGTATGAAGTTGATTTATCTTCTTTAAAGATAATTAAGGTAACAGAAGGTTTTGCTTATGTACTTTGTAACGGTGATTATATTGGTGAAACAATATACAAACAAGGGATGAATATTGATAGTGATGAATTGTATTGTTTACTTAACAATTACTATTTAAAAGCAGAAGATCGTTTAGTGTTGAAAAAAGTTGAATTATTAAAAAATAAAGCTAATAAATAGTCTTTGACTATTTTTTATGTGTTATAATTATTGAGAGGTGAATTTTATGAGTAACAATATTACAAATGATGATTTAGAAATATATTTATTAGATAAATTGTTTGATGATGATAGAGTGTCTATTGAAATGCTTAATTATTTGTTTAATTGTGGTTTTAATGGAAGTAATTTAATTTCGCTATACAAATGTTGTGAAGAAAAATATGATAAATTTGTTGTTACTGTTAATTTATTATTTGCTGGTGTTATTGATAGTTATTTATTGGAATGTAATAATAAATTGGATAATAAAGTATTGATCATAGGTAAAGAATTTAATCATGTACTTGATTTATTATCTTCTAATAGAGATGAATTTGATAGTTATGTTAAATTGGTTAACATTAGTTTTAAGACTAGGTTACTAAATGAAATTAAAAAATCTGGTGATGTTTGTAATGTTATTTGTCTATTGAATGGTGAAAATGATATTAAATTAGTAAATTTAAATGAGTTTTTAGATACTAATAATGCGATTAACAAACAATATGGAAAAAATCATTTAGATGACTTAGTATCTTATGAATTTTTGTATGAAGATATTATAGGTGAGGATAGTTTAAGTGTTTGTAAATTTTATGTTTGTGATATATCTATGAATGAATTAAATAATGAAGAACAAGATAAAATGATGAGAAGGGTATTAAATTTTATAAATAAAAGTAAAAAATAATGAGGTGAAGTAAATGATAAAATATAATTTGTTGTATACAGATAGTAAAACTAAAGCAAGACTTGGAGAGATTGAGCATAATGGTGTTAAATATAAGACGCCAATGTTTATGCCAGTTGGTACTTTAGCAACTGTTAAAACATTGGCTCCTGAGGAGATTAAAGAGGTAAATGCGGGTATTATCTTATCTAATACTTATCATCTATGGATAAGACCAGGTGAAGATATAGTAAATAAAGCTGGTGGATTACATAAGTTTATGAATTATGATGGTCCTATATTAACTGACTCTGGTGGTTTTCAAGTATTTAGTTTGGCTAAACCTAAAGATATAAGTGAAGAAGGTGTTAAATTTAAGAATCATTTAAATGGTGCTCCTTTGTTTTTAACTCCTGAAAAGTCAATTGAAATTCAAAATAAATTGGATAGTGATATAGCTATGTCTTTTGATGAATGTATTGGATATCCAGCTACTTATGATTATGTTAAAAATAGTGTTTTAAGAACTTTAAGATGGGCTAAAAGAGGGTTAGATGTTCATAATAATCCTAATCAAGCTTTATTTGGTATTGTTCAAGGTGGAGATCATGAAGATTTAAGAAAGTATTGTGCCGAGGAACTTACTAAAATGGATTTTGATGGTTATTCTGTTGGCGGAACTTCTGTTGGTGAGGATAAACCTACTATGTATAGAATGGTTGATTTTTCTACTAAGTATTTACCTGAAGATAAAGTTAGATATTTAATGGGAGTTGGAGATCCAATAGATATTATTGAAAATGTTATGAGAGGTATTGATATTTTTGATTGTGTTGCTCCAACACGTCTAGCTAGACATGGGCATTTTTATTCTAAGTATGGAAAAGTTAATATTAAGAATGCTAAATTTAAAGAAGATTTTTCTTTATTAACTGATGATTGTGATTGTTATGCTTGTCGTAATTATAGTAAAGCTTATATAAGACATTTAATTACTGCTAATGAAACTTTTGGTGCTAGATTATTATCTATTCATAATATAAGATTTTTAATTAAATTAACTGAGGAATTGCGTGTTGCGATAAAAGATGGTAATATATTAGAGTATAGAGATAATTTCTTGAGAGATTATTATGGTGGTATTAATGGAGAAGTTAAATAAGTATTTTGTTTTTGGAGGAATAATATTAATTATTGGAGTAATTTGTATTGCTACTGGCATTAAACTTTATTCTAATCATTTAGATAGAGTATATTTAGTTTTTGATAAATCAATTGAAGAAGCTGCTGTATTATGTTTTAATGAAAAGAAATGTAATAGTGAAGTTTTAATTGAAGAATTAGAAACATTAGAATATATTGATAAAGCAATTGATCCTAATACAAAAAAACACTTAAGTAAATTAAGTGTTACAATTAAAGATAATCAAGCAACTATTAATTATTAGTTGTTTTTTTATTTATACCTATCATTGAGCCTATAGTACAACTAATGATTAATAGTAGATAATAAGTTATTCTTGTTAATGAAATAGTAAATCCATTAAAGATAATATTTAGTAAGTATAATAGTAAAATAAGTAGTGAACCTTTTTTTAATCCTTGGATATATCCTTTACTTTCTACTTTTTTACCTGTTTTAACTCCTATTATAAAGAACATGATAATCATTGATATAGTAATTAATATATTTAATGGATTTGTAGTTATTGATGTGAAATAATCAATTGTACTTAAAATTATTGTGATAATTAAAATACTTATCATAAAATATAATATATTTTTTCCATGTTTTTTAATATTTTTCATAATACACCTCACTAATTAATATGTAATTGATTAAAAATATATGTATTAGTACATTATATTTATAAGGAGATTATATGATTTTAGAAATGATTTTAAAAACGATATTTTTTTATTTTTTTGTTGCTTTTGCATACAGAATTATGGGTAAGAGGGAAGTTGGGCAACTTGGGATTATAGATTTAATCGTGACTGTGCTTATTGCTGAATTAGTTGCAATAAGTATCAGTGAAGAGAATGCATCGGTTTTTTATGCTATTGGTCCAATTGTTGCGTTAGTTATCTTAGAAGTTGGTTTGGCTTTTATATCGATTAAATCTAAAAAGGTTCGTAAGATGCTTGGTGGTAAAATATCTTTGATAATTAATAATGGAGTTATTAATTATCAAGAAATGTTAAAACAAAGATATAATTTGGATGATTTATTATTTGCTTTAAGACAAAAGGGAATAAAATCAATAGAGGAAGTTGATTATGCGATTTTGGAGTTAACTGGTGAGTTATCTATCTTTACTAAGGGTGATGCTAGTTATCCAATGCCTGTTGTTTTAGAAGGTGTTGTCCAAGAAAATACATTAAGAGAAATGCGTAGATCAAAAAAGTGGTTACTTGATTTAATATTACGTAAAAATTTAAAAATTGATGATGTTTTTTATGCTTTTTATAGAAATAGAAAGTTATTTGTTATTAAAAGGAGTGAGTTAAATTGATTGTTTTTTTGATAAGTATTTTTTTATTACTAGTGTAATAAAAATTACCACATAAATTATGCATATTATTTCGGCATATATTAATGAATATATTCCTTTGTTTAACAATATTAATATTGTTAAACTTACTAATTTAACTATTACTCCTGAGATACTTATTAATGTTGATGTTTTTACCTTATCTATTGCAAGTAAGAAACTGTATAAAGGTGATTCTAAATAGAATAAAAAGAAGAATGGTGTTAATATTTTTAAATAATTTGATCCTTTTGTTGTTTTATATAATAACATTAAAATTGATTCGTGATAGAAATAAATTAATGATGTAAATATTATTGATAAGATTATTGTGAAGACTATTGCTTGGAATAGTCTTTTTTTCATCATGTTTATTTTGTTTTTGACGAGGTATTTAGTTATTTCTGGTAATAATGATTGTGATATTGCGCTAATAAAGAATGATGGCATTATTAAGAGGGATAAACTATAAGCATTAAAGATTCCGTATTCTGTTGTAATAAAGGAGTGGGAATACCCTAAATACATTAATAGATTTGTTAAAATTATGGGTTCCAAGAAATATCCAATGTTACCGACTATTTTTCCTGTTACTGTTGGTAAAGATATACTGAGTATTTCTTTGGTTGTGTTTCTTTTTGGTGATATCTTTAATATTTTTTTATTAGGAAGATATTTTATTAAAATAGTTATACTTATTATTTCACATATAATGTTTAAAATTAAAACAAATATTACGCCATTTACAACACTTTGTGTTGTTATTATGGGTAGAAATAGAATAATTAGAACTATTCTTATTATTTGTTCTATAATATTACTTATGGCATTTGGCATCATGTTTTGGATACCAAAGAAATATCCTTTTATGATGCTTGATATTGAAATAAAAGGTAGAGATAAACTACATATAATTAATAATATTTTAAGACTAGGTTCTTTTAATAAGTTTGTTGCAATAAATTCGCTTAGAAATATAGTTAGTAGACAAGTAATTAAGTTTAAAATTATTATAATTATTAAAGCACTAGATAATATTATTTTATTTTTTGTTTTCTTTTCTGCAACTAATTTGCTTATAGCATGGGGCATACAAAATATAGAGATTGCTATTAATAATGAATATGTAGGCATTAGTAATGAATAAAGTGTTATTCCTTCTTGACCGATGTTTCTAGTTATTAGAATTCTGATTATCATACTTAGGATTTTAGTTATAAATCCACTTACTATTAATATTATTGTACTTTTTATAAATTTATTTTGTAACATAAAACTCCTTTTATATATTCTATTTTTGTTATATAATAAATATATGTCTAGATGATAATTTTAAGGAGTGAATAATGAGTAATCAATTTAAAAGTGAAAATGAATTATATAATTATTTGGACCCTGTTTTAAAAACTAAGATGGTGGAATTACATAGTTATGGGTATTCTTTTATTAAAGAAAAAGATATTTATACTTATTTAAAGAATTATAAATGGGTTAATAGTGATGAGTTAAGTGTTTATGATTTAGTGGATGATATCATTCATACTGATAATGTTGTAATGATGGAAGCTATTTTAAAAAGAATTAATAATGATAAGGAGCGAGCATGAAAGAGCATAAAATTATTGAATTTGATGAGTTAAAGAAAAAGTATTGTAAAAATATTTTAAATAGTGATGAAAGGGCTATGATAGAAAAGGCTTATGAGTTTGCTGTTATAAAATATAAAGGTAAAAAGCGAAAAAGTGGGGAAGATTATATATATCATCCTATTGCAGTTGCTTATATTGTAGCAGGATTAAATGTTGATTATGTTACTATTATTGGAGCTTTGCTTCATGAAACTTTGAACCATACTGATACAGTATATGATGAAATAGTTGATAATTTTTCTGAGGAAATTGCCAAAATTGTTAAGAGTATTAGTAAAATTAATAGATTGGAACTTTCTGATAATAAACAAGCTACAACTCATAATTTAAGAAAAATATTAGTTGGTCTTAGCGAGGATGTTAGAGTTTTATTTATTAAATTAGCAGATAGATTGCATAATATGCGAACTGTTTGGGCTTTGGATGAAGAAGAACAAAAACATAAGGCTCGTGAAACTACTGATGTATTAATCCCTATTGCTCATAGATTAGGTATTAATTCTATTAAGAGTGAACTTGAAGATTTATGTTTGAGATATTTAAAACCTGATATATATCAAGATATATTAGATAAATTAGATAATACTCGTGAAGAGTTAGATTTATTATTATTAAAGATGAAAGAAAGTATTAGTGATATATTAGATGATCATGATATTAAATTTTCTATTAAAGGTAGAGTTAAGAGTGTTCACAGTATTTATAATAAATTGGATAAAGGTAAAAAGTTTAGTGATATATATGATGTTTTAGCTTTAAGAGTTTATTTAGAGAAAGAAAGTGATTGTTATTTAGCTGTAGGTTTGATTCATTCTAGATTTAGACCTATGCCTAAAAGGTTTAAAGATTATATAGCTATGCCTAAATCTAATATGTATCAAAGTTTACATACGACGATTTTTGGTGTTGAGGGTAATTTGTTTGAGATTCAGTTAAGAACTTATGAGATGGATGAAATTGCTGAAAAAGGAATTGCTTCTCATTGGTCTTATAAAGAAAAATCTTCTGCTACTACTAAAAGTATGATGGATCAAAAACTAGAAATGTATCGTAATATTATTGAAGTTCATAATGAAAATGAATCAGATGCAGAATTTGCTGATAATTTACATAATGAATTATTAAATGACTTTATATATTGTTTTACTCCTAAAGGAGATGTTGTGGAGTTACCTAAGAATAGTACTCCTATAGATTTTGCTTATAGAATACATTCTAAGGTTGGGGATTCTACTATTGGTGCTATTGTTAATGATGCTATAGTTCCTCTTAGTTATTCTTTGCAAGATGGAGATGTTATAAAAATTAATACTTCTTCTAATGGTACTCCTAATAAGGAATGGTTAAAATTTGTTAGAACTACGCAAGCTAAGAATAAGATTAAATCTTATTTTAGTAAAATTGATAAAGAGATGTATATATTAAAAGGTAAAGAGTTATTAGAAAAAGAAATTAGAAGACAGAAGTTAACTATTAGTGATGTTTTAAGTGATGATAATATTTCTAAAGTAGTTAAAGATCTTAAATTAAATGATTTAGATGATTTATATTTATCTGTTGGTTCTTTAAGGTTTACTGCAGTATATATTATTAATGTTATTTTTGAAGATAAGAAAAGTGTTCATGATATTTTTCTTGATAAAATGAATAATGTTAATAGAAGTAAGAATAACGCAAAGAATATTGTAAGTGTTGCTGGTACTGATGACATTTTAGTTACTTTGGCTAATTGTTGTAATCCTGTTTTAGGGGATCCTATTGTTGGGTATGTGACTAAAGGTCAAGGAGTTAGTGTTCATCATAAAAATTGTAAAAATATATCTTCTTGTAATGATAGAATTATTGATGTAGTATGGAATGGAAATGTAGATGCTGATTATACAGCGTGCATAGAAGTAGAAGTTTATAGTGATAAGAATTATTTGATGGAGATACTTAATAAAGCTACGGTAAAAAATATTCATATTGATAGTTTTTCTACTAGAGTAGTTGATTATAAAACTATATATAATTTTTGTATTAAGATTAATGGATTAGATAAATTGAATTCTTTTATTCTTAGTTTGCAACAAGAAAGTTTTATTGTTGATGTAAGGAGAATTAATCGATGAGAGTTGTAGTACAGCGAAGTTTATCCAGTAGTGTAGCTGTTAATGGTGATATTGTTGGAAGTATTGAAAAGGGTTTAGTATTATTAGTTGGATTTACTGATGGTGATGATATTAAAGATATAGATTATATTATTAACAAAGTTGTTAACTTAAGAATATTTAATGATGATGCTGGAGTAATGAATAAGAGTATTTTAGATATGGGTGGAAGTATATTATCGATTAGTCAGTTTACTTTATATGCTGATACATCTAAGGGTAATAGACCTAGTTATATTAAAGCTATGAAACCGGATAAAGCTTTAGAGTTGTATGATTTATTTAATTTAAAATTAAAAGAAAAAGTTATGGTTGAGACAGGGATTTTTGGGGCTGATATGATGGTAAATATATCAAATGATGGTCCAATAACTATTTTAATTGATTCCAATTTAAAATAGTTTGTGGTAATATTAAGTAAGGTGATAATATGTTTGAAGAAAAAAGAAGAGAACCAAAAGATTATAAAAAAATAACTATTAAAATACTTGAAATTTCATTTGTTGTTATGGTGTTGTTATGGGGTATTTTATTACTTGTTAATTATATTCGTTTTACGATGGATTTGCCGCCAATCATAACTGTTTCTACTCATACTTATGATTATGAAGACGGTAGAGTATTTGAGTATGTTAGTTTAGGATATATATATCGTTCTTATGAACGTGAAGTGGCTACCAAAGTGGAATTCGTTCCATTTTGGGATGAAATAACTGATTATGAAATTACCCATAATTATCCGGAATTGGTAGAACATAATGTACCTAATAATCCAGATCGTGAAGATATGGTTAATAGTGTAATATTTTATTTTGATGAAGATGATGATATTTTATTTACTTATAAATGTATTAATATAGGTGATTGTGAAATAGCCGAATCTATAAATGGCGGATTAGAAATGGAACGATTCAATAATTATGTATTCATTAAAGAAGAATATGATGATCGTGATGTTGTGTATATAGTAGATATTAATAAAAAAGAAATAGTGTATGAGATTTCTGATATTGCACATTCTTCAGTTAGTGATACAGGTAAAGGACTTGGAAACGATGGAGAGTTCATTATTGTAGATAAATTAGGTAAATATGGTGTCATTTATTTAAGTGATGAAATTGTTGATATTGCTGCTCCTAATTTTGATATTATAAGATACAATGAACAATCTGATACTTATGTTATGAAAAGTAAATATTTTATGATTAAGGATTTAGATACTAATGAAGCGTTATATTCTTCTGAAGAAGAATTGATGGATGCTTATAGAATTAATGATTCTTTATATATGAAGTATTTGGTACCTATTGTTCTTACTGATTATCAAATATTAGAAGGTGTTAAAATAGAAGATTTACCTAAAACGTATAATGTTCTAGATGAATCTGATTATGAATTATTTGATGTTGATTATAGTGATATACAATTTCATAATGATAAGTTTTTCTTAATTGATGATGATCGTAATTTATATATTAAAGATCAAGATGGTAAAGATTATTTAAGCGAAGCTATAAGATTGGATTTTGACATTCTTGATTATGATAATAGAAGTGCTTATCAAGTTAGTTATTTTAATGATAATTTTATTATTGAAACTTTATCTTCTACTGGAAGAGTTGAAGATACTTATATATTTAATAAAAATACATGGCAAGTTGTTTATGAATAACTTGCTTTTTTATTGACTTATTATAAGTTAGGATATATTATATTTTTTATTGAGGTGGGTTATGGAAATTTTATTAATCGTTATGAGTGTTTTATTTTCGCAGTTAGTTACTGATTTTTTAAGAGAAAATACTTATAATAATATAATCAAAGAAATATATTTTAGAGGTTATAAGTTGAATGCTAAGAGATTTGGTTCTTTTAGAAGTTTATTATTAAGTGAAACTTACGGATGTGGTAATAGTATTTATAGATATATTCCTTATTTAAATTTAATATTGGGAATGCTTTATTATTATAATAATTCTTTAATAATAGATGATATTATTAATAAACTTGATAATAGATATATTATTTTACCGAAAGAAGATAATGAATCTATTAATAAAAATGCTAATGTTGATGATATTGTTAAAGAATTTGATACTACTCTTAAAAATGAAAATAATCTTAAAGATAAAAAGAATAGATATTGTTTTAAAGATGGTTCTTTTTCTTTAATTAAGAATAATAAAGGAACTTATGATGTAGTTGATAAAGAAGGTTTTTTTGTGAGTATTTCTTTGGAAGAGTTAAATATATTTATTTCTGATTTGGCAGTTATGGATACTAAAGATGTTAAATATTCTATAGGTAACGATGTTGTTAATTATTTTGTTAATAGAAATGCTAAAAATATCAATGACAAATCAATTAAAACTAGATTAAGTATATTTAAAGATGCTTTTTCGAAAAATTTAGAAATTGATAATAAGAATTTATCTAATTATACTTTTTGTTTTTTGAAGAATAAGCAAACTTATAGTGCTAAATTATGTAAGTATTATTTTAAGGCGATTAATGATGAAGATGAAAATTTATTACAAGATGAACTTATTCCTGTTTCTATTGATACTTTATTAGCTGTAGGAGTTAATGCTAAAAAGGCTTTAGCAGTTGATGGGAATAATATTATAATAGATTATGATAGATTGTTATTTTTGAAAAATAACAATGAGAAGAAGTTTGTTTTATTTTTTCAATTTAGTGATGGTTGTATTAGAATAGAAAATAACAATAATATTGTTACTGTTACAGGTATAAAAGGAAGTTGTTTAAAGTATATAAGTGAACATAGTATGGATTTATTATATACTTATTTACTTAGTGTTGAATCTTTTGCAAAAGGTTCTAAATTTGAGGTTGCTTCATTAAATTATGGTGGGATAAGTAATTATAATATCGATACTACTTTAGAAGAGTATTTAAATTTCTTTAAAAGTAAAGATTATCGTAAAGATAATAATAGATCATTAGACAAGTAATATACTTGTTTTTTCTTGACTTATTTTAATTTAGAGTTTATATTTTATTTAGAGGTATTAAAAATGGAATTAGCAATTATTTTAATAGGTTGTATTATTTCTCAGTTAGTCACTGATAAATTAGCTGGTCATAGTGTTAGGAAGTTATATAAAAAAGCTGGTGCAACTAATTTTGTATTAAATATGACTAGAGTAAATTCTTTTAAGAGTGAAGTACGTTCTCGATTGTATGGTCATGGAAATAGGTTAACTAAGTATATACCGTTTATTAATATGATCTTGAGTATTAAGTATATTATGCTTAATGATAGTTTTATGGATGATTTTATGAACGAATTAAAGAATTTACATATTTTAATTCCTAAGGATGAAGCTATAGCTAAAGAGGTTGTTAATATATTTAGTTTTATGGATGGAGATCTTACTATTAATAAAGGAAAAGATGATGATGAAAAGGTAGTATCTAAAACCGGATTTTTATCGCAATTAACTGATGATGAAATTAGTGTTTTTTTGGGAGATGTGTATACAGAATTACATGCAGGAGTTGAATGTAGTTCTAAAAATAATGTAGTTACTTATAGGTTAAATGATCGTGCTAAAAGATTGTTTGAAAATGGAAGTAAAGATAGGATTAAGTTGTTGAAAAACATTATGAGGAAAAATCCTTCATTTGATAATAATAAAATTAACGATTATCAATATATATTTGTGAATAATGAAACTTCTGTTGTCTTAAAATTTTTAAAGCATTATTTTGTTTTAGATAGTTCTATAGACGATGATATTCAAGATTGTGATATCGATATTTCTTTTGTTTTTCAATACTTAAATAACAATCCTAAACATATTAAAAGTACTACTAAAGTGGTTGGTGATCAAGTATTTTTTGATTATGACCGTATTATGTTGTTATCGATGACTGATGAAGCTGAGAAGTCTAACTTTTTTTATAAATTTAATGATGGAAGTATTACTTTAGCTTTTAAAAATGACGATACTATTGTTTTGGATAATAATGGGTCTTGTAAAGAGTTTTCTGATGAATATAGTGTTGAAGTATTATTAGGATACTTGAGTTGTCTTTCTTCGATTTCTGCATTTGATGAGACGTTATTTGAAGTTTTAGTTGCTGATAGTACTTATTCATTTACTTTTAATGGTTGTTTAAATGAATATATTGCATTGATAGATAGTTTTAAGGTTACAGACGAAACGGAAATGAAACGTACTTTAAAAGGTGATAAATAAATGAGTATAATTTACATAGTTTTGTTGGCAGTTATTTGGGCTTTATCTACTAAAGTATATGATAAAGGGATTGACAGTGTTAGAACTCACATTAAGGAATTAATTGAATATAAAGGTTATGATATTTTTAATGAAGAATTGGTAAATAAAAAAATTATTGATCATATTGATCCGAAATTTATGAAATGTTTATTTCCTTTTAATATAATTCATTATTTTAATATTACTAAGTTATCTAAATCTTATGATAGTTTAATTTATATATTGGAATTATCTAAAGCAATAGTAATTACTCCTGAGTTTGAACGAATTAGAGAGTATATGGATGAGTGTCCTCTTGATGATGAAAGAAAAGCTTTAAGAGTTAATAATTTTGATAGTGTAATTACTTATCAATTTAATGATGGTTCTTTTACTTTTTTAAATAATAATGGAGTTGTAACTTGTTCTAGTTTTAGTGGTGAAATGGAAGAGGTTGTTAAGAAGATATTTATTTCTGCTGAGGAGATGAATATTGTTGATGTTTTAGTTACGGATTATTTAGGTTATTCTATGTTTAGAACGATAAAAGAAGATGAATTTAATTTAGTTATTGTTCCTTTTTCTTGTAAAGATGTTGTTAGATTATTAGATAGTGAAATTTCTGTTAAAGATCTTATTAAGATTACTAATAAAAAGTCTGATGAGCTTACGTTATCGCTCTAATTATTGACAAAATATAGTATTTAGGGTATTATATTAATATCTTTCTATTGAGAAGGCAGTATTATTTATATTTGTTATTTAGAGAATGGCTAGGTGCTGGAAATGCCAATAACATGATAAGTAAGAAGAACACTTCTAATTGAAAATAGAAACGTTGGTTGCGTTAAGACTTTTAAGAGTACCAAGTAAAGTAAGGTGGCACCGCGGGTTTTATCTCGTCCTTACAGAATTTTGGTGCTTTTTTTATTTAGAGGAGGAAGAAAAATGATAATTAAACCAAAGGGAATGTATGATATTTATGGAAATGATGCTGTTTTATATAATTATGTTAATGATGTAGTTAATAATTTGATGAGTTTATATAATGTTGATTTTATAAGAACACCGATTATAGAAAGTAGTGAGTTATTTCATAGAAGTGTTGGAGAAACTAGTGATATAGTTTCTAAGGAGACTTATGATTTTTTAGATCGTGGGCAACGTTCTATGACTATGAGACCTGAAGGGACTGCTAGTGTTGTAAGATCTTTAATAGAAAATAAGTTATATGGTAATAGAAATGATGTAATTAAATATTATTATTTTGGTTCTATGTATCGTTATGAGAGACCTCAATCTGGAAGAAACAGAGAATTTACTCAATTTGGATTAGAAGCTTTTAATGGAGATATCAAAACTGTTGCTGAAATAATTAGTGTTGGATTCAATATATATCGTGAATTAGGACTTGATGATGTTGTCGTTAACATTAATTCTTTAGGAGATAAATCTAGTAAGGATGCTTATACAAAAGCTTTAAAAGAGTATTTAAAACCTAATTTAGATAAGTTATGTCCTGATTGTCAAAGAAGATATGAAACTAATCCTTTACGTATTATTGATTGCAAAGCTGATAAAGATAATGAAGTGTTAAAGGATATTCCGAAACTTAGTGATTATTTAAGTGATGAAAGTAAGAAAGATTTAAATGAACTTAAAAACTTGTTAAATGTTTTAGAAGTTGATTATGTTATTAACGAATCTATTGTTAGGGGACTTGATTATTATACTGGTGTTGTTTATGAATTTATGCTTGATGGAGTAACACTAGGTGCTGGAGGTTCTTATGATAATTTAGTTAATACTTTGGGTGGACCTAATTTAAATGCTACTGGTTTTGCTCTTGGTATTGATCGTATTTTAATAGAACTTAAAAACAGATGTAGTGAAATTGTTAAAGAACAGATAGATGTCTTTATCTTATCAGTATCTGAGGAAGAAAAATATCAATCAATTAAGCTTAGTCAGTTATTGAGATTAAATAATATTAAAGTGGAAAATTCACTTAATAATATATCTTTAAAATCTCAATTTAAGTTAGCTGATAATTATAACAGTAAGTTTCTCATTATTTTAAATGATGAAGATTTAAAATTAGGAATGGTGTCTATTAAAGATAGTTTAACAAAAGAAAGTGAAAAGGTAGATATTCAAGATGTTGTTGAATATTTACTGAATAATTTATAGGAGGAAAATATGGAAATTAAAAGTTTATTTAATAGTGAAGATATAATAGGTAAGAGTGTAGTTTTAAATGGGTGGATTAGAAATCATCGTAAACAAAAGGATTTTGCATTTATTGATTTAAATGATGGTACTTGTTTTAAATCTATTCAAGTAGTTTATGACTCTACTTTAGATAATTTTATAGAAGTAAATAAATTATTAGTTGGAGCTTCTATTACTGTTACTGGTGAAGTTGTTAAATCGACTGGAAATCAGTTATATGAAATTAAAGCTTCTAGTGTTTTAGTTGTTGGTGAATGTGATGAAACTTATCCAATCCAACCTAAGAGACATACTAGAGAGTTCTTACGTGAGCAAGCTCACTTAAGAGCTAGAACTAATTTATTTAATGCTGTTTTTAAAATAAGAAGTGTTGCTTCGATGGCTATACATGAATATTTTCAAAAGAGAGGTTATTTATATTTTCATGCTCCGATAATCACTGCAAGTGATTGTGAGGGTGCTGGAGAAATGTTTAATGTTACTACACAGAATTTATTTGATGTAGCAAAGAGCGGTAAAGTTAATTATGATAATGATTTCTTTGGTAAAAAAGCAGGACTTACTGTAAGTGGACAATTAGAAGCTGAGACTTATGCAATGGCATTTAGTAAGGTTTATACTTTTGGTCCTACTTTTAGAGCAGAAAATTCTAATACTAAGTTTCATGCTTGTGAGTTTTGGATGATGGAACCAGAGATTGCTTTTTGTGATTTACCTGGTGTTATGGACATCATGGAAGATATGTTAAAGAATATTATTACTTATGTACTTGATCATGCTAAAGATGAAATGGAATTTTGTGATTCTTTTGTTGAAAAAGGATTATTGGATAAGTTAAATAAATTAATTAAGAGTAAATTTACAAGAGTTACTCATGAAGAAGTTATAAATATTTTACA
This sequence comes from uncultured Muribaculaceae bacterium, assembly GCA_964370475.1. Lineage (GTDB taxonomy): Bacteria > Bacillota_I > Bacilli_A > RF39 > UBA660 > CAYJCL01. Next base: position 46,059 of record CAYJJI010000006.1, on the reverse strand, counting down.
AGATGCTAAGGTGGATTTTGAATTTAAACCTATGCAAGGAGAAGATATAGCTAAAGAGCACGAAAAGTATATTACTGAATATTTTGGTGGACCTGTATTTATTTATAACTGGCCTAAAGATATTAAATCGTTTTATATGAAACAAAATGATGATTTGAAAACTGTTGCTGCTGTTGACTTGGAAGTTCCTGGTGTTGGAGAGTTATGTGGTGGTTCTCAAAGGGAAGAAGACTATGATAAATTAGTTAAAAGAATGGATGATATGGGAATTCCTAAAGAAGAGTTATCTTGGTATTTAGATTTAAGAAAGTTTGGTTCTGTTCCTCATTCTGGATTTGGACTTGGATTTGAAAGATTTTTAATGTATGTTACTGGAATAGATAATATAAGGGATGTTATTTCTTATTATAGAACTCCAAATAATTGTGATTTTTAAAATTTGATTATGTTTATAATAATTTAAAGGCATTTATTTAGTAAGAGAAGAGTGTTTTATGAAAATTAAAAATGATATTGATAGTTTAATAATAGATAATATGGCATTGATTGGTTTTGTTGTGAAAAAGAATTTTTATAAATGTGATATTGAATACGAAGAATTAGTTTCAATTGGAACAATTGGACTTGTAAAGGCGGCAAATACATTTGATGATGCTAAAGAAATAAAATTTTCTGGTTTTGCGATTAAATGTATTTATAATGAAATATTAATGAGTATAAGTAGGGAAACTAGTATAAAAAATTGTATTAGTTCTAATACGCCTATTAAAGAGGATGAATCATTATCTATAGAAGATGTTTTGGTAGATGATAATAATGATTTTTTAAAGACTGAAGATAGGTATGTATTTGATGCACTGAACGAGTGTATAAATTGCCTGGATGAAACTTCACAATATTTGATTAGAAATAAGTTTCGATTTTTTGAAGAAGAATCTAAGACACAAGTTGAATTGGGTTTAGAATTTGGATTATCTCAAGCTAGCATTTCTAGATTAACTATAATTGCTGTTAATAAAATTAGAAAAAAACTTATTAATGATTACGGGATTGATGGTAATGATTTGATTTTTGAAAAAAAGATCCCAATAGATTATACTCGTGGGTATGAATGTTTAAAATCAATTTCTAGTGGAAAATTTAATCAACTTGATGAAAGTGATAGGTATTTAGTAGGTTGTTATTTTGGAATACATGGTTATTCCAAAATGACATCTAAAGGTATTTGTGAAATTTTAAATATTAGAAATGAGATATTATTAAAAAGATTACGAAAAATATTTTATGAATTATGTGATGAAAATGAAATGATTTTAAAAAGAAAAGAAAATGACATTTGGTAGTTTAAGATTTTGATCTTTTTTGTACCAATGGTATTTAAATTTAAGAAAGGAAAAATAATGAATAAATTTGATGAAGATTTAATTGATAAATATGCTGATAATCTTTTAATTGGATTGACGCGTGAGGAAAATAAATTAGTATTAGAAGAGTTTGATCAAATAGATAAACATATTAGTAAGTTGAATGAAATTGAAGGTTTATCTAATGTAGAACCTATGACTCATTGTTTAGATGATTTTAGTTTTTCTCTTCGTGAAGATGAGTGTGAAGATTCAGTTGACGTAAGTGATTTACTTAGAAATTGCGATCGTGTTAACGGCAGAGAAGTAGAAGTAGTGAAGGTGGTAGGTTAATGATTAAAAAAGGTATTGTTGAGTTACATGATTTACTTTTAAATGGTAAAGTTACTTCTAAAGAGTTAATTGATGAATCTGTTAAGATGAGTCACTTAGTGCAAGAAAAGTGTAATGCTTTTGTTACTATATTAGATGATGTTAAAGAAAGTGAAATTACAGATAATTTTCTTAGTGGTATTCCTTATGGGGTTAAAGATAATTATTCTACTAAAGATATATTATCTACTGGGTCATCTAATACGTTAAAAGATTATGTTCCATTTTTTACTGCTACTGCTGTTAAAAACTTAGAAAAATCTGGTGCTGCTGTTATTAATAAAACTGCTATGGATGAATTTGGAATGGGCGGTAAAGGTGTTACTGCTCATACTGGGATTCAAAGAAACCCTTGGGGATTAGATCGTATATGTGGAGGATCTTCTTCTGGATCTGCAGCTGCTGTTGCTGCTGGTGTTTATCCTTATGCACTTGGTAGTGATACAGGGGATTCTATTAGAAAACCTGCTGCTTATTGTGGTGTTGTTGGTTATAAACCAACTTATGGAATGATATCTCGTTATGGATTATTTGCTTATGCATCTTCTATGGATCACTGTGGAGTTTTGACTAGAAGTGTTGAAGATGCTGCTATTGTAGTTGATGCTATGAAAGGGTTAGATAAGTATGATATGACTACTTGGAATTCTAGTAGTATTAAACTTTATGATAAATTAAAATCTGGTATTAAAGGGCGTAAGCTTTGTTATATTAAGGAAATAGTTGATGTAAATAATTATGATAATCCTGATGAAGAGTTAGTTAAACATTTAGAAAATTATAATTCAGTTATAGATAAATGTCGTGAACTAGGATTTTTAGTTGAAGAAGTATCAGTTAATAAGAAACTTTTAGATGCTTTATCTAGTGTATATACTGTTATTTCTTATGCTGAGGCAACTAGTAATTTATCTAATCTAACGGGTATTTCTTTTGGACCTAGAGGTCAGGGAGATAATATCTTTGATTTAATGAAGGATTATCGTACTAAAGGATTTTCTTCAATGATTAAGAGAAGATTCGTTATTGGGTCTTATGTATTACAAAATGAGAATCAAGAAAAGTATTTTGTTAATGCTCAAAGAGTTAGAAGATTATTAGTTAATACTTGGAAAGATTTATATAAAACTTATGATGGAGTTATTCTTCCTGTTGGAACTGGTAGTGCACCTTTTATTGATGAAAAATTAAATAATAGATGTTCTGCTGAGTTATTAGAAGAACATTTACAAATAGCTAATTTTGGAGGATTTCCATCTATTACTATTCCTTGTGGATTTATTAATGATATGCCTGTAGGGGTGAATATTACTAGTGATTGTTATCATGATGAATTATTATTACAAATGGCTTATGGTATTGAAAGTACTATGAGTTATAAAAATCAAGTTAAGGAGGGGTTATAATGGCTTATAAAACTGTTATTGGTTTAGAAATGCATTGTGAGTTAAAGAGTAATTCTAAAGTTTTTTCTAGCGGACGTAATTCTTTTAATGAGGTACCTAATGATAATGTAGTGGCTGTTGATATGGCTTTTCCTGGTACTTTACCTGTTGTTAATAAAGAGTGTGTTAAAAATTCTTTAATGATGGCTTTGATTTTGAATTGTAAGATACCTGAATATATGTATTTCGATAGAAAGAATTATTATTATCCTGATTTACCTAAGGGTTATCAAATTACTCAGTTTCATCAACCTGTAGGTGTAGGTGGTTATGTTGATATTGAAGTTAATGATGAAGTTAAACGTGTTTCAATATACGATATTCATTTAGAAGAAGATTCTGCATCGCTTGATCATTATTATGATTCATCTTGTATAGATTATAATAGAGCTGGTGTTCCTCTTCTTGAACTTGTAACTGATCCTTGTATTAATTCTAAAGAAGAAGCAATAGCTTTTTTAGAGCATATGAAGAGAGTTTATCAATATTGTGATATTTCAGAGGCTGATAGTAAAAAAGGCCAAATAAGATGTGATGTTAATGTTTCTATTATGGATCAAGAAGATACTGAATTTGGTACTAGAGTAGAAATTAAAAATATTAATTCTTTTGGTGGAGTTAAAGATGCTATTGCTTATGAAGTAATGCGTCAAAGTGAGTTAAAAGCATCAGGTAGATATGATGAAGTATTACGCGAAACTAGAAGATGGGATGAAGAATCTGGAACTACTATTTCTATGAGAAGTAAGGAAGAAGCTGTTGACTATAAGCTTTTTGTTGAACCTAATATACCTAAGTATAAGATTGAATCTAGTTTTGTTGAAGAAGTAAAGAGTAGAATACCTAGATTAGCATTTGATAGAAAAATGTTTTATATCGATGAATATGGACTTAGTTCTTATGATGCTACTATTTTAGTAAAAGATATTAATATTGCTAATTATTTTGAAGAGTGTATTTCTTTATCAATAGATCCTAAAACTGCTGCTAATTGGATTACAGTACATATCCTAGGATATATTAGTAAATATAATTTATTATTAAGTGAGTTTTATTTGACTCCTAGTTTATTAAAACAAATTATAGAACCAATGAATAAAGGAATTATTTCTTCTAAGCAAGCTAAAGAGATATTTAATAAGTCTTTAGAAGAAGAAAAAGAACCTAAATCTTATATAAGTAGTGATAATGCTCAAATAAGTGATACTTCTGAGTTAGAATCAATAATTGATCAAATACTAATAGATAATCCAGGACAGATAGAAGCTTATAAAAATGGAAAGACTAATTTATTTGATTTCTTTGTTGGTCAAGTAATGAAAAGTACTAGAGGTAAAGCTAATCCTAGTATTACAAAAGAATTATTAAATAATAAATTAAATCAATAAGGGGGATTATATGAAAAATATTTTATTAAAGAGATCTGTAGATCATATTCTTAATCATATTAACGATAATTTAAGCGGTAATAAAGTGGTGGATAATAACTTTATTGTATCGCTTAGGGACACTTATTTTCTTGGTAATTATGGAGATATGTTAGATTATTTAAAAATTGAAGGTTATTTTGATTATGAGTTTTATGGTGATGATGCTTTAATTAAGCTTTCTTCTAAAGCTAATGATTATTTAAATTTGGAAGAAAAAATTAATCAATCTTCTTTTGTTGACGTTAAAGTTACAGCTAATTTTTTAAAAACAATTATGAATGGTGGCTATACTACCGATTTAGCATATATTGAATTTGTTAAACAACTAAGCGATGAAGGATTAGTAGAAGTTGAAGAACATAAAAAAGGAGATAGTTTTATTAGAGTGTTAGTAGTTAGTATTCTTGGAGAAAAATACCTTGAATTAGCAACTGAGAGAGCTACTAGTTTAAAACTAACTATTTAAAGACCTTGTGGTCTTTTTTTATGATATAATTAATTTGAGGTATTTATGAATAAAAAAGTTTTAATAAGTATTATTGTAGTACTTAGTATACTATTAGTAGTTGTAAGTTCTGTATTGGTAGTTAATATATTTAGTGATCAGGATAATAATTTAGAGAGCGAAGTATTAGAAGATGATCAAGATGATAAATTAGAAGATAATGATAATTTAGATAATGATCTAGAAGACAATAATAATGATGAAGCAATGAGTAATGATACTTTAGTTCTTAGTGAGGTTAATAATATTGAGAGTGACATAGTTAGTGGACTTGAAAATAATTTGTCTGCTGGATTAGTTAATTTAAAAGGTGGATTTATAATATTAGTTGATTTTATTTTCTATGATGGATTAATTAACGGTATAAGTTTTAATGATTTAAGTGATAGCGCTAAAGAAAGTGTCTTAAATACTGTAAGTGATATAGATAAATTTGTTATTAGTTATTATCCTAATTATAAAGAAGATGTTTTAAATTTGAATAAAAGTGTTAGTGATAGTTTATTTAATGCTATTTTAATAGGTAAAGATAATATAGAAGATTTTGCTACTACTCATATTGATCCAGATACTTTGGATAGTATTAAAGAGTTTAGTGATGAATTTAATGATTCACTTAATGGAGTGATTGATTCTCCTTTAATTGATGAAGGATTTGATGCTGTAATTGAAGGTTATGAAGGATTATCTGATAGTTTAGATGAGTGGTATCAAGAGTTTAAAAAAGACTAGTTCTTTTTTTTATTTTGTGTTATGATATTTATAAGAATAGAGTAGGTGTTTTATGTTTGGAAAGATTATTAATATTGGAGAAAATATTGCTCAAGTAGAAACTACAGCTAATATAACTCAAATACCTGATTTAATGAATATACATGTAATATTTGAAGCTCCTGGACAGTTTGTATTAGGAGAGGTTAAAAATATTCAAGGTAATATATTAGAAATTAGATTTTTAGGAGAATTTATAGAAGGTAAGTATGTTAATGGGGTTTTAAGAAAACCGATGTTAAGTTCTAATATTAGAGTAATTAATAGTAATGAATTATTAGAAATAGTTGGAACTGATGGAGCTACTACATTTAAAATAGGTAATAGTTCTTTATATAAGAATTTTACTGTGTATTCTAAGATTAATGATTTATTTGCTAATCATATGGCTATTTTTGGTAATTCTGGATCTGGTAAATCTTGGGGTGTATCGAGATTGATTCAAAATATATTTGGAAATGTTAAGTTATTTTCTTATAACGCGAATATATTTATTTTTGATGCTTATGGTGAGTATAAAACTGCTTTTACAAAAATTAATGAATTTAATTCTAATTATAGTTATAAGTTTATGACAACAAATGTTGTTGAACCTACTGATTGTGAGTTACATTTACCTTTTCACTTATTAAAAGTAGATGATTTAGCTTTGTTGTTACAAGCAGATAATCATAGTCAGTTACCTATTATAGAAAGGTCTCTACGATTATGTAAAATATTTAGTTTAAATAATGAGGCGATAAATGCTTATAAAAATCATTTAATTGCTAAAGCATTAATTACAATTTTATACAATAATGAAACTACTATTAATAAGAAAAATCAAATATATAGAGTTATGAAGGTATGTAGTACTAATGAGTTTAGTTTTGATACTGTTATTCAAGGACTTGGTTATACTAGATCATTTAGTGAATGTTTAGAAATAGATTCTAGGGGACAATTTGGTGAGAGTGTATTAATTACTGATTATATTTTGAAATTTGTTAATGATGAACTTGAAAAGACTGAGTTACCTTCGGAAACTTTTTATAGTATTGATGATTATAGTAATGCTTTAGAGTTTACTTTAATAAGTGATGGATTTTTAGATAATGTACAATTATATGATATGGCGATGATGCTTAAAGTAAGATTAAATACTGTTGTTAACTCTAAGATGAATGGTATTTTAAGATTTCCTAATTATATAGATGAAGTTGCTTTTATTAATTATTTAGTTGCTAATGATGGTAAAAAGAATCAAATTATTAATATGAACTTAGAAGATTTAGATGATACTTATGCTAAAGTATTAGTTAAAATTTTTTCTAGAATATTCTTTGACTTTTTAAAGACTAAAGTTAGTAGAGCTTCGATGCCTATTCATTTATTTTTAGAAGAAGCTCACAGATATATTCAAAAGGATAACGATGTATTTTTACTTGGATATAATATTTTTGAAAGAATTGCTAAAGAAGGTAGAAAATATGGAATATTACTTAATTTAATTAGTCAAAGACCTGTTGAAATATCAGATACTGTTATTTCTCAATGTAGTAATTTCTTAATATTTAAGATGACTCATCCACTAGATATAGAGTACATTGAAAAGATGTTACCAAATATTAGTGGGGATATTATTGAAAAACAAAAATCCTTACAGCCTGGTAATTGTGTAGGATTTGGAACCGGATTTAAGATACCAATGATTATAAAAATGGAGAAACCAAATCCAACACCTAATTCTAATAGTTGTGATGTATCTAATAGATGGAGTGGTGATAAAACTGCACAGTAGTGTGGTTTTTTCTTGCTTTTTTAGATTTTTAAGAGTAAGATAAAATTTATGAAAGAAGGTTAATGATGGCTGATAGTATATGTTTAGAAAATTATTATATTAAATTGTTAGGTCTTACAGTTAGTGAAAATGTTTTGGATAAGAATTTTCTTTTTGTTGATGTTTTGAAAAAGGAATTAGATAGTATTAGTAATAATTTTTCATTTCCTGGGAATAGTTTTGTATTTGATGAAGAAAGAGATAGAGTTGTTTTAGGTTTAAGGAATAATAAAGTTAGTGACATTGTTCTTTGTAGAGTTAGTGACGAGGATAATAATTTAGTTGGGTATATATTAAAGTATAATTTAAAACTTCATGCTAAATCAATAGTACCTAAATTTGTATATATAATAAATTCTCCTAGGTATGAGTTTGTTTATAGTACGGATTTTTGTGAAATGGCTTTTATTACTTTTAAGGAGAATAATGTTATTAAAGGTAAATTGTGTCTTGATCCTATTAAGAATATTTTTATATATGAATCTAGAAATACTGAATTTGATGATGCTGTTAGATTATCTTTATCTACAAATAGTTCATTTGATGGTATAGGAGTGAATGGAATAAGCTTGGAATCTCATACAGGATATAATAGTATTTATCAACAATTTAGTTTATCAAGTGAATTTTATAACAGAAAGAATTTAAAAAATAAGGTTTTAAATAATACAGTAATAGAAAGTTGTGATGGTGAGAGTTTTTCTGCTCATGATTTTAGAGGTGATGTTTTTATAAATCATTGCGTATTATCTGGAGAAGTTGATAATCTATTAGTAAGTGATATGGCTGCTGATATAGTAAGTTTACCATTTATTGATTTTGTTAAATCTGATTTAAAAGAATTTAATTGTATAAATGATTTTAGAAATTTAGTTAAGCAGTTAAATTTAAATATTGATCCAATTAAAGATGTTATTATTAACTGTTTTGATGATGTGGAATTAGTTAAAATTTTATTAGATGATGATACTTTTAAACGAGTACCTAAAAAGGAGTAAAGTGATATTTACTTTTTTTTATTAGTGTGCTATACTTTATTTACCTAGAGAATGTTTCTATTAGTAAAAAACCTAATAGTGATATATTGGGGACATAATTGTATATGGTGTGAAGGCTGAGCCGTTAAGTGATTCAGAATCCTAAAGTGTACATGTTGTCCACCCCCTCGAGCGAGCGGGTTTTTATCACTGGAGACTTCTTTAGGTTTTTATGTGGAGGTTTATATGTTTGATAGAACTTTAAAGATATTAGATGAATCTATATATAATAAGATAATTAATAATAAAATTTTATTAGTTGGAGTAGGTGGAGTAGGTGGTAATGCTCTAGAAGCTTTAGTAAGATTTGGTTTTAGAGATATTACTATTATAGATAATGATATAATAGATATTAGTAATATTAACAGACAAATTATTAGTAATAATAGTAATATTGGAAATAGTAAAGTTTTAGAAGCGTGTAAAAGATATATAGATATTAATCCTAATATCATTTTAAAGCCTGTAGAGATGTTTTTAACTAAAGATAATATAAATACACTAGATACTGATTTTAATTACATAATAGATGCTTGTGATACTATTACTACTAAAATAGAATTAATTAAATATTCTATTGATAATAATATTAAGATTATTACTTGTTTAGGTACTGGTAATAGATTTGATCCAACTAAGTTAGAGATTAGTAATATTTCTAAAACTAGCGGGGATCCTTTAGCTAGAGTTATGAGAAAGTTATTGAAGGATAATAATATAAGTAATAAAATACCTTGTATTTGGAGTAAGGAATTACCTGTGAAAATAGATGGTAGAACTCCTGGAAGTACTTCTTTAGTTCCTAGTGTTGCTGGTATTTATTGTGCTTCATATATAGTTAATGATATTAAAAATAAAACAATCTGAGTGATTGTTTTTTTTATTTGATAAATAAATTAATATGTGGTATTATTTATAGATATTTAGGAGGTATTAGGATGAGTTCTAATAAAGTATTTAAGGAATTATATAAAGATGGTACTGGTGAAAATATTAAAGAAAGATATAAAATCTCTAAAGTAACTAAAAGTATTACTGTGCTTGCTATAGTTGCTAGTATTAGTGGTGCTTTATGTTTTGTTAATAGAGTGCAAGATATTGATTTAAATTATAATGAGTTAGTAGCGTATTCTGAAGATAGTGATTCTTTGATGAATATTGTTTATAGATATGATATTGATACTGTTAATGATATGATTTCGTTAAAGGAAAAGTTAGATTTAATGATGTTACCTAATGATTATAATAATGATTCTTTTAGTTTATATAAGAGTAATTTATATTTAAGATCTTTAGAAGAACTTGAGTTGAATACTGATACTATTGAGGATAGTATCACTAAAGACCGATATATGACTTTGCTTGCCGCTCAAAGTAATGCTCTTGATAATTCATTTAATAAAGAATTATTAAATGATGTTATAATTTGTAGTGAAAATCTATTAATTGAGGGTATTAAAAAATCTTTTGATCCTTCTTTTAATACTTATGGTTTATCTTTTGAGATTAATTACTTAGAAAGTATTATAGTAATTAGTGATTCTAAAACGAGTAATGTTTATGAAATGAGAGTTGATAAGAGTAGTACTCTAGGGTTATTATTTAGACGTATAGCTAGTTCTAAGGATGTATTAACTGATGATTTAATAGATTATTATGATGAAATAGTGTCATTAAATGAAGCGATTAAATATGTAGTAGCAACTAATGAGTTTTCTAATGATGGAGTATATTTCATTAGTGAATCTCATAAAGATGTTTATCAAAGAATATTAATTTAAAAATAAGACCTGTTGGTCTTATTTCTTTTTATATAAAAATTCTACTAATTTATTAGGATTTTCTTCATTCATTATTATATTATATATTATATTAACTATAGGCAAACTAATTTTTTTCTTTCTAATTAGTTTCTTTATTGATTTTATTGTGTAGTATCCTTCGACTGTAGTGTTATTTAAATATGTTTCTATTTCTTCTTTAGTAGCATTTTGTCCTATCAATTGTCCAAAAGAGTAGTTACGACTTTTTGTTGATGTACAAGTTAATAATAAATCTCCAACTCCTGCATAGCTGAGGATAGTTTTAGGGTTACCTCCTAGTGCTTTTATTAAACCTTTAATATCGTGTAGTGATTCTGTAATTAGAAAGGCTTGGGCAGAGTTAGAATAACCTAGACCTGATATTATACCTGCAGCTAGAGCAATTACGTTTTTAATACTTCCGCATATTTGAACGCCTATTATATCTTTTGTAGCTCTTAGTTTGATATCTGAATCTTCATAAGCTTTTTCTACTACTTTTACTGTATCATAGTTTTTCGAGGCGATACTTAGTCCAATTGGTTCATTATTTAATATATCAATAGCAAATGACGGTCCAGATATTACGGCTATCTTTTTTGTTTTGTATGTATTATATACTATTTTAGTTAAGAAATTACAAGTATTATTTTCGATTCCTTTTGTAGCTATTGCAATATATTGATTTTTTTTAAGAAATGGTTTCATATTTTTAATTGTATTTTCTAAGAAATGTGCTGCAACTATGATTATTATTAATTTAGTATCTTTAATAACTTCTTCTAAATTATTTGATAACGTCATTTCAAATAATTCTTTGTCATATATACTTTTTATTTTTTTTGTAGTTTGATATTCTACTACTTTGTTTTGATCTTCAGTCCACATTTTAATTGTGTTTTTTTTATTTTTTGTTAGAGCATGAGCAGTAGCTATGCTATATGCTCCAGTACCGATAATAGCTATTTTCATTTTATTCTCCTTTTATTCTTCTCATTCCTTCTTCAAGTGTTTTTTCATATTTGTTATTTTTAGGAAGGTAATATTTTTTGTTTTTTATTTCATCCGGTAAATATTGTTGTTTAACATAAGCTGGTTCGTAATTATGTGGGTATTTATATGCAGGATTTCCGTTTTTTAAATGTTTTGGAATATTTCCGGCATTTCCACTTCTTATATCTGTAAGAGCAGCATCGAGAGCAGAGTAGGCGGAGCTACTTTTTGGAGATCTCGCCATCTCAATAATTACTACTGAAAGTGGTATTCTTGCTTCTGGAAGTCCAACAAGTTCAGCAGCTTGTATTGCGGCGGCTACTTTTGGTCCAATAGATGGATTTGCAAGACCTATATCCTCATAAGCTATAACACTCATTCTTCTATAAATACTATCTAAATCTCCTGCTTCTAAAAGGCGAGCTAGATAGTGAATTGCTGCATTTTCATCACTTCCTCTGATTGATTTTTGAAATGCTGATAAAACATCATAATGTCCATCTTCGTTTTTGTCATGAAAGAATACTGGTTTATTATTTATTGATTTAATAACTTCTTCGGTAATAACTTTGTCTTTGGAAGCGTAGTATGATATTTCAAGTAAATTAATAGCACTTCTAAAATCTCCACCGGATAACATAGCAATATGTTCTAGGGCTTTTTTATTTATTTTTATATCCTCTAAGTGTTTTGAACACTTTTTTAATCCAGTTACTATATCTTCTGTAGTTAAGTTGTGTAGTTCAAATATATGACATCTCGAACGTATAGCGGGGTTAATTTTGTGATATGGATTAGATGTTGTCATACCTATTAAAATAAGTAATCCTGATTCGATGTGAGGTAATAATAAATCTTGCTTATCTTTATTTAATCTATGGATTTCATCCATAATAAGAATCATTTCACCTTCCATTTTAGCTTCTTCTATAACTATATCAAAATCACTTTTATTGTTTATTGTAGCGTTTAAAAAACGATGTTTTTTTTCTAGGGAATTAGCTATTGCATACGCTATTGATGTTTTACCAATACCAGGTTTACCATATAAAATCATAGAAAAAAGTTTTTTATTTTTGATTAAATTGGTTAGTACTTTATCTTTTCCCACTAAGTGTGTTTGACCGACGATATCATTTAATGATTTAGGTCTTAATATATTTGCTAGTAATTCCATAAAAACTCCTATTAATATTATATACGATATTGTATAATAAAACTAGGTGGTAATATGCAAAAATATATAGATAGTTATTTGGATTTTTTAAAGTACGAGAGGAATTTATCAGTTAACACAATAGACTCTTATAGAAATGATTTGAAGACTTTTAGTAGTTATTTTAATGATATTTCTGTTACTGATGAGATGGCAATGAAATTTATTATTGATTTAAAAACCGGTGTTAGGTCACAAGCACATATGATTACTGTTTTAAAACAATTTTATATTTATCTTAATAGTGAAAATTTATATAACAAGAACCCTTTTTTGAAGATAGCTCAACCTAAGTTACCTAAGAAATTACCTAATTGTTTAACTGTTAAGGAAGTGGATTTATTACTTAGTTTTAAATGTGTTGATCCTTATGATTATCGTAATAAAGCCATGTTAGAGTTGCTTTATGCTACTGGTATTAGAGTGTCGGAATTAGTTAATTTGGAAATTGTTAATGTTGATTTAAATGAATGTTTAATTAGAGTTATGGGGAAGGGGAGTAAAGAGCGGATTATTCCTATTAATGATATGGCAATTGATGCTTTAAGAGTGTATTTAGATATTTATAGAGATAAATTGTTAAAGAATTGTAATAGTAATTATTTATTTATATCTAAAAATCAGAAGAATATATCTAGACAGGCTTTTTTTAAATTATTAAAAATACTATGTATTAAGTGTGGTATTAATAAGAATATTTCTCCTCATACGCTTAGGCATTCTTTTGCTACACATTTGTTAGAAAATGGTGCTGATTTGAGAATTGTTCAAGAACTTCTTGGACACGAAGATTTATCAACAACGGAGATATATACGCATTTATCTAATAATCAAATAAAAAAGGACTATGAATGCCATCCTAGATATTAAAAAATAACACTTATGTAGTGTTATTTTTATTTATTTACAATTATTTTTATTCATTGTATTTGTTTTACTTGTTCTAGTATTATTCATTTGACTAGTACGAGTATTAGCTTTAGAAGCAGTATTTGTTCTCATAATATACCTCCTGATATTAATATGATTAATTTTTCAGTTTTAATACTAATTTTAATTGGTAATAAATACTAAGTTATTATATATATTTATATTGGTGATTGAAATGATTTTACCTTTTATAATTACTTTAGGAGCTGGATTATCTACAGTTATAGGGTTTTTGTTTAGTTATATAAATATAAAAGAGAAGTATAAGAATAAATTCATAGTGTTTTGTTTATCTTTATCATTAACAATTATGTTAATGATATCTATTACTGAATTATTACCTAATTCAATATTATACATATCAATGAATTATAACTTCTTTAAAAGCGTTTTTTTGATTGTTTCTTCTTTAGGATTGTCTGTTTTCTTTGTTAATTATATTATTAAATTATCTGATAAAATTAGTTTTAATTCTTTATATAAATTAGGTATTTTAAATACTTTGATATTAATACTACATAATATACCTGAGGGAATGATTACTTATATTAGTACTTATACTGATATGGAATTAGGTATAAAGTTAGTTTTGTCAATTATTTTGCATAATATTCCTGAAGGATTAGCTATCTCCATCCCTATTTATTTTTCTACAAAGAAGAGGGGAGTAGCTTTTTTACTTACATTTATTAGTGGCTTATCTGAGTTTGTTGGAGCATTAATAATTTTTGTGATTTTTGATAATTATATACCATTTAGTGTTATTAATATTATTTTGTTAATTGTTGGTGGAATTATGATTTCTTTAGTAATTAATAAGATTTATCCTGAAGTTTATTCTTATAATGAATCTAAGATATTATCGATTGGTATTTGTATAGGATTACTATTAATTATTATTTTAAATATTATCATCTAGTATATGTTATATATATTTAAATTTCTTTTGGTTAACATAATATATATTATGTAATAATTTATTGTAGTAAAAAAACACTAATAATAGTGTCTTTTTAGCTACTTCTTGCTTCTATTTCAGCAATTTTTTCTATTACTTCAGCAGCATTTTCATTAGTCAATTCTGTATAATTTAATTCTTTTAAAGCTTGATCTTTAATTACATTTAATTTTTGAGTTCTGCTTAATTTATCTTCGTTTTTGCGTTCAATTTCTTGAACGAAATTGCGATGTATTTCAATTAATTTACTACGAGATGCACCACCATTGTTATATAGTGTTAATGCTTGATAGAAAATTGCTTCTAAAATGAATTGTTTATCTTCATTAAATTTGTATTCATCGTATTTGATAAATCCTGTAGTTTTACTTAAAAATCCTAATATGTATTTAATTACAGGTACGTTATCAGATGATTGTAATAATTGATACATATAAGTTATCGCATAATAATTTTCTTTTTCTTGATCTTCTGATAGTTTTTCTTTTAATAAGTAAATCATATCGGTAAGTAGGGTTTGATTTTCTTTCGATACTCCAGTGAAGTCAAAACTGTTTTCAACATCTGTACTTTTTCTTACACCTTGATTTAATCTAGCTTCAACAGCCATTAGGTAATCAGTTGTGATTTTTATTTCTGATATTGATTCTCCATCGTTTACGTTTAGTAATTTAAATAGTAGGATCTTTTTTTCTTTTGGCCATTTATTTAAATCTTCTAATTCTAGATAGTTATATACCATTTGTCTTGAAACGCCTAGGTATTTTGCCAACCTCACTTTAGATATTCCTAATTCTTGAAATAAATCGTTTAAATTTTGCATAACTACATCCCTACCTCTTCGTTTTTTTTATATATTTATTATATCTCTATATAATAGTAGTGTCAAGTAAAAGTAAATCTTTTTTTTTATAGTTATTACCACTATTATCTCAATAACTACTCTCTTTGTCGTGTTTTAGTAAGTAAAAACAATATAAGTTTTACTTATATTATTAGTTTAAATACCATAATTTTTGGTTATCTTTGTAAACTTCATCAATTATGCCACTGCCTAAGCATTCTTCACCTAGATAAAATACACAGGCTTGTCCTGGTGTAACTGATTTGGCTCTGCCGCTATATTTAACAGTTATTGTATCTCCGTTGTAATCTAATGTTACTGGATGATCTTCACCACGGTATCTAAATTTTGCTGTGCAAAATGTTGGTTTTAATGATGATATAAAGTTAATATTACTTACTTTACATTCATCTGAATATAAGTATTCTTCATTGTTATCAAATGTAACATATAAAATATTTTCTGAAACGTTTTTACCACATACATAGTGTCTATTTAAGTTACCACTGATTCCAACATTTCTTCTTTGACCAATTGTATAGTTCATTAAACCTGTATGTCTACCAATTACTTCTTTAGTCTCAACATCAATGATATCTCCTGGATTTGGTTTTAAGTAATTGTGAACGAATTTTTGATAGTTTCTTTCACCAATGAAGCATATACCTGTCGAATCTTTTTTCTTAGCTGTTGATAGATTCATTTTTTCTGCTATTTGTCTTACTTCATCTTTTTGTAAATTTCCTACTGGAAATAACACTTTTTCCAGTTGTTTAGCACTTACTTGAGCTAGGAAGTATGTTTGGTCTTTATTGTTGTCTAGTCCTCTTAATAGTTTGTTACCAACTTTTCTTGAGTAATGACCTGTTGCTATATAATCAGCGCCTAGTTTTTGTGCTTCTTTGCTGAATAAGTCGAATTTAATAAATTTATTACACATTAAATCTGGATTAGGAGTTCTTCCTTTTTTTAGTTCTTCTAAAAAGTAAGTGAATACGTAATCCCAATATTCTTTAATAAAATCCACTCTGTGCAGTGGTATATTTAATTCTTGACATACCTTTAAAGCATCATTATAATCTGTTTCTTGTGGGCAAATATTTTCGTTAAATGTTGGATTACCTTCTATATCATTATTAGTAGCAGCATCCCAATTACGCATAAAGAGACCAATTACATTATATCCTTCTTCTTTCAGCAGATATGCCGCTACAGAGGAGTCAACTCCCCCACTCATTCCTATTACAACTGTTTCCATAGTTTCTCACCTGTTAATAATTATAACAAATAATGCTTTATTATACAAATGTTGTTAGCTATTAAAATAAGTATTTTAATATTACAGGTGATATAAAGTATATTATTATATCGAGTATTATTGTAAATATAAAGTATATGGATATTTTTTTGATGTTTAAAATTAGTTTTCTTTTATATATTTGTTCTTTATAAATAGTTAAACTAATTATATTTTTTAATATTTTGATAATGTAAGTGTTATATATTATGAGGAGTATTATTGTAAATAGTTTAAAGATTATAATGTATTTTAAGAAGAATATTATTCCTGTAGTTTTTAATGATGTAGTTAACGTTATCATAGTAAAACCTAATGAAAAAGATTCATAAAATAAATAAAACAATGATAAAGGGACTCCTATTATAAATACTGATAGGATTATTAATGATGAAAGGATTATTAAATGTGGGATAATGTTGTTTATCTTTGAATTGGATAAATCTTTTAATGATATTGATGTTTTTAGTACTTCTTTCATACCTTCATTTTGAAAGTAATAAAATAAGATACCTGCTGTAAATCCTATAAAAAAAAGACTAGTAAGGAAAAGTACTAATCTTTTGTTATTTTTTAGTTTTAATAGTATTTTGTTCATTTTATCACCTGATTAATTATATTTACAAATTAATAATTTTATGATAAATTATTAATGTAATAAACGAGGTGAAATAGATGAGCAAAAAAGCTAGAAAGATTGCTACTTGGGTAATGGTAATTCTGATGTTAGGTGGTGTATTTGCAACACTTGCAAGTATGTTTATCCAAATCTAAGCTCCATAACCTGGAGTTTTTCTTTTGATTAGAGCAAATTCTAAATCTAAGTTATGATATTTTTCAATGAATTTTTCATATCTTAGTATTTGCATTTTAGGAAATGCTATTTCTTTGAAGTTATCATATTCTTTTGATAACTTCTTTTTATATCTTTCTTTAATTAATAAATCTATAATTATTAATTGAACATCTTTGTTTGTACTTAAGAATATGTATGTTTCTTCAATATTGTATATTGAAGAATAGACGATAAATTCAATTAGTTCTTCGTTGTTTATCTTCATTGCGATAAACATATCACTTTTGTATTCTAAATATTTTGTTTTGTCCATTTGAAATGGTCTATCTTGCATGCCGATGTATGCGAAGCAAAATTTTATCAGTAGTTGCATTAGATCAACATGATGTAACTTTTTTATCATTTCTCGGCCGTTTAAACTGTTAGAAATAAATAACCATTTGTTCTGATTAATAGTATGTTCTTCTATTGAATCTTTATCATCAAATAGAACGTATTTGATAGCTTTTTTAGCGTTGGTATATCCTTTGCTTTTAGTTGTACCTAAAAAAGCTTTGTCAATGGAGTCGTAGATATCTTTGCTAGTCATTATTTTTCTCCTAACTTATAAGCTGCTATAAACCCAATTATAAAGAATATTATTCCTCCGGCAACCATTGGGAAGTTAATTACTATGTTGTTGAATTTTGTGAATATACTAATTAATGATGCTAGTACAAATCCTATTATGGCGAAATAAGTTGGTATTTCGTATTTATTGAATAGCCATTCTATTATTTTTGCTATAATTACAATACCTATTAGTACTCCTAAACCAAATGGCATTAATATTAGAAAATTATCTGTCAAATTTTGAAATGATGTAAATTCGTTTATTACATTTATTATTGGTTCATAATATCCAACAACAATTAGTATGAATGAGCCGCTTATTCCAGGAATAATCATTGTTCCTGCAGCTAGTATTCCTACTAGAAATAGTTTTACATAGTCAAATATTTGCATATTTGTAAAATTTGCGACTTCTACACTGCCTAAAAAATTTATACTAATTACTGTTATAAATGTTATTGCAAATATTAAGTAATATGATATTTTTTTTGTTTTTTTGATCTTGTTGAAAAGCATTGGGATTCCACCCAATATTAGTCCTGCGAAGAATAATATTGTCGGTAGTGTTACCTTTTCTAGGGCTACTTCGACCACTCTACTACCTAGAATGATTGCTAAAATCATTCCTATTCCTACAGGAATTAATAATTTTAAATTCTTTTTTATTTTGTCAAAAAAGTTTGATATTGCTTCTATTAAATCTTCGTATATATTTAAAGTAATAGCTAATGTACCACTACTAACACCTGGTATTACATTGGCTATTCCCATTATAAATCCTTTTATTATTAATATTATATTTTTCATTTTTTCACCATTTTAATTATATCAAAGACTGGGAATATTTACCACTATTGATTTTTTTTATTTGTAAATAATAATATTGGGTGATTATATGAAGAAAGGTTTTGTTTTATTATTATTATTTTTGTTCCCTTTTAATGTTGATGCTTATTCTGATCAAGTTATTTTAGGAGGGCAAAATATTGGAATTGAAGTTAATATGCCTGGTTTATTGGTTGTTGGTTTTTATAAAGTTGATGGTGAATTTAATAAGGGATTTCCTGATATTTTAATTGGAGATTATATTACTCATGTTAATTCTGTTAAAATATCTTCTATTAATGAAATGGTTGATGTTATAAATAAATCGGTAATTAATAATGAAGTTAAGTTAAGTGTATTGAGAGATAATGAAAAAGTTAACATTGCATTTAAATTACACATAGAAGATGGTTCTTTTAAGACTGGTCTTTATGTTAAGGAAAGTATTAGTGGTATTGGTACTATGACTTTTATAGATCCGGAGACATTGATATATGGAGCTCTTGGACATGAAATTATTGAGAGTAATAGTAATAAATTGGTACTTGTAGATGATGGTAATATCTTTGATAGTAAAATTATAGGGATTGATAGAAGTATTGATGGTTCTGTAGGTAGCAAGAGTGCTGATATAGATTATGATGAAATTATTGGTTCTATTAAAGAAAATACTAATGTAGGAATCTTTGGTATTTATAGCGAAGAAGTTAATAACGATAACTTAGTTGATATTGGGTATATAGATGATGTTGTTTTAGGAGAAGCTATAATATACACTACTCTTTCTGAAAATGTTGTTAAACAATATAAAATTAATATTACTAAAGTTGATAAAGACTCTAGAATTAAAAATTTTCATTTTGATGTTGTTGATGAAGAATTAATAAAACTGACTGGTGGAATTGTGCAAGGAATGTCTGGCAGTCCTATCATGCAAAATGACAAGCTTATCGGTGCAGTTACTCACGTACTAATAGATGATGTAAAAAAAGGATTTGGAGTTTCGATAATTACAATGTTAAAAGAGGGAGAAAATTAAAAAGAGCAAAATTGCTCTTTTTAATTATTCATTTATTTCAAAATCTTTTAATTCGTTATTTTCGCTCAATATTTTATTAACACTTTTTGTAGCATTTTCTAATCTTTCGCTACATTTTTTTGCTAGTTTCATAGCTTCGCTATATTTTAATATAGCTTGGTCTAAATCAACATTTCCACTTTCTAGTTCTTTTACTAAGTTCTCTAACTCATTTAAGCTTTCTTCAAATGTTTTTTCTTTACTTGCCATTATTTACCTCACTTACTTTTGCTTTTATCTGTCCTTTTTCTAATTTAATTGAAATTATATCATCTTTTTTAATATCTGTAGTATTTTTTATTATTTTATCTTCATGGTAAACTATACTATAACCTTTTCCTAGTATACTAATAGGATTAACTAGTTCTAATGTATTTATATCGATGTTAAGTTTATATTGCAAGTTATTTATGATGTTAGTTATATTTGTATTACTTTTATGTTTCAATAAATTAATAATGTTTTCGTAGTCCTTATATTTATATAGAGGATTTTTTAAGATATTATTTTTAATTATATTGTTATATCTTGTTTGATAATTTACTAGTTTATTGTTTATTATTACGTTTAATTTATCAATATAATTATCTAGTTTTTGTTCTTTAATTTCATATAGACTTAATGGATTTTTAAGGATGTATGAATTGATTATATTATCTAGTTTTTTTTGATTAATGTTTATCTTATTTTTTAATGTCTCGTTGGCTCTGATGTTAAATTGATTTATAATATTTAATACATCGCTGATATTTGGTACTGCCATTTCTGCTGCTCCTGTTGGAGTTGGTGCCCTTAAATCAGCTACGTAATCAGATATTGTAACGTCTGGTTCGTGTCCTACTGCTGAAATTATTGGAACGTTCGATTTATATATTGCTCTAGCAACTATTTCTTCGTTAAATGACCATAAATCTTCTATAGATCCTCCACCACGACCTACTATTAATACATCTAAATCGTAGTTTTGAGCAGATTCTATTTGTTTAACTATACTAGTTGAGGCATTATCACCTTGTACTAACGCTGGGAATAGAATTACTTCTGCTAGGGGATATCTTCTGTTAATAGTTGATATTATATCTCTAACTGCTGCTCCCGTTGGGGCTGTTATAACACCTATTTTATCAGGATATTTTGGAATAGGTTTTTTTATTGATTGAGCAAATAAACCTTCTTTATGAAGTTTTTCTTTTAATTGTTCAAATAATAAGTGTAAGTTTCCAATTCCATCCAATTGCATTTCTTCGACATATATTTGATATGTTCCGTTTGCTTCATAGATTGCTATTCTTCCTGTTATTAAAACACTCATTCCATCTTCTGGTTTGAACTTTAAATTTCTTGCATTTGTTGAAAACATTACTGCTGAAATTCTACTTGTTTCATCTTTTAACGTAAAATACAGATGACCTCTTGTATGATGTTTGTAATTAGAAATTTCACCTTTTAAGTATACCTTATTTAAGTGTTTGTCTAAATCGAATTTAGCTTTTAAATATCTATTTAAATCACTAATATTGATATATTTAGGTTCCATTATTCTTTAATCATTCTGTCTAATACTGCATTAATGATTTTTCTAACGTTATCATCACTATATTTTTTTGCTAATTCTATTGCTTCGTTAATTACTACAATATGTGGTGTTTCAGTATATAGCAGTTCATATATAGCAGCTTTTAATATAGAAGCTCCTGTTTTATCTATTCTGTCTATAGACCAGTCATTCATAAATTTATTAGCGTTATTAATAAGTTCTTCTTCATGAGTTGTTACTCCGTACACTATATCTTTTACAAAATCATTTTCGATTTCTACGTTTTCTCTTATTACATCATCTATATTATATTCAATATTATTTTTTTTATAAATACTGATTTGATATAAAATAATCATTGCTTTTTCTCTTAATTCTGATCTGCTCTTTGCCATAGTACTTCACCTCGTTTTATAATTATACCATGAAGTTGGTAATAATGAAATATAAAAACAGACTTTATGTCTGTTTATTAATATGCGCTGAATCTTTGCCCTTGAGATGATGAAAGTGTTGATTTGTTATTTATTAATATTTTATCTAGTGATGTTAAGTTTGTTTTGTTTGTTGCTCCAACGCTTAGTGTGTTATTGTATGTTGTTCTAGAATCATTATAAAAGTGCCATACTACAACCTCATCTAAATCGTAAGTGCTTCCTAAATCAACTGTTACACATCTTATACCTATTCCGGCGGCGCTTCCGTATCGGTTATGTGTTATATCTCCATCCACA
The DNA here is from genome assembly GCA_964370475.1 of uncultured Muribaculaceae bacterium. GTDB lineage: Bacteria > Bacillota_I > Bacilli_A > RF39 > UBA660 > CAYJCL01. The sequence continues at coordinate 23,694 of CAYJJI010000006.1, read as the reverse complement.
ATGTATTGAGAGTTTGTAATAGCCAGTGTTCCTGTTGATAGACTTCCTGTTACTGTTTTGCCTTTGGCGATATTTACTCCATCTTTTATTGCTTGAATTTCTACCCAATAGTTACCTGCATTTGATGTACTACCATTAGTACAATCTTTGATGTATCTAACACTATTTAAATTGCTATTTGTTTTTTCTGGTTTAGTTAGTTTTGTTATCTTTGCATATCCATGTCCTGAATTACCGATCATAGTGCTTGTGCCAGTATGAGATGGCATTTGGGCATTTCCTGCAATCATTACTCCGTTAATAAAATATTTATTACTATAGTGTTTTGTGGTGTACGATGGGGTTGGATTTGATGTTGTTCCTCCTGTTTGAAGTACTGCGTTTACGCCAGCATAGCCACTAATAAAAGATGAACCACCACCTGCACCGTTTATGCAAGTTGCTCCTCCTCCGGGATAATATCCATTTCCGCCGGAACAACCTCCATTAGCTACCCCGAACGTAGATGCCGTGTAAGACGCACTCTGGACTGCTCCGAAAGTTAATTGTGTTCCACCTGATGTTCCAAGTGCAGCCAATCCTAACAATGCTCCTCCAGCTCCATGAGTAGCATTAGTGTTTGCTCCACCTCCTGATCCGGCCGCTACCATGATTCTAGACTTTAAAGAATTTATATTGTTCCATGACCCACTTATTAGTCTGAAGTCTGTTGAACCGCCACCAGGATATCCTCCTGAGTTACCTGTTCCACCATTAAAACTAGTAACATTACTAACTCTTTTAAGACCTTCACCAACATATATGTATATTTTTTCATTTTCAGTTAAGTAAATAGTACCGCTTGTATAAGCACCCTTACTTACAGAAGCACCATTAGTTGTTCCTGGAGCTTGGGCTCCCCAAGCTTCTAGTTTATAATAACCAGTTTCTGGGACTATAAACGTTTGTGTTGCTCCAGTGTAACTAAAGAGGTATTCTTCTTTTTCGACAAAATATACGATGCATTTATCTTCTTTTTTAACTTGAATGTTTAGTTTCCAATTTGTTTCATCCCATGTTGCTGTAGTTCCATTTTTGCATGAGATACCGTCATAAGCGTATCCATCAGTTGATGATGGAAATTCATCTGTTTCTATTCCATTTACTAAGATTTTAATATTATCTGTACTTTGTGTAATTGTTTCTTCTTTGGGTTTATTTATAATAAAAAATATTGCACATAATAAAAGAGATATACTAAGAATCAATATTATCTTTTTCATAGTATACCTCCTATTCTAATTATGATTTTATCACATAGAATTTTCTTTTTCAATTACTTTATATTTTTTAATTCATTTAATAAATTTAATGCTTCTAATGGAGTGATATTTGTAATATCTATTGCATCTAATTTATCTTTAATTTCATTTTTAGGTGTTTGAAAATCAAAGGTTATTTGTTCATCTTTTATTTCTATTTTATTTGTTTCATAATGTTTTAATATTTCTTCAGCTCTTTTTAATAAAATATCTGGCATCATAGCTAATTTTGCTACATGAATTCCGTAACTTTTATCTACTGCTCCTGTTTTGATTTTATGTAAAAATGTAATATTATTATTTTCTTCTATCGCTGATACATGGATATTTTTTAATGTACTTATTTTTTCTTCTAGTTTAGTAAGTTCGTGATAATGGGTTGAAAATAATACTTTAGCTTTTACTAGATTATTTAAATATTCTAGTATAGCTTGTGCTAAACTCATACCGTCAAATGTTGATGTTCCTCTACCTAGTTCATCAAATAGAATTAAAGAGTTAGAAGTTGCATTGTTTATTGCGTTTTCTGCTTCTTTCATTTCTACCATAAAAGTAGATTCTCCAGATACTAAGTCATCGGACGCTCCTATTCTTGTGAATATTTTATCAAATATTGGAATAATTGCTTCATCTGCTGGAATAAATGATCCTATTTGAGCCATGATTGCAATTATTCCAAGTTGTCTCATATATGTTGATTTCCCACTCATATTTGGTCCTGTAATTAATAAGGTATTTGTTGATTCATCCATTATACAATCATTTGGAACGTATTCTGTTTTACTTAGTCTTTCTACTACTGGATGTCTTCCGTTAATTATTTTTAATGTATGTTCTGTGGTAATAGTAGGCCTTTTTAAATTTAATTCGCTACTACAAATAGATAATGATGATAATGTATCTATATAAGCTATAGATTCTGCGTTCTTTTTGAGTACATGAAGTTTTTCTTTGATGATATTTTTTATTTCTATAAATAAGTTATACTCAATTTCAACTATTTTTTCTTCGGCATTTAGAACAAGTGCTTCTTTTTCTTTTAGTAATGGCGAAATAAATCTTTCACAGTTGGTAAGTGTTTGTCTTCTTTCGTACCCATATTCATCTTTAACTAAATGACATTGTCCTTTCGAGATTTCTATGTAATAACCAAATACTTTGTTATAGCCTACTTTAAGGGTTTTAATGTTTGTTTTTTCTCTTTCTTGACTTTCTAATTGAGCAATAAATGTTTTACCGCCACTTCTGATTGTTTTTAATTCATCTAGTTCTTGATTGTAGCCATCTTTAATTATATAACCTTCTTTGATAGTTACTGGCGGTGTCTCATATATTGATTTTTCTAATAAATCATGAATATCTTTTAAAGTATCTATTTTTAAATCTAGGTTTAATTCATTCATATATGCTTTTATGTTGGGAAGTTGTTCTAAAGTGGATTTTAGTTGAAGTAAGTCTCTGGCGTTTAGATTTCCACAGCTTATTTTTCCACATAATCTTTCAATATCGTAAACTTCATTAAGAGATTTTCTTAAGTTATCTGTTAATATAAATTCATCATTTAATTTTGAAATTATATTATATCTTTGTTCTATCTTTTCTTTGTCTCTTAGTGGCTTTAGAATCCAGTTTTTTAACATTCTACTCCCCATTGAAGTTTTACATTTATCTAGTAACCATACTAATGAGTTTGTGCGTTCTTTTAACCTTAGTGTTTCTGTTAGTTCTAGATTTCTAATAGTATGAATGTCCATTTCTAAATAATCAACTGATTTAATTATTTCTACTTCTTGGATATGACTTAAGTCTTTTAATTCTTTAATAGCTAGATAGTATAATAAGTGTTTAATTCCTATTATTGTATTTGGATTATGTTCGTTTATATATATTTCTTGGTATTGTTCCTCTAAGTATTCAGTGCTAATACTGTAATTAATATTATAGTTATTTATTGTATTTATTAATTCTTCATTAGTGTTATCTGTTAGTATTATTTCTTTTAAGTTAATTTTTAAGATTTGGCTTATAAGTTTGTTTAGGTTATATTCAATTTCTGTTGAATAGATGTGTCCTGTTGATAAGTCGGAGTAAGTTATTGTGTAATGGGTTTTAAAGTCTATGATACTTCCTATATAATTATTATCGTAAGATTTTAATATTGAAAAATCTACTATACTTCCACTACTATAAACTGCTACTACTCCTCTTTCTACTATTCCTTTATTTTTTTTAGGATCAGTTAATTGTTCACAAATTGCTACTTTGTAGCCTTTTGTAATAAGTTTTTCTATATATGTTGTTGCACTATGAAAAGGAACACCACACATTGGTATTTTCTCTTCTAATCCGCCGTTTTTACCTGTTAGTGTTAGTTCTAATTCTCTTGATGCCAATAAGGCATCTTCAAAGAATAATTCGTAAAAATCTCCTAAACGAAAGAATAGTAATTCGTTTTGATATTCTTCTTTAATGTTGTAATATTGTAACATTCCAGGACTTAATAATTTTTTATCTATTTCTTTTCTTTTCATAATTCATCACTAAGTTATTATACTAAATATTTATTTAAGATACAATTTATTTATATAAAAACCAACTATTTCTAGTTAGTTAATTTTGTAATTGCTTCTTCTAATGTAGATACGCTATATATTTCTATATCAAGGGATTCTTCTTTTTTTACTTCTAATGCTTCTTCATAGTTTTCTTCTGGACATAGGAAGATATCAACTTTGTCTTTATCCGCCCCAAGTAATTTGTATTTTATTCCGCCTATTTTTCCTACATTACCACCTTCGTCTATAGTTCCAGTTCCAATTATGGTTCTCCCTTTTGTTATGTCTTCGGGAATTAAGTAGTTGTAAATAGATAAAGCATTCATTAGTCCACCTGATGGACCAGATTCACCACTTTCTCTATTTACTGTAACTTCGTTTTCTGTTTCAAATTCATATGTAGGTATTAACATTACTCCAATTAATTTAGTTTCTTCTACTTCGTAGATTTCAGAATTTACTTTTATTTCTTCTTCGTTTCTAATAATAGATATTTCTATTATATCTCCTGCTTCGTATTTATTGATTGTTTCTTTTAATGTATCTAAATTATCAACTTCTGTTTCATTTATAGATTTTATAATGTCTCCTATTTTCAGTTCAGTTTTATTTATATCATCTATATATACAACGTTAATAGTAGTTGATTTAATTTCTATTGGTAGATTTGCTTCTTTGAAGGCTGCTATTTGAGCACTGTTTATTGATTGATCCATTAGTAGTCTATCTCTTATGTACATTTCTTCTAATGTTTCGTTATCGTATTTTATATCACTTTCTTTTACTAAATCCCAATTAGGCATTATAAAAGAAAGTAATACTAGGGGAAATCTTCCCTCTAGAGCTGATACGTAAGCCATTCCGAATTCGCCTTTCACTTCGTATGCATTTTCTACTTCTATTCTTTCGTTTAGATTTATTGTTCCTCCAGGTGTTTCTATTACATATGGTAGTTTAACGAAACATATTGCACTGAATATTAAAAGAAAGATTATTTCTTTATAATTTTCTTTGATAAAATTTATTGTATTTTTATATATTTTTGACATATTCTCACCTATATTATTATATCATATAATGAGGTTTATTATGAGAAAAATAGGATTGTTTTTTTATTACTTATTAATTATGTTTTTTGTGGGGTACCTTTTTATTAATCGTGATTTGGAAATTATAGTTAATAATTCAGTTTATATGTTTATGAATAATATATTTCCGTTTTTATTTCCTATGATAGTTGTTTCTCATTTACTGGTTGATTTTAACTTGCCTTATTATTTAAATAAATATACTTCTAAAGTCACATATGGTCTACTTAAGTTAAGTGGTGTAAGTACTTATGTTTTCTTTGTATCCTTAATTAGTGGCACTCCAACTAATGCGATAATTTGCAAAAAGATGCTGGAAAATAAATCGATAAGTAGACAGTGTGCTACTTCTTTATTATCTTTTTCTTTGTTTTTGAATCCTTTATTTTTATTTGTTACTCTTAAGAGTATTTTTGATTATAAAACAACTCTTTTATTAATTTTAAATAATTATTTATGTAGTATTATCTTAGGTTTTATTATTAGAAATTATAATGATGATACTGATAGTGAAATAGAACTTATTAATAGTAAATTTTCTAATTCTTTAGTTGAAGGGATTAAGAGTTCAGTAAACGTTTTGACGATGATATTTGGTACTATTGTGTTTTTTAATATTATTAGATTTAATTTATCTAATGATTTTTTGAATATTATTAATGGTGTTTTAGAAGTTAGTTATGGTTTGGTAAATTTAGGTGATGTTGATTTTTCATACAATTTTAAGGTTATTGCTGCATCTATGTTTATTTCCTTTTGTGGATTATGTATTCATTTGCAAATAAAAAGTATCATTACTGATACTGGCATTTATTATAAAGTTTTTTTAAAAAACAGGTTCATTCATTTGTTATTAACTTTAGTTGGAGCTGTTATAATACTGAGTCTATAGAACATTTTGGTAAGCTACCCAATGTATCTGGTAAATTAACTGATGATACATGAAATAATTCTATATCTAGTAATACGTTATCATAAATTGATCTATTAGTTAAATCAGGTCCTATTTGGATTGTGGTAATGTCTTTGTCACCTTTTGATTCGTTTAGATAACAAGTTTTATCTAAGTCGTATTTCGCACTACTTATTTTCCATAATTCATTTCCGTACTTTACTGAATCTGCTGTTACAATTAAGGTTTTATCAGTACTATCTAAGAATGTGAATTCAAAAGTTTGAGTTGTACTAGTTTCTGTTAATGTTACGTTACTTATGCCTTTTTCAATGAAGTCTTTTTGAATATCTCTAATAATTATCGATCTATTTATGACATCTTTGGAACTAAAATTACTTCTTAATTCTTCTTGTCTTACATCGATTAGGAGACTAAATACAAAAATCATTATTATTGATAATAATATTATACTTACTAGTAATTCGACAATTGTTAATCCTTTAGATTTCATTATTCACCTTCTTAATTAAATGGGATAGTGGCATAGTAGAAGTTTTTGTCAAAACTGTCTTCTACTGTTGTAATATACTCTACTACGAAGTAGTAATCATAACCTTCAATTGGTTGAAGGGATCTTAAGTATAAATATAAATTATATGTAATTGTTTTGATTGTTGGGTCGTAGTTTGTATTATTGCCATCTGACATTTCTTCGTATATTTTAGTTACTTCTTTTGGGTCTGAAGTCATGATATAAACTTTATTAACTTGAGTATTTTGACTTAATAGATAAGCGCATGTTTCTTTTGCGTTTCCAGTACCACTTGGGAATAGAGTGTCATTTACACAACCTATTTCCATTAGTTTGAAGTTTCCGTTTATAAAATCTGATTTTACTGTAAGCATTCTGTCGTTTTCTTGAAATAGTTCTAACATATAGTATGTTCTATATAAATAAGCAGGATCATCGTAATATGACCTTTCTCTTTCGTTGATTAATATGTTATTAAATGCTGAAAATATCATAAGAAGAGATGATGCTAGAAATGTAATGACTATGATAGTTTCAATTAATATAAATCCTCTTTTGATAGTTTCACCTCTCTCTTAGTCTTCTTCTATTCCGAATTCTAGTTCTGTTGTTTTATGGATTAATTCTACATTAACATCACTAGGCCACCAAAACCTTAAGGTATGAATTGCAGAATATCCTGGATCTATCGATCCTTTATATATTAAATATTTTTCTGAATCATTCGGGTATGTACCTATTTTTGCTGCTGGATATGTATCTAGTGAGACCATTAAGTCTTCTATATCAAATCCTTCAATTGGTTTTATATATACGAAATATTCTTCATAACTTTTTCCATTATTAGTTATCGTTATCTCTCTTGGATCTTGTCTCATTCCGTCTGTCTCGTCAAGTATTTTGAATTTTTCTTCTACTGACTGTGATTCGGAATAGTCTACTATGAAATTGCCTACCTGAGTAGTGTTGTTTATGTTTTTGTATAATGATGATATTAGAAATATCACTACCATTATAATTATTGCTACGAATGCAATTGTACTTATTAGTGTTATAACTATTTCATTATTTAAAGGGTTTTGTTTTTTCATTTTATCTTATATGGATTATTTAATGATCCATTCCCTTCTATTATTTTTATGTTACTATTTAAATACAGTGTTGGTTTAATATGATCAAAATCTAACCAATCGGCATCTATGCAATCCTTAGCACTTTGAGGATTAACTGTATTATCTATTTTTAAATATTTTACTTGATCATTATCTTTTACATTGTTTATGTAGTCTGTAGTTAGAATTTGTTTTTCTTCGTTAGTTGCTTCATTTACTCTAACTATTTTTAAATGTTTTTCTTCGATTATATCCTTTATGCTATATACTCCAATTATTTGCCATAACTCATCATTAAATAATAAATAATTTTTTGAATATGTTGCAGTATATTTAACTATGCCATCAATTAGTTGTAGCCCTTCTTGATTATTGCTGTAATTTAATGATTCTATGTAATCTGTTGCTATATTATTGACGGTTGTATCATTAATTACTATTTTTGAAGTAGATAGTTTGATTCCTTCTATTTTTAAGTTATATTCAATTGTTTCTACATTTGAATATTGTGGTGATAGTGAGTTAGTTGTAATTACTATGTTATCTGTTGAGACTATTTTATCTAGAATTAATTCATCATTTAAGTATATCTTTATATTTTTTTGTTCTTCTTCACTTAAATTTTGGAATTCAAGTAATATTTGATACCCTACAGGTAAGTCACTTTGATTAGTTAGTGAAAATCTTATATCATCGTTTACGTTACTTAGTTTGTTTTCTTCACTATAAGTTACTTGGATAACTCCTATTTTTTCTTGAGGGTGTGTGTTTATGTTTTGGGTGTTTCCAAAAATATAATAGATTAATAAAATGATAGATATTGATATTATTATTATGATAATTCTTTTTTTATTTACTTCGCTAATCATTGTATCACCTTTTTATTCTATTATTATTATACATTTTTAATTATTTTAAATCAATAGAAAAAACCTTTTAAGGTTTTAAAATTTTATTTTGTTTTCTATATAAGATGTTAGTTCATCTATGTTGATTGTTATTTGTTCCATTGTATCTCTATCTCTTATTGTAACTTCATCGTTATTTACTGTATTATCATCTATTGTTATGGCGAATGGAGTTCCTATTGCGTCACTTCTTCTATAACGTTTTCCAATAGATCCTGCTTCGTCGTATGATACCATGAAATGTTTAGATAATTTTTCATATATTTCTTGTGCTTTTTGATTGTGGTATTTTTTTACTAAAGGTAATATTGTAGCTTTATATGGTGCTAGGAATGGATGAATACTTAGCACTTCTCTTTCTTCTGATTCTATTTCTTCTACCTTGTAAGCGTTAAATAATAATGCTAGAATAGCTCTATCTACTCCGTATGTACTTTCAATAATATATGGAATATATCTTTCATTAGTATCTTGATCTAAGTAAGACATATTTTGTCCGCTGTATTCTTGGTGTCTTGATAGATCATAATCGGTACGATTATGAGTACCATTGATTTCATCGAATCCCCAAGGGAATTCATATTGTATGTCGCAAGCTGATTTTGCATAATGAGCTAGTTTGTCATGATCTTTAAATCTTAATTTTTCTGGTGCTATTCCTAAATCATTATAAAAGTTCATACCGAATTCTTTATAATGATCATATAAAGCACTATCTTCTCCTTCTTTACAGAAAGTTTGGTATTCCATTTGTTCGAATTCTATTGTTCTAAATGTAAAGTTTCCTGGTGTTATTTCGTTTCTAAATGCTTTTCCTATTTGTCCAATGCTAAATGGTAATTTAGTTCTTGTAGTTCTTAATACATTCAAATAATTGACATATTCTCCTTGTGCATTTTCTGGTCTTAGGTAAATTTTAGTTTTAGAATCTTCTGTTACTCCTCTAAAAGTTTCAAACATTAATTTAAATTCTCTTATATCAGTGAAGTTAGATTTACCGCATTTAGGACATTTTATATTTAGTTCTTTGATTGTATTAATCATTTCTTCTTGTGATAAGGCATCTGCCTTATCAACGTTATTATCTTCTAGTAGTTTATCAGCACGATGTCTTGATTTGCATTCTTTACAATCTACTAAAGGATCCGAGAAGCTATCAACATGTCCAGATGCTTCCCATACTCTTGGGTGCATTAAGATACTAGGATCCACTTCGTAGGCATTGTTTCGTTCTTGAATAAATCTTTTTCGCCATGCATCTTTTAAATTATTTTTTAATCTAGATCCTAGTGGACCGTAATCCCATGTATTAGCAAGTCCTCCATATATTTCACTACCTTGATAGATAAATCCATATTGTTTGCAATAATTTACTAATTCTTCCATTGTTATTTTTTTCATTTTTTCCTCCTTGAATTAAAAAACGACAAGAAAATATTTAGGGACGCTGTAATGCGCGGTTCCACCCTAATTATTTCTTGTCGAAATCACTTTATTTATATAGCTCCGTGTTTTCCAGGCACATCATCACTTCTTGGATAATATTATATCTTATTTATTAATTTATTTCAAGTATTAGATATTATAATAATGATTGAAGAAATTTTTTACTGTTAAGTTTAACTCCAATATTTTCTTCGTAGTATTCATTTAAAAAAGAGTTAATTAGTAATGATGTTTCTTCTTCTATTTCTAGTTTAGTTATTTTTTTAATATCTATGTGAGAGTATAATCTTATTGTTTTGATAGTTTTACTATCTATTATCGGTTCATTATTGTAACATTTGTTACATATTAAACCTTCTTTTGATAACGTTATGATATTTGGGTTGTTATTACATATTGAACAGTTATCTAAGGTTGGAAATGATCCTAGATGTTTTAAGTAATTTAATTCTAAGATGTTAGTAATAACTAAAGGATTATATAATTCGTTTATTTTTATTATTGAATCTATGAATTGATTATATATTTTATAAGCTTCAGTAGTCTTTAATAATAGTTTAGTTAGTTCTGTTATGTAACTCATGTAACTTATTAATATTATGTCTTTTTTTATATTTTCTAAGTGATTGATAATATCAACATCAATTAGTTTGGATAGTTTATTTTCGTTGTAATGAATATGAAAAGTTCCATAAGTGAATTTATTACTTTTTACTCTTAAAGGATTTTTAATACTTTTGCTGTTTTTTGCCACTACACCTATTAATCCTAATTCTTTAGTAAATATATTTATCACTTTGGAACTTTCACCTAATGGGGTTTCAGTCATTATGAATCCCTCTAATTTTTTTATCATTTTATCACTTCTTACATATTTGACGATATTTTAAATAGTCTTCTATTTTTCCTGTTTTAGTAAATTTTTTAAAAGCTTCTTCTTTTTTAATAAAAACAACCCTCTTTCTATTTATATTATGGGGTTGTTTTTATTATTTTATTCAATTTCGTGAAAACCTAGGTCGTAGATTGCTCTATCTTTATCTCGCCATTTTTTCATTGTTTTTACGTATAATTCCAAATATACTTTTTTATCTAGTAATCTTTCAATATCAGCTCTTGCTTCTATTCCTATTTGTTTGATCAATTGTCCACTTTTACCAATTATTATTTTTTTAATTGCATCTCTTTCAACAATTACATCTACCATTATTCTTACTAGGTTGCCTTCTGTTTGAAAATCACTTACTATGCATGCTACTGTGTGAGGGATTTCTTCGTTTGTATGTCTTAGAATTTTTTCTCTCACGTATTCTGCTATCATAAATTTTTCTGTGTTAGTAGTATATAATTCTTCATCAAAGTATCTATTGTTATCTGTTAGATATTTTTTTATTACACCGATTAAATGGTCAACGTTTTCTCCTGTTAATGCTGATGTTGGCACTATTTCAGCAAAATTAAAGAAATCATTATACATTGATATTCTTGTTATTAATTCTTCTTTCGTAATTAAATCTATTTTATTAAGAATCAAAATTACTGGTGAATCACTTTTCCTTAGTTTTTCCATGATGTATTTATCTCCAGGACCTATTCCAGAATCAGCATCTACTAGGAATAACACTGCATCAACTTCTTCGGTTAGTGATTGGGCTTGTTTATTTAGCACTTTTCCAAGTTTATTTATAGGTTTGTGAATTCCTGGTGTATCTACGAATACTATTTGGGTATCATCATCATTATAAATTCCTTCAATTATATTTCTAGTTGTTCCTGTTTTATCAGAAGTTATTGCTACTTTTGTTTTAATCAAGGAATTTAATAATGTACTTTTACCTACATTTGGTCTTCCTATTATACTTACAAATCCACTTTTCATATTTTCACCTAAACAATTCTATTATATGCGGTATATATACTAGAGCACCTATAATGGCTGCTACTATCGATAAAACAAAAGTTGCCGCACTACCACAATCTTTTGCTATTTTTGCTAATGGATGAATTTCCATAGTTACTAAATCAACTACTGCTTCTATTGCAGTATTAAATAATTCTGCTGCTAGCACTAGTCCTATTGCGAAGAATACTAGAGCCCATTCTATTAAATTAAGTCCTAAAACTAATCCTACTGTTATTGCTAATATAGTAGCAATAAAGTGAATGAACATACTTTGTTCATACTTATAAGAATATTCTAATCCTTCCATGCTGTATCTGAATGAACTTAAGAATCTTTTGAATCCTCTTACTTTAATATCATTTCTTGAGAAATTTTGTTTTTTATCTTTTAATTTCTTTTTCATTTAAAATCAACTCCTGTAATTCAAACATTTCTTTTTCTTCTTCTTTAGTCATGTGGTCATAACCTAGTAAGTGTAGAAGCCCATGAACAGTTAAGAAACTTAGTTCTCTTTTTTCACTGTGATTATATTCTTTGGCTTGTTCTTTCATTTTTGGGATGCATATATATATATCACCTAAAACTCTACATAACTTATTATACCCTATTTCTTTGTTATCTTCAAATGCAAATGAGATAACGTCAGTTATTTTATCTATACCTCTATAGTTTTTATTTATTTCTTGAATTTCTTCATTTTCAACAAATATTATATTAGTTATTGAATTGGTTACTTTTTCTTTTTCGAGGGTATATTTTATTAAGTCTTCTAAGTAATAATAATCTTTATATAAATCATTATCTATTATATCAAATTCGTTCATTATAACCACCCTATTCCAAATTGATTTAATACTATTAAACTAGCTATTATAATTAACAAGATAGCTATAATATTGTAAAACAGTTCGCTACTGAATATACTTGGTAAATGTCTACTTATTGCGTTTAGTGAAATATACAGTAGGAAACCAAATGCTGCTCCTATTACATTTAATATTATATCATCGATATCAAATGATCTTCCTATTTCGTATTGAACTAGTTCTATTGATGTACTAATGATTATTACTAAGAAAATTATTTGAGTTATTTTTTTTAAATTTATATAACTACTTATAAAGAATCCGAATGGTAGGAATAGTATTATATTTCCTATTATATTATAAATAAATAAGTTACTTCCAAATTCATATCTGGTTATTTCTTTGAATGGAGTAACATTTATTCCTGCTTGGCTTATATCAGTATTACTTACTAATTCAAAGAGCATTAAGATATATACTAAAAATACCAACCCAAATAATTCTTTATATAAAACGATATGTTTATGATTCACTCTAAGATACATTAATCTTACTGATATTACTATTATACAAAAGATACTTATCATTGGCCAGGATTCTTTGATTATTGTTGCGATTGTTTCTGTAACCATTTTTTACTCCTTTATTACTTGAACTCCAATTTGTTCTTTTATTATTAAAAATACTTCTATCTCTATTGTACTATCTTTTTCTGTTTTTTTCAAAACTTTTTTTTCTAAGATTTCGTAGTCTTCTTTTAGCATTGTTTTTGTTTTATTGTTTATCTCTTCATCAATCAAATTATTTATTTCTTCTTCTGTATAATTTACTTCTTCTTTGATATATTCTTTTTCTATACTTAATATCAGTGAGTTATTATTTATATTTATTATTTCTTTTCTATCTATTGTGTAATCTTTTAATCTACTTTTGAAAATGTTATATGATTTTTCTTCGTTTTCGAAGATTATATTATATCTTTCTTTTCCGGTGTATTCTTTTATAGTTGCTGTTTTTGGAATTATGATATTAATTTTATACCAAGTGTGGGCGTAGACTGTGCCGGTTGCACATACTTTGGCTTTTTCTTCTTCTGCTAGTGTTATTATTCCTGATATTAATATATCTCCTTCTTTCGCTATTTCTTGAGATTCTTTTATAATTTCTCCTGATGAAGAAGTAATATTTGAAATCATCCCCTCTTTGCTTGCTACTATATCGCAGTATTCATGTGATGTTGTAGGAATATTGATTATTCTTTCTTGGACTTTAACATTATAATTTATTCCCTCTTCTATAATTTCTAACCATTCTATTTTATCTTGATATTTTGTTAGTATTATTTCTTTGGCTTCAGTTAATTCTTTGTAATCTTTTTTTATATTAAGTGAATTTATTCCTAGATTTGAAAGTTCTTCTGTAATTATGTTTCTTATTTCTTCTTTTTCGTGAATAACATTTACTTTAAATATTAAATTATTTAATATTGTTAAAGTGCTTAAAAATATAATGATATTTAATAATAGTATTTTATTATTAATTAGAGTATTTATATGTTTTTTTAAACCATTGTATCCAATTACTTGGTAATTTACTTTTTTATGAAGTTTATTTTGATCTTTAGTGTTTATTTTTAATATTAGATACTTTTTTTGAATATTAATGTTATATACATTTATTTTTTGTTTTAATAACGTTTTTATTATATAATTGGGAGATTTTGTGTATATTTTTATTATAATATAATCATTCATATATAAACTCTATGTTCGAAATATAACCATGTATCATTATTTCGTTATCTAATATTTTTTTAATGCATAGTGTTGTTCCATTTATTTTAATTTTAAAATTTAGATATGATATTTCTATAATTTTTGTTGTCATGATATTTATTTTTGAATAATTTTTTAAATATATTTTTTTATTCCATATATTTATCACTGAATCGTTATCTTGAATATAGTTATGGAGTTTTTTTAATATTTTCAATGCTATCACCTAAAAAAAGTATATGAAAAAAAAGCAATTTCTTGCTTTAGTTTAATTTTTGACGAACTAATTGGCTAACTTTTTTCATGTCAGCACATGAGCTCAATTTTTCAGTTGCTATTTTCATGATAGCGCCCATATCTTTTGATGATGTGGGTTTTACTTGCTCAAATATTTCGTTTAATACTTTTTCTACTTCTTCATCTGATAATTCTTCAGGAAGATATTTAGATAGGATTGTTACTTCTTTTATTAAGTTTTCAACTAAATCCATTCTTTCGTATTTTGTATATTCATCAATGCTATCTTTTCTAATTTTAACTTGTTTTTTTAAAACTGTAATTACATCGTTATTTTCTAATTCAGCTTTTTTATTTATTTTTTCAAGTTGAAGATTACTTTTTAACATCCTTAAAACTGATAAAGAAAACTTATCGTTTTCTTTCATGCTAGTTACTAAGTCATTACTAATTTGTTCTAACAAATTCATAATATCACCTTAATCTCTTCTATTTTTACGAGCGTTTTTGATTCTTTTTTCCATTTCTTTACGCTTTTTAACTCCAGGTTTTTCGTAGTGTTTTCTTTTCTTCAATTCTGAAGGGACTCCACTTCTTGCAACTTGTACTTTGAATTTTTTTAATGCGCCGTCTACGTTATTGTTTGTTACCACAACTTTTGTCATAATTTCCCTCCCTTCATCACTATTTCAAATTATAGCACTTAAGCTTTTATTTGACAAGTAAATATTACTTTTTTGTTGTTATTTTGCACTTTGTTCGCCTAAATATACTTTTATTTCTTCATTCAGTTCATTTATCAGTATTCTATTTTGCATATAGTTTGCTAAAATAATAGCTGTAACTGATATGAAGACAATGAAGAATGAATATACTATGGACATTGCTATAAAACCTTTACTTTTCATAATATCACCTTGTATATTATATCATATAAAAAAGAAGATATAAATCTTCTTTTGTTAAAATTTACAAGTTCTACCTGATTTTAAATATCTAATGGTACTACCAATTGTTCTTCCAAATTCATATATATAGCTTGCTGCTTTTGATAGTGAATTGATTAGGGTACCTGATAGTGAAAAACCACCACTTATTTCAAATAATTCTCTATTACTTAATTTCATTTTATTTTTCACATGATTTAGGTCGTAGATATCCATCGATTATACCTACTCCCATTACTATTAAAGCACCAATTCCAGCTAATAAACCAAAGGAAAATCCTCCGCCGCTGATGTTTAATAATTCTTGATCATTAATTATTTTCATAATTACTCCTTTCTTAATATTGTGTTTATCAATTTATTAAATAAAGTATCTCTATTAAATAGTAGATTTATATTTTTCAATTGATTATTTACATTTATATTTTTTATACTAAATGATATCTTTTGAACTGCGTTATTGTTATTGATATAAGGGTCTGAGTATTCTATTTCTTCTATCTTGTAGTTTGTTTTGTCTATTGTTATATATTTATAATCTACATCTTTTATAGGAAGTTCTACTTCTATGATGCAGATTTCATCACACTTAATTATAGAATCTAGTGATATCAAATCATAGTGTTTAGTGTTTAACAATATTATTAGTGTAATTATAAAAGTTATAAATATAATTTTTAATAGTAAGTAGTTGGGTAATTTATTAATAAAATTATATTCATTCATTTTTATTCACACTTATTATTTGGTCAAATTTATATGATAGATTTTTGTGACTTATTATAATTATAGTTTTGCTACTAAACTTTTTCTTGATATTTTTTATAATTCTTTCTTCTTGCTCTATTGGTATTTCACTTAATGATTCATCAAGAATTATTACGTTTCTTTTTAATAAAAGCGTTCTTGCTAGAATTATTCTTTGTTTTTCTCCTCCAGAGAAATTATTTGCATCTTTATGAATTGTTGTTTCAAACCTTAACGGTAATGTGTCTATTAACTCTTTTAATTCACAAAGATTTATTATTTCATTGATTAATTGATTACTGAAATTTAATCCCATAGTTATATTATTTATTATTGTATCGGTGAATAGTGATTCATTTTGAGAAGAATATGCTATGTTGTTTCTTATGTCAGTAAGTGTGTAGTCTCTTATATTCACTCCTCCGATTAATATATTTCCACTATCTGGGCTTATTAACCTAAATAACATTTTGCATATTGTACTCTTTCCTGAACCGCTTTTCCCTTTAATTTGAACTATACTATTTTTCTTTATATGGCAGTTAAAGTTTTTTAATAGTTTATTTAATTTATTATGAGAATAAGATATATTTTCCATTACTATATCATCGTGGATTTGAACTTTTGAATTGTTTTTTATTTGTTCTTGTTCGATACTTAAATAATCATTTAATTTTTCTACTGTAGCTTTTATATAATTATATTTTGGGATGATATCAACAGAATTTTTAATTGGATTCCATAAATATATCAGGAAAGCGTTAAAAGTCATTAAGTTTATTAATTCTAATTCATTTTGATATATTAAGATGAAAGCATAGCTATTGATTGTGAATAAACCAATATCCATAACTATATTTTTTATAGTTGTTTGAAAGTTTATACTTTTTCTTAGTTCGAAAGTGTTTTTTAAATATATCAGTATTTGATTAGTTGTTTTACTTAATTGTTTTTCAATACAATTTGTATTTTTGATACTTTCTAAATTATTTATATTATCTATTACAAATTCGTTAAATGTTGTTTCTTTGTTAATACTTTCCATAATTTTTATATATATTACTTTACTAAATATCAGTGAGATAATTATATAAATTATTATAGTTATACACAAAATATTGAATAGATTTTTGCTTATGTTAACAAGCAATAAAGCAGCTACTGATGCTAAAACAAGATCTAGAAATACAGTTAATATAACATCTATAATTAATGATTTAATATTATCTATTTCTTTAATCCTAGTTATTAATTCTCCACTACTTCTTGATTTAGCAACATTTAAAGGGATTAATAATGTGTGAGAAATGAATTTCTTATACAATGGAAAATCAATATTTTTTGATAAGTAATTTTCATAATATTCTCTTGTATATGTGAGGATAGTTTTTATAATAGTTACTATTAAAAATATTACTATTAAATTGTTTAAATATTTTTGATTATTGTAACTTATAATACTTATGGCTAATTCATAATAGTAATTTAAGATGATATTAATTACGGTTAATATTATGCTTACTGCTATTAGTGAAATTACAATTTTTTTATTGTTTTTTAATATATTTATAACTAAGTTTTTTAAAGTATTGTCTTTATTCCATTTAGCTATTTTATTTTTTGGTTGAAACAATAAAATGTTATTTGTCCATATTTTTTGAAAATCACTGATTGTTATTTTCTTTTTTCCTACTGAAGGATCCATAATCAGTAGTTTTCCTTTATGGATTTCATATATTACTATAAAGTGATTCATTCCGTTTTCCAATGTTACATGTGCTATACAAGGAAGATTAGGAATGTTTTTAAGATCATTTGTTTTTGTTCCATAAGCATCAAAACCAAAAGTTTTTGCAGCATTAATTATGTGATATGCGTTTGTTCCTTTTTGCGAAGTCATAGTTTCTTTTCTTAGTTGTTCTATAGGTACAAACCCATCATAATAACTAATTATAGATGCTAAACAAGTTACTCCGCAGTCTTTGCTGTCTCTTTGTTTTATTATGCATTTCTTTTTCATTATTACTCCCTTCACTCTTATTATTAGTGATGGGTTTGTCGCTTCCTTTAAAATAAAAAAGATTTAAGATATTATCTTAAATCTTGTGTTGGACAAGCTTGACTGTTAGGGTCTACTAAGCAAGTTATACAATCTTTAGTAGATGAGTCGCCTCCCCCATTCTCAATTCTTACTGCTTCTACTAAACTGAAAGCAAAATTAATTATTGTTGGTATTAAAAATATTACTAATCCTGCTATTGCTCTTTTTATTAAAGATATAGAAGATTTTTTTATTTGGTTATCATCTGATGCTATTACTGCTTTTGAAAAATCTAACATACCCATTATAACTATTATTATAGGAATTACTATTTTAATAATAAATAGCGCATAACCTACTATTTTAAAAGTCCATAGTACTCCATTTTGTTCACAAAAGTCGAATGTTGTTTCTTCTGCACTTACTGTCATTATACTTCCAATTAAACATGCTATTGTAAATAATATTTTATTTTTCATGAAATCACCTGTTTTAATTATAACTGATTCTCTTAAAATAGTAAATAATTAGTATATTATTTGTGTTAATTCATATTATTTAGTAAATATTGGAGGATTTAGATGATAAATAAAAATGGACTTTGGGTTATTACTTTAGTTAGTATTGTATTAGTGTTGGGGATATATTATATATCTATGCCTGGTGATGAAATTGATTTGCCAATCAGTAATGAAGTTACTAAGTCAGTCATGAGTAACGAGACTGCTTTAGCAGCTTTAAAAGTTGAGAATGATGAAGAGGTTTTAGCTAGAATGGAAGAACTTCAAGGGATTTTGTTGGATGTACAGATTGATTCTTCTGAAAAGAATTTAGCTTATGAAGAGTTAGTTATGTTAACTAATGATAAAGGCGTTGAAGAAAAAATACAAGAAGAGATTATGAATACTTTTGAATTTGAATCGTTTGTAAAAATCAACAATGATGTAATAAGTGTCGTAATCGCAAGTGAAGATCATACTGATGTTGTTGCGAATAGTATAATAAGATTAGTTCAAGATAAGTTTGATATTCAAAAATTTATCACTGTAAAATTTCAATAATAGGCATTTTCGCTCACTACTTTTTTATTTTTTACATAAAATATAACGTAATACAAGATTTAGAAAGTGAGCAAAATATGAAAAATTATGTACTTACACATAGGGAAAAAGAAGTTTTTGATTTGTTAATTATGAATAAATCTACTGTTGAGGTTGCTATAGAATTAGGAATTAGTGAAAAGACTGTTAGGAATCACGTTTCTAATGTTATGCAAAAATTAGGAGTTAAAGGCAGAGCTCAGGCTATTGTTGAATTAATTCGTTTAAATGAAATTATATTATAAAACTGTTATTTAACAGTTTTTTTAGTATAAAGTTATTAGTTATTAAATATATTTTTATAGGAGGATTACTAAATGTTAAAAAGAAGTTCTTATAAGAGAATTATATTAGCTACTATAGCTTTATTAGTAACTGGTATTATTTATATATTTCCTGATAAAGATTATGAAATACCTAAAACTGTTACTTATCATATAGATGATTTAAGTCCTATATATTTAATAGATGAGAATGATTATGTAGTTAGAACTGAGGTATTAATTGAAGGAAGTGATGAGGAGACAATTATTAGAGAGATAGTTGGTTCTTTGACTATAGATAGTGATAAAAGTGTTTATTTACCTGATGGCTTTAAACCTGTAATACCTAAAAATACTCAAATATTAGATTATAGTATAGAAAATAAGTTATTAAAAATTAATTTTTCTTCGGAGTTTAAAGATGTTAGTGAAGATAATGAAAATAAATTAATTGAAAGTATTGTTTACTCCATTACTGAAAATACAACTATTGAGAATATAATGATTTTTGTTGAAGGTACTCATTTACTTAGAATGCCTGCATCAAATAAAAGAATCCCTGCTCTATTGAATAGAGATTTTGGGATTAATAAGTTTTTTGATTTAAAAAGTTTAAATAATGTTGAACAGACTACTGTTTATTTTATTGGTGGAGATAGTGAGTTTACTTATTATGTTCCTGTTACATATGTAAATAATGATACTAGTGATAAAGTTGAAATAATTATTGAACAACTTAAAACTTCTCCTATATATCAAAATAATGTAATGAGCTATTTAGCTGCTTCTGTTCAGTTATTAGATTATGAAATTGATAAGAATATAGCTACATTGAATTTTAATGATGAATTATTTAGTAATGATAATATTTTGGAGGAAGTTAAATATACGCTTTATTTATCTGTGAGAGATAATTTCGATGTTGATGGATTAGAGATAGAAGTTAATGATGAATTAGTGGCTAGTTTAGGGTTGGAATAACGATTTTAATCGTTATTTTAATTTGTTGTTGAAAATTTTAAATAAATGTTATATAATATTCAAGTAACCAGTGATGTCCTCGTAGCTCAGCTGGATAGAGCACACGCCTTCTAAGCGTGCGGTCAAAGGTTCGAATCCTTTCGGGGACGCCAATTTGATAATGACTTCAATTTTATTGAAGTTTTTATTTTGTAAAAAAGAAGCTAAACTTTCATAAGTTCAGCTTCTTTTTCTTTTAGTAGTTCGTCGATTAATTTGTTATATTTGTTTATTAGTTCTTGAACGTCTTCAAGCATACCTTTTTGAACGTCTTCTGTTTCGTCGCCTTTTTTTATGCTATTATTAGCATCTTGTCTAATATTTCTTAGAGCTACTTTTGCTTCTTCTGCTATATTCTTTGCTTGTTTAGTGTAATCACGTCTTCTTTCTTCAGTTAAGTCTGGGATAGTTAATATAATCATTTCTCCGTTATTTGTTGGAGTAATTCCTAAATTAGCTTCATGCAATGCTTTTTCAATATCTTTTAAACATCCTTTATCAAACGGTTTAATTATTAGTTGTTTTGCTTCTGGTACTGTGATGTTTGCTAGTGATTGAATTGGAGTTGGTGTTCCATAATACACTGCTGAAATACCATTTAACATTGCTGTATTTGCTCTACCGGCTCTAATATTGGTAAATCTACTTTCTAAGTTTTCGATTGCTTTTTGCATTTTTAATTCTATATTGTTATCTAACATTTATTCATTTCCTTTCATATTCATAATGTTATTTGTAATATTATATTTGAAATCTAATATTTGTTGATCACTCCAATACGTTTCTGGAGTTACGTTGCTATTTAAAAATGCTGTATCGTTATTCACAAATATTATATTTCCATTTTCTAAACCAATAGATATTGGTGTTAGCAATAATTTTTCATATTCATCTGTTTGATATAGATAATTATCTAATTTTTTTAATATGTTTGAATATGTTTTGTTTTCAGTAGTTTTTGACGGTAGTATATCAAAGAAGTTGATTTTTTCGATATCAAGTTCTATTGCTAGTTCATTATATAGAGCTAGGTAGTTATCTGTCCATACTGAGTCATAAGTTCCTAGAATTAAGATTCCAGTTCCTTCTTCTAGAAAATTATCTACTTCACTATTGCTTAGTATGTCATAAACGTTCTCCTCGGGTACTTTTTCAAATTTATTATCTACTGCGGTTTGGTCATGATTTTCTTCTTTATCTGTACGAAACATACTTATAAAGAAGAATCCACTACATAAAATTAATAATATTAACATTGGTATATATTTTTTCATAATTCATCTCTCTTTATTGATTATAACATAATTAATTAGAGAAAAAAAGACCTATAAAAGTCTTTAGTTCGCTTTAACTTGAGCCATTACTTCTTCAGCAAAGTTATCGCTTCTCTTTTCGATTCCTTCTCCTACTTCGTATCTAATACTAGTAATAAGTTCACCGTTATTATTTTTGATATAAGTTGCAACATCAACGTCAGTATCTTTAATGAATGATTGTAATGTTAAACAAATTTCTTTATAGAATTTATTAACTCTACCTTCTACCATTTTTTCTGCAATGTCTTTTGGTTTCCCTTCGTTCATTGCTTGTTCTAATAATACTTCTTTTTCATGTTCCACAACACTTTGTGGTACGTCAGTTTTGAATACATATTCTGCACGCATCGCTGCTGCTTGCATTGCTACGTCTTTAGCTACTTCTTCACTTGCACCTTTAATTACATTTAAAACTGCAATTCTTCCGCCCATATGTAAATATGAACCGAATACATCATCATTACCTTTTGTTACTACTTCAATTCTTCTAAGAGATAATTTTTCTCCTATTTTAGCAGTTTTAGCAATGATTAATTCGCTAATTGTTCCTTCACTTGATGGTAATTCTAGTGCACCTTCAACAGTCGTTACTTCACCATCTAGGATAGCGTTTCCTATTTCTTCAATCATACCTCTAAATTCTTCATTTTTAGATACGAAATCAGTTTCTGAATTAATTTCGACAATTACCGCTTTGTTTTCTTTAACAAATACATTTGCTAAACCTTCAGCAGCTATTCTTGATTCTTTCTTAGTTGCTTTTGCAATTCCTTTTTCTCTTAACCAATCAACTGAAGCTTCTAAATCTCCATTGCATTCAGCTAGCGCCTTCTTGCAATCCATCATTCCAGCTCCAGTTTTTTCACGTAATTCTTTAACTAGACTTGCACTTATCATAATTATTCTCCTTTAGTTTCTTCTTTTTTAGTTGGTCTATTTGATTTTTTTGAATCAGAATTTTGATCAGCGTTATTTGCTTTTCCTTCTTCTTCAGTTAAGTAATCAACTAGTTCTAACCCTTTAGCTTCTGCTATAGCGTTTCCTAATACTCCTAAAACAACTTTTACAGATCTAACTGCATCATCGTTTCCTGGAATTACGAAATCAACATCATCAGGATCACAATTTGTATCAACTATTCCAAATACTGGAATTTTTAATTTTCTTGCTTCTCTGATTGCATTAATTTCTTTTTTAGGATCCGTAATAATTAATGCTTGTGGTAATTTGTGCATTTCTCTAATACCACATAAAACTTTATTTAATTTGTCATATTCTTTTTTAAGACCTATAACTTCTTTCTTAGGTAATACTTCGAAAGTTCCATCAGCTTCCATTTTTTCGATTTCTTCTAATCTTTTAACTCTTCTTCTGATAGTTCTAAAGTTTGTTAAAGTTCCTCCTAACCATCTTTCTGTTACGAAATATGAGTTAGTTCTTTCTGCTACTTCTTTAGATCCTTCCATTGCTTGTTTTTTAGTTCCTACGAATAAAAAACTTCCTCCATTATCAGCAATCTTTTTAATTTCAGCGTGAGCCGCTTCGATGCAAGATAATGTTTTTTGTAAGTCGATAATATAAATATCATCTCTTGTTGTAAAAATGTATGGTTTCATTTTTGGATTCCATCTTTTAGTTTGATGACCAAAATGAACACCAGCTTCAAGTAAATAACTTAATGCTACTACAGCCATAAAAAATC
>CAYJJI010000005.1:0-69579 GCA_964370475.1 uncultured Muribaculaceae bacterium | reverse complement strand
CCTTTATTTAAGAAAGGTAAAATACTTTCAAAATCACTAAGTAATGCTCTATATATAACATCATCACTCATAATATAATAATAAGTATTACCATCAATTACACCAGTAGTAATATCATCAACAGAAATTTCTTTTTCTAATTTATCAGAAGTAGTCTCTTCACCATCAAGATAATTCTCTGCTGCTTTTAAAAGTCCTAAAGAAGAATCAGTTACAACTACTTTTTGATGATTAGTATAATCTATAAATCCATACATTTTAACTAAACCAGCATTATCTTTAAGACTTACAACATACGTTGGTTTATCATTAAGATTAACTAATAAAGGAAACGTCGAAATATAACCTAAATTTTGAACTTGACCCTCAGCACTAGCCATAGCAGAATCTTCAATAGTACCTGCCTCACCATAGAACTTAGTCTCCTTAGTTCTTAAATTAGTAAGTACAAACCCTATATTAGAATCATCACTAGCTACTGAAGTAATACCAGTATACATATGAATATCTCCATCAATACTTAAATAATTATATCCAAAAGTACTTTGAGTAACTTCTTTTTGTCCAAAAATAGAATTTAAAAATCCATTCTTATATTTACCCCAATCATCTAGTTGTTCCATAATTAAATCAGGATTATAAACTCTATCAACCCATTCAGGTACATCTGAAACATTGTACTTTTCACTACTTCCATCAACAGGATTTAAAATAACAACTCCATCAACAGTACGCATCAGTCCAACACCACGATATTTTATAGTTTCTACAACCCAATAAGGATTTCCCTCATCATCTATTTCAAAACTAATATCACCAAAAACCTCAGTCGGATAAGAAAATCTTAGTTTTCTATTTAAATCTTCACTAAAAATAGCTGAATCCATATACTTCATACCATCTTCAAGTCTTACTAACGAAGAAGATCCATCAACAGAATTAACTTCTATATAAGCTGTAACACCTTCACTTCTATTAGAAAAATACTTAAATATATCTGCATATTCTAAAGGTGTAACTCTTAATATTTCATCTTCAGTACTAATTTGTGTATATATAGGAGAAACCTCAAACTGAGATACTAAGTCAGTAGCTTGCCCCATTACTTTATCTCCTACTTTAATAGAAGAATCACGATCTAAGATTGCCAAATGTTCAAAATCCACAGGAGCTACCTCAGTAGCAAAATCACCATCTTCAACACTTATTCTCTCATAATAAGCACTACTATTAAATAATGGTGAAAAAACAAAATTAACAACAAATATTAATATAGGAATAGCTATAACTCCCAATACAACATAACCTAATACTTTAGTAGGTTTTAAATTATTGTTGTGCACAATTACTAATTGTTCTTCAGTATTAAATATTAACCAAGCAACCACCCAAATAGTAACATTTAAAAACATAAAACTATAAAATCCGGGATTACTTAAATTAATTGCCGGTAACATAAAATAATATAACAAACCAGTAATTAATAAACATCCAACTATAGTTAAAATCTTTCTTTTCATAAATACTCTCTTTCTAATTACAATTTTACTCTTCAATATAAAAAAAGTCAATCAATTGACTTTTTAATTAAGCTCAAATTCCTAGTATTCTTTCTTTTATATAAACAATTTCTACATAAAGACATATAACCACTATCCCCAACTAATATATCTCCATCAAATTCATCTACATTATAAACATACGGAGCAGGCTTATTACAATCATTACAAACAGCATTAACAAACTCTATATCCTGACTCATAGCCATAATTTGTGGCATACTACCAAAAGGCTTTTGTTGATAAGTCATATTAAGTCCACTAACATATATATCAATATCCAATTCTACACTAATATCAGATAATACTTGATAATTTCCGTCTATAAATTGCGCCTCATCAATAAAAATAGTCTTGGTACTAGAATCAATATGCAATAACATATCTTCAAATTTATCAATTCCTATAGCAGGAATATCCATATTTAAATTCCTACTTTTAATAACACAATTATCTCTAGTATCTAATAATGGTTTAAAACACTTAACACTCTTTTTATTCCAAATATTCATATAATGATTTATTAACACGTTTGACTTCCCAGCAAACATTGGTCCCACAATACTTTTTATCATTTATTTCTCCTATAAAATATTCTTAATCTCAATTTTTTTCTTAAACCTGTATATCTTAGCAGGTTTATTACCTAAAAATTGAGATGACTCATTAGTATCATCTATTAACTTAAGACTTAACATCTTTTTCCTAAAATTACGACGATCAAACTTCTTATTTAAAATAGCCTCATACACACGTTGCAATTCAGGCATCGTAAATCCACTAGGATAAAGACTCTTCAAGATATTCGACTTAGTAATTAACTTCTGTAACTCTATCATCGCTTCTTTTAAAATCTCTTCATGATCAAATCCTAAAGGAGGTATCTTATCTATAGGAAACCAATCAGCATTAGAAGTATTATCAGTTTCTCTTAATATCTTAACCCTTAACGAATCTATAACACCCACAAAAGAAACCGCAACCATTCTCATTACAGGAGACCTATCAACAGTTCCAAATGTTCTAAATTGATGAATATCAATATCTTTAATACCTGTTTTTTCAAGTATTTCCCTCTTAGCACCATCAACTAGATTTTCATCATTGTATAATGCTCCTCCAGTTAACACCCAATCCCCTTTAAAAGGTTCATTCTTACGTTTTATTAATAAAACCTTAGTTACACCCTGCTCAACAGTAAAAATAGCTGTAATGACGTGTATTCCTTGTTTATTATATTTCTTATTTTTTACATCCATAATTTATCACTTCCGTAAATCTATTATATGTGTAAAAAATACACAAGTCAATAAAATTAATTACTTTTCTCAGCAATTGACATTGATAATTTATTATAATTAACATAATCCATATAAGTACGATACCAATCTTTAAAGTAACAATTATCTTTATACTTCAAAATAATATTAATTAAATCAATATATTCACTATAACTAATCAAAATATCATAATCATCTACAATCAATACTTTTAAATCATTCTCTAAAGAATTACCATTCTTTAAACACCTTAAATAATCCACACCGATATTTAAGAATAAATAATCAATAACAACCCCATTAACCCAATTCTTTCTAATAAATTCATCTCTATTATCAAAACTAATACATATATTTAATAAAGATTCTTTAACACTTTTACTAAGATCTAAATCATCAATACATTTAAGTCCCTCATTACATACTCTCTTATAAAACTCTTTACTAATATTAACAATACAATACTTATAATCAAAATAAATATATATATGATTTATTCTATCTATATAATTATTTAAATAATCCTCCTTAGATTCATAAAAAAAAGAATATTTCTTTAAAACATCAATAGGTATTAAAGTCAAAGAACTAATAATCTTCAAAGAATAATCTCTTCTCTTATACATAATCTCTTTCCATATAGGAATAAAATAACCTGGTAATATCTTCTTCATAATAACTCCTTCACTATTATTATTAAATATTACCAAGTAATTTCCTTTAAAAAAGATAACTTTATTTCTCATAATAACAATTAAACAATAATAAAGTTAAAGCAATAAAAAAAGTGCCTAAGCACTTTTATATTTATTTAACTACAATACTAACAATTTTACCTTTAATAACAATAACTTTAACTACTTCTTTGCCTTCTATATGTTTTAAAACATTATCTTCATTTAAAGCCATCTCTTTTATTGTATCCTCAGAATCATTAATATTAATTACTATACTAGCTCTTAACTTACCATTTACTTGAACACCTATTTCTTTAGTATCTAAAACAGTCTTTGATTCATCCCAAGAAATCCATTCACTTTCAACAAACATCTTACCAAGTCCATAAATTTCGTTCAATTCCTCAGTTATGTGAGGAGCAATAGGATTAAGTAATTGTAACAAACATCTATAATCTTCTCTAGTAACTGATTCTAACTTATCTAACTCATTAAGTAATATCATTAATGCAGATACTGCAGTATTATACTTCATAACTAATATATCATTAGTTACTTTTTTAATAGTTTGATTAATAATTATTTCATTAGAATATCCACTTTTATCATTAAGCTTAGCTCCTAAACGAGTAACTCTATCTAAAAATCTTTTACATCCCTTTAGACCATTCTCACTCCAAGAAACATCAGCTTCATAATCACCAATAAACATTTCATATACACGAAGTGCATCAGCACCATATTCACGTACCATATCATCAGGATTAATAACATTTCCACGACTCTTACTCATCTTTTCGCCATTATCTCCAAGAATCATTCCATGAGCAACACGTTTTTTGAACGGTTCACTATTAGGTACTAATCCTTGTTTATATAAAAATTGATTCCAAAATCTTGCATATAATAAATGTCTAGTAGCATGTTCCATACCACCATTATAGTAATCTACCATTCCAAAATATTTAAGAGCATCCATTGATACAAATTCTTTATCATTATGAGGATCCATATAACGTAACCAATACCAACTAGAACCAGCCCAGTTAGGCATTGTATCAGTTTCCCTCTTAGCATCCATTCCACATTTAGGACATGTTACATTAACCCATTCATCTATATTAGCTAAAGGACTCTCACCATTATCAGTAGGTTCATATTTAGCTACATCTGGTAATACCACTGGTAATTCATTCTCAGGAACAGGAACATATCCACAATGAGGACAATCAATTATTGGAATAGGTTCTCCCCAGAATCTTTGACGAGAAAAAACCCAATCTTGTAACTTATAATTAACAGTTTTCTTTCCAATAGATTTAGACTCTAAAAACTCAATAATTTTATTAATTCCATCTTCCTTACCAAAACCATTAATTATGTCACTATTGATATGTAATCCATCCCCAACATATGGTAATTCATTATCCCCGTTATCTATAACAGGTATTATATCTATATTATACTTAGTAGCAAATTCATAGTCTCTAGTATCATGAGCAGGAACCGCCATAATAGCTCCAGTACCATAATTAATAAGTACATAATCACTAACAAATATTGGAATCTCTACCCCATTAATCGGATTGATTGCAACCAATCCATCAATTAATACACCACTCTTCTCACGAGTAGCATCAGTTCTTTCAATTTCAGTCTTACTCTTAGCAAGATTTTGATAACTAACAATTTCATCATAATTGTTAATAGAATCCTTATACTTATCTAAATAACTGTGTTCAGGTGATATAACCATAAAAGTTACACCATACAAAGTATCTGCTCTAGTAGTAAAAACTTTCAAATAATCATTAGTACCTTTAATAGAAAAATCAACTTCAGCACCAGCACTCTTACCAATCCAATTAACTTGAGCTACTTTTATTTTCTCCATAAAATCAGTATCATCTAATCCATCAAGTAGCTCTTCAGCATAATCCTTCATTCTAAGCATCCATTGAGACTTTTCCACTTTAGTAGTTTTACTACCACATCTCTCACATACTCCACCCTCAGCATCTTCATTAGATAACCCAGTCTTACAAGTATCACACCAATTTATTTCCTTCATCGCCTTATAAGCCATATCAGCTTCATAAAACTTCAAAAATTGCCATTGTGTCCATTTATAATATTCAGGATCAGTTGTTGAAAATTCTCTACTCCAATCAAAACTAAGTCCTAAACTCTCTATTTGACCTTTAAAAGTCTTAATATTTTCAACAACAGCATCCTTAGGATGAATTTTATTCTTAATGGCATATTGCTCCGCAGGAGCACCAAAAGCATCCCATCCCATAGGAAATAAAACATTAAATCCCATAGCTCTCTTCAAACGAGCCATAGCATCTAAAGCGGTATAACTTCTAACATGTCCAACATGTAATCCAGATCCACTAGGATATGGGAATTCTACTAATATATAATATTTTTCTTTATCACTTTCATTAAGTGCATTAAAGTATTTACCATTCTTCCAAATACCTTGCCACTTACTTACATAATTCTCATTCATTCTTATCCACTCCATATCTTTCATTTAAAAATCTTCCATATATTTCATAACACGCATATATCATTAATAACAATATTACAAATCCTAATGAAAAACCTAATAATATAAATATATAATTATCAAAAGGAACTAACATAATAATCATTGAAACTAACGATATAATAAAACTATTAATTAACGCCATCACAAAAAATATATTATTCTTTTTTAATTTTTTAATATCAAGATTATACTTAAGTACTAAAAACATAATCTCCTTAATATCTTTTAATTTCTTTTTCTTATTTAATACTCTAAGTAAAATATAATACAAAATAGAAACTATAAAAAATATCACTGCAAACATAACCATATATTCCATAAAAACCTCCAAAATAAAACGACAATTTCGCTAAGGACGAAATTGCCGTGGTACCACCTTAATTATAACTCTTAATCTATATAGGAATTACCCTCTTAAACTCCAAAAGTTAATTCATTAGCTTCATTTAATAGTTCACACCACCACTATCTCTCTTTAAAAATTCACTAATTACTACTCTTTCTTCTTCGTTAATAAGATTATACATAATAATAATTAAATAATCAAGTATTTATTAACCTAATGTTAATGATTTAGCTTTATTAGAATCATACACTGCACTTATAACATCTAAAGCATCATCATTATCAAAAGATCCAGAGTATAACTCTATTAATTGTGCTTCAGTAAGCCATGAATACAAATTATGTATATTTAATTCATCAGTTTTAAAAACCGATTCATCATCACATTTTTCACTATTTGTCATTTCATATCTAGAATAAAATTCAATATAGTGATCATGACCAAAACCATTACCACAATCTACTCCATCACAATATACTTTTTCAAATACAGCAGTTTTACCACTCATTGTAATAATTTTAGTATCATCTAAAACTGTACCTTCTAATAAATTATCATTTTTATTTAAACTACAACCACTCATAGTAAATACTATCGAAGCAGCTGTAATTAAAGAACCAAATTCCTTAATCCCTAATTTTTTAAAACTTTTCATTTTTTCCCCCTTAAAAAGCCGAAGAAAATAATATCATAAATAAAACTAATTGTCAAATTCCTGATATAAACTCTATCAATCTAATAAACATTCTAATAAATATAGAATCTAATCCCTTCTTACTTAACTTTCTAATCTCAACCTTTTTCTTATTAAAATTCATATCACTATATATAATACTAGCAATCTCTTCTTTTAAAGTAGTTTTAATCTTTAAGTCATTTAATATTCCATCTATATCTTCATTTATAATTCTAATAGCATCTATTTCAATATCAGTACCCTTACAATTTATCGTTAACTGAGAAATTGTAGGTACATTACTAACCTCAACTATAAAATCATTATTATCTACATAAGACTTAACTTCATATTTAACTTCTTGCACCATTGCAATAACATCTTGCGCCATTCTAGTATTTCTAAATCTTATTTTGTAATTTCTAAATTCAGGAATTATTCCACTCTTACCTTCAACAGGACGAATAATCAATGTATAATTATTAGCTAAGTAATTATAATCAAATCTAGTAACAATATAATATCCTTCATTAAACAATTTGCTATTACCATCATCCTCATACAAATTATAAACATTACTCTTTCCAGGAAATACATGAACTTCCATATCTTTAGGCACACTAGTACTATTTATATTATCGTTAATAGCTAAAGGTATTATAGAACCACTCTTAGCAAAAACAGGATATTCATCATGTTTATAAAAAGCTATAAATCTTTTATTTCCTTGAAATTTCTTACCAGTATTAAAATCATACCAAGTACCTTCAGGAAGATACAATCTATGAATAGAACGATTCATTACAATATCATTAGGTACAGTTATAGGAGCTACTAATAACTCACTACCAAAAAAATACTCATTACGATATATTGGTTCATCATATAAATCAGGAACACTATAATATAAAGGCTTAACAACAGGTATATGAGCTTTATGATACTTATACCCTTCACTATATAAATAAGGGATTAAACGATGTCTTAAAAGACAATAACCCTTAACTATATTTAAAGTCTTACTATCCCATCTCCATGGTTCCCTCTTATAGTATTTACCCATATCCGATGCAAATCTAAATATTGGACTAAATGTTCCTAATTGAACATATCTAGTATATAACTCAGAATCTTCAACCCCATCTTTAAATCCACCAATATCATGACTCCACCAAGATAGTCCTATATTACAACTAGTATTGTTATAAAAAGGTAAACTAGCTAAAGTATTCCAACTAACAACAGTTTCACCAGAAAAATGAATAGGATATCTATGAGGAGCTAAATCATTAGGTCTACTAAGTATTAAACCCCTTTGATTATTAAATCTCTTATAATCATTAAAATGATAATAATTAAGTAAATCCATAGTCATCTTATCTTTAGGATTATAATAATCTATCCAAAACATATCTACTCCATAATTATATAAAGGTATAATAAGTTTTTGAAAATACAAATTAACAAAATTCAAATCATACATATTAAAAGGAATAGTCATCTTAGTATTAATTCCCAGTTCCAAAGCCATCTCATTATACTTAGGTTCATGAGTAAAAACTCCTTCATGAGGATCAATATTAACTCCCAATTTAATTCCTCTATCATGCAAATAAGTACTAAAAGCTCTTGGATCAGCAAATAATTCCCCATTAAAAGCAAAACCACTACGATATCTACTTAAATTAGTTTTATCTTTTTGATGCCAATACTCTCCTAATAACAAAGTACTAAGAGGAATATCATTTTTAGAAAAATCATTAATTAAATTTTTAATATCATTAAAAGAATACATCTCATTCTTTTGCCACCAAATCCCAAGAGCATATCTAGGTATCATAGCTGGAGAACCAGTTAATTTAAAATAATCTCTCAAACATAAACCAAAATCCCTTTTATATAGAAATACATAAGTATCTAAATTATTAAGCCTATCTCTATTTAAAGAACCATCTTCTTCTATAACAAAAGATTTAGAATCATCAAAAGATACAAACCCATCAGTAGAATATAACCCTTTATTTTTAACAACTACTTCCTTAACTTTATTTTTTAAATTTTCCACATTAAGTTGATCATTAGGGTTAGGAGTCTTATCTAAATGATTTAATACTCCATAAAAATTCCTAGCTTCTGGGTGACCAAAATACCATTGTTTATCAGTATCATTTAAACTAATTTTCAAATTAGCATCAGGAGCATACTTAGGACCAATAAACGGTTTACCTTTTACATACTCTAAAGTAAAGTAACTAGTAGTAATTACAATAAACTTATTATCTTCATCAACTCTAAATTTAGGTACTTCAAAATCACGAGATAAAGCAAATTCAGTTGGTTTATCTAAAAAAGTATTATCCTCACTATATTCAAGACGAATTAATATTTCACTTAAAACAGTGATTCTAAACTTATCACCTTTAATAATACATCCTTCTTTAGCTACCCCAGCTTGAAAATTTATTTGAAAATGTTTCTCCACATTAGCCATTATAATCACCCTTTATTATTAATATAATACCAAAAAAAGAATAACTTAACAATAAGTTATTCAAATCTCCCACTAAGATTTCTCATTAAATTTTTCTTCTCACTCAAAGAATTAAATAATAAATGAACCGTATCAGTATTAAAACAATTAAGTTTTAAATCTAATAAAGAAAATAAATATTCACTAATAAAAGGAATCTCATCATTTAATATATTATATACTCTCTCTACAATACTAATTCCCTTATTATGTTTAATGATTTCATCATTGATATCATCACACTTAGAATAATTCTTAATACTCTTAGTCTCAACACATCTACAAACTCTATATCCTAAATATTCTCTATCATTATATAAAGAAAAACTATTACTATCTTTAGAATATTTATACTTTAAATAATTAATATTATTAACTAAAGCCTCATTAAGTTCTACTAATTCATTATCAATACTAACTTTGATTTCTTTTCCAGGATTAATAATTAAATTAATATAACTCCCACTTTCACTACTATAACAAATACCTAAAGTTTTATCTAACTTAATGCTAAATCCACATAGCTTATTACTTCTCTTAATACATATATACTTAAAAAATAAATCAGTATCAACTTCATCTCTAGTATAAGATATTAATAAATCATTACTATTAACATCTACTTTATACCCATATTTATTATTAGAAATATTAACATACTCAATTCTTCCAACATGATTACCTTTATTATCAAAAACAAACCATTCAATATGACCATTTGGAACAATGGTATAACCAAACATTCCAAATAATCTTAATTCATATTCCATAATTATCTTACTTCTCCTTGCTTGCTAGCAACCTCATATTTTTTCTTTTACTACTTATACTCTTAAATAAAGCACAAGCTCCTGCATCAAATTCATTAAGCTCTCTTTTAACTAAACGTTCAAAACAACCATCACTAAAAGGAATTATTTCATCAATAGAATTATAAACCTTATCAACTAATAAAACTCCACTCTCTTCATTATCAATAACTTCATCTAAAGATGAAGGTAATAAAATACGTGTAGTCCACTTATATGGTAATTGATTATCCGTATTACTAACAGTAACTTTAAAAGAATTATTATTACTTATAGCATCTATATTAATTATTTTCGATTCAGTCTCATAATTACAAGTATAAGAACTATTATAGTTCGCCTCATCCTGACTAAACATTAAAACTTCACTACCACATCTAACATTTAAAGTTCTCAAACAAAAACTAATACATAAGAAATTAGTATTATCTACTACTTTAACATATAATCCATCATTAACATCTAATTCAACATTCTTATCTTCCAAACCTTTAACAGTGAAAAAATAACTTGTAACACTACTACTATCAACTCTGTCTTTATAAAAAGTTATTTTTTCACTGTTAATAATAGTAATATACTTAAATAACTTACCATCTCTAACATAAGTTATACTACCTACTAATTCATCATTAGAATCAACTATAGACCAACTTATATCACTTTTTTCTACTAATTTAAAACCAAATAATTCTAAAAATCTTAACTCATATTCCATAAAAAACCTCATTAAGCTATTCTACAATACATGAATAAAGAAAACAAGAAAAACAATAAAAAAAACATCAGAAGAATCCGACATCTTTAATTATGGTTGTAAACTTGCCAACCAATCTTCTTTACTAATGTTACTATCTAATTCATATGTAAAAGTATTAGATGTAAAATTATCAGCTATTTGAGGAGGAACTATCGAAAAGCCACTAGACGATCTTCCTGCTACATATACATCATTTGGCAATCCGTAAAAAGTATTATCTAAACTAATAAAACTATCCGGCAAATATAATGAATTTAAATTATAAACTCCAAACTTATTCAAGTATTTAGTTCCCTCAGGTAGTTCTAAATCAGTCTCAGAACCACTATAACCATATATAGTATGAGGAGATCCATCAGCATTATATGTACAATTAAACCCTTCTGCAGTTGTTTGAAAAGGATTATTAGTAAATGCTCTACTTGATACTTCAACAATATCATTAGGAATAACTACATTAGTAAGTTGATTATAATCAAATGCATAATGTCCAATTGTCTTAACACTCGCAGGTATTACTACACTAGTTAAATCAGCATATTGAAATGCATACTCATCAATATATAAAGTACCTTCTGGAATCACAATATCTTTGTCAGTTCCATAATAATCATATATTGTATGCGGAGTTCCATCTGCGTTTAATGTATAAACAAAACCATCAGCATTTACTGTAAGTTCATTAGTTCCAAACGGCGAGCCTTCATACCCAGAAGTAATATCTTCAATAAACACAACACTATCTGGTATAAATATATTTTTTAATGACGGATATACAGATGACCATGTACGATTTAAAGCATTACCAGATATAGATGTCACTCCATCAGGTATAGTTATATTCTCACTACTTCCACTATAAGATATTAGTTGCTTAAAAGTATTATTATCTTTAACACTTAAATATTCAAATCCATTTGCATCAGTATTTTTTACTAAAACATCAGAAAATTGACTAGAATAATTTGCTAAAAGACTATTATATATATTTTCTGAAATATGTAAAATATTATCAAATCCAATTTCAACACTAGCTGGAGGGTTATTATATATATTATTTCCAATAATCTCTACTCCATCTAATATAATCAACTCATTTAAAGCCCAAGTATCATAGAAAGCATATTCTTTAATAACATTAACCGTTGAAGGAATCACAACACTATCAATCGATTGAGAAATCGTCACTTTATTTAAACAACCTTCACCACCACATACAATTGCATCTCCACCTACTTCAACAACAGGTTTGTTATCTATTTCACAAGGTATTACTAAATCTGTTGAAGTACCAGTATATTTATGAATAACTACACCATCATCACCGTAAATATAATTAAATTCCGATCCAGATGTTGCAGTATAACCTCGCATAGCATATTCATCTTTACAAAGTTGAATTTCATCCGCAGCACCAGGAACTTTTGTAGGAGTTGCAATTATAACAACTTTTGATTCAGCTAATTTTTTCTGCGAATTTTCTAAAGTAGCCGATTCATCCAACCACATTCTTAAATTATGAGTAACTGACTGATCTTTTTCTAAGATACCTTGATAAATCATATATGATGTAGCATCAGCTATTGTTTCCACTACTATGCTATTTGTGTTTAATATAGTAGGTGTACCAGTATCAAGAACAGTTTTTAATAATGAATGATCAAGTGTTGTTGTATTTAACATTTCAATATTAACTTGATATCCAGCAGCAATATCACAAGTATTTGTAATTGTAAAAGTATATGGTGATAATTTTACACCTGCCTCATCAGTGATTGGATACGCATTCCTTAACTCTATACCATCTGTATCTTCAACAAATGTAATATCAAAACAACCTGTTTGTACTATATTTTTACTCGTTTGAGTATTTGTTAAAATCCATATTGCATAAGATATCCCAACAGCAACAGCGATAGAAAGTACCACTCCTAAAGTAATAAATAACATTTTATTATTACAAAATTTTTCTCTTAAATAACCCATACTAATCACCTATTCTAATAACAATATATCACAAGTTATAACAAAATAAAAGAGTAACATTTTATATAATAATGATAAAAAAAATACACTATTGACTAAAATTATTATCATGATAAAATAACATTGGTGATAAAAATGTTCAAATACGCAATCGACAACAAAAGATATCATACTTTAGACTATTATTATAAAAACAAATATGGCAAAAAGGTATTTAAAATTTCTCTTAATGCTAATTTTTCATGTCCAAATAAAGTAAATAACAAAGGATGTATTTATTGTTCTCCATCAGGTTCAGGAGATTTTGCAGGTAATGTCAAAGATGATTTAATAAAACAATTCAATGATATAAAAGTAATGATGGAAAAAAAATGGAAAGATGGATACTACATCGGTTACTTTCAAGCAAACACAAACACCTATGCAGATTTAAAAACATTAAAAAACTACTATGAATCTATCTTAAAACTAGATAACGTTGTTGGATTAAACATAAGTACAAGAAGTGATTCAATAAGTAATGAAGTTCTAGACTATTTAGAAGAACTAAATAAAAGAACAGATTTAACTATAGAACTAGGACTTCAATCAATGCATGATAGAACATTAAAATTTATTAAAAGAGGTCATGACTTACAAAATTTCGAAGAAATGGTTTACGAACTCCATAAGAGAAACATTAAAGTATTAGTTCATATAATAAATGGTTTACCATATGAAACAAAAGAAATGATGATAGATACCGCTAAATACTTAAATACCCTTCCTATATGGGGGTTGAAAATTCATATGTTACATGTAATTAAAAACACTGAATTAGCAGATATATATAACAAAGATAAATTTAAAATTTTATCAAAAGACGAATACATAGACATAGTTGTAGAACAACTAGAACATTTAAAAGATACAATCATTATAAATCGAATAACAGGTGACCCAAAATTAGAAGATCTTATAGAACCATCATGGTTATTAAAAAAATTCGTTGTCTTAAATGACATCGATAAAGAAATGAAAAAAAGAAATACTTATCAAGGAATGAAATCCTAAGTATTTCTTTTTTCATTTCTAAAACACTACATATTCATTAGTATTATACAAAGTATCATTAATCATTAAGTAAATATCATATTTACCATCTAAACCTTCATCATTAATATACTTATTAACAACTATTCCATTTTCAGTTTCTTCTTCAGTATAAACATCTACACATAAAGCAGTATATGGTTTCTTAGAAACCTTTAAATTATAATAACTAGATACAAAACCTTTATTTAATACAATCTGAACATTAGTTCCTTGTAAAAATTGACCTTCAAAGACTAATCTATCCGACTCTTTAACAAAACTAATATTATGAGATTCATAAGTATCATCAATACTATTAATTAACGGATGTATTCCAACCTTAACATCATCTTTAACAGTTTCACCAAGTGACCCCCTATATTTACCTGTAACTAATTCAAATTCATCATTACCATATAAAGACATTTTTTCAACTCTATATAAGTTAGTATTAACATTAATCTCAAAAATAACTTTATTATTTAATAATTCAACAGTATAAGATTCCATTTCAGTATTTTCAGTTAATCCAGCAGGAGCATTTTGAATAACTCCATCAACTAACACTACACCACCAGAATGAACTATATAATGATCTTCATCTATATAATCAACATCTGAAATATAAGGTGAATAAAAATCACTTCCACGATCTTTACCATATTCCCATACTTGTTCAATAGTCATTTCATCAGTATTAATTTCATACATAACACCTCTAGTATAACTATCAGTAGCTGGTACATAATCCTCTTCTATTTTACTCTTATTATTTCCATTATCTAATATAAATATATAACCTTCTGGAGTAATCATTGCAGCATGTTGAGACCATTGCCACTCAAATTCTCCTCCTATAGGTTCAAAGAAATATTCTAAATATTCTTCATCCCAATTAGTAGGATCACCTATGATCCAATTTAATTGGGTAGATGAATAATCAATACTTACAACAGCATCTTGATGACGACCAGATAAAATTAATTGATCAGTTTCCTCATCATACCAAGTACTATTATTATGAAACCAATCATAATCAATCCATTGCTCTGATTTACCAGAATGCATTGGCAATATATCCTTTAAATCTATTGTTTTAACAATATCACCTGAAGAACGATCAACTTCTACTATTATATCTTCAACAGTATCACCAGAAAAATCATCACTTGCAACTATTAAATTACCATTTTCTAGTTCAAAGTAATCATGATGATATCCACCAGGCAAGGCAAACTCTGTATATACTTTACCCAACATATCCATTTCTACTAAGCCAGTATTATAATATGGCGGATTTATAGGTCTATCACTGCTAAGTAATAAACGACCATTTTCTAATCTATCAATCTTCCATATAGCAATAGTATCTAAATACCAACGAATATCACCATTTACATCAGCTGCAAACGTATAACTTTGCATAGCTGGTGTAAAAAAGTATAAATCATTACTCAACTTACTTTCATCACTTTTAACAATTTCAGTAGTTGGAAAATCATTAGGTAACGGATCTGTTTTAATTATTATTTCCTTTTCTTCATAACCGAAACTTATTGTAACAACATTCTCAGTATCAGGATACAATCCATATATTGGTAAATAATGTTCTTTACCAGAACTAAATTCATGAGTATATGTACTTAACTCATCTTTTCCTTCAATCACAACAACTGGTGTAACATTCTCCTCAGTTTCAAATATTACAAGAGCACTTAAAGGAGAAATTCCATAAGGATTTACAACTACATTAGGATCATCTATTGTATAACCTCTACTCTTTAAACTATCATCTATCTTACTTTGAGAAGCAATAATACTATCCTCTATTAAAACTTCATCATTAGTATTTTGTCTAGCTCCTACAAATAACATAAAAGCTAATATAAAAGCTCCTACACCAAGTAATAATTTTTTTGTTCTACTATTTAACATCTTATACTTCCTTAACTAACTTTAATTCTATTCCAAGTACCCCATATTTCAAAATATCATCTTCTGAATAATATTGTGACATATCACTAGGTATTGCATCTTCCCACTCTTCGTATCCAACACTAATTTTATCAAATGCATCATACATTTCTTCAAAATTTCTAAATTTATGTAAACCTATTACTTCACCCATCAATAATATATCAGTATCAGAATTATTAAATTCAATAAAATCTCCTACACTAAGTAACTGACGTTTCTCATCATTAAGTCTCATCTCTATTGTCTTACTACCTTCCATTATTTTATTAAAAGGTCCGTTTTGTAAATTCATTTTATGTATCATTTCAATCCTCCATATAAAATATATTATATCGAAATATATTAAAAATCACAACTAGAACAACCACTATCAACAACATCACTCATGAACAGTCTTAAATTTTCTTTAAGCTCAGATACTTCTTCATCACTCCAATAATCACTAGTTTCAGTAAATCCTCCAGTATCTAAACTAGTCTCATCATCAAAACCAACTATTTCTCCATCAATTACTCCAACTACTGTAGGAACATATATACGAGGATTCCCCTCGTCATCAAGCTCTAAGTATTCTTTTAAAATTTCTACTATCTTTAAATATTCCGAACTATTATCAGCTCTATCTTCTCTAATATCTAAATAATAAATAGTATTAATATTTAACTCTCTACCAACTTCATCTAATATTGGAGCATAAGCCTGACACCATTTACACTCAGGAAAACCAATAAATACAACTCCACTACCATTTTCTAAAATATTAATAACATCATTAATTCCCGTAATTGAAAACTTATGTCCCGAATTAACTTCAGTATAAGCATTTAAGAACTCATCAACATAAACCACTTCTTCATCTTTAAATAAAAAGTATACCCCAACACTTATTAATACAACCCCAACCCCCAAGATTAACCAAACAAATTTTTTCATATTTTTTCCACCTCATAAACATTATTCCATAAAAAAACAAAAAGTTAAATAAACTTCTTGTTTAAACAACTAAACGATACGTTAACATGTATAATCAAATACCAAAGGTACTTCATGATTAATTATTAAACCACTTTCACTTAATAAACTAATTCTAATAAATAAATTAGGATTTTCTAAATCAGAACAAATAGAATTATAATTATCAATATATAAATCAGCACTATCTATTAATTCATTAATTAATAATCCATCTTTAAAATCAACACTTATATCTACATTTCTACCATCAATTAATTTCTTAGTAATATCCCCTTCAGTTTCATACAAAGAAAATTCAAGTAACTCATACAAATTCTCATCTTCCCTTATATAATTAATATCAGTAATATGTATAGATTTCTTATCACTACTATAAGAAGCTGCTCCAGTAATTATAAACTCATCATTACCAGATTTAATAACTCCTAAATTATATTCTTCATTTTTAAATAAAAACAACATAATAATAATTCCTAAAACAAGAACAATTCCAAAAATAACAATCCATATATAAGACTTCTTTTTATTACCTAAAATACTATCTATAGAAACATTAAATTCATTACTAATTATCTTAAGAATCTCAATGTCAGGAATCCCTCTTCCATTTTCCCATTTAGATACAGCTTGTGCAGTAACACCTATCTTAGTAGCAAATTCTCCCTGAGTCATTTTATTCTTACTTCTTAAATTATATATATATTTACCAACTTTATCTTGATTCATAATTTCACCTATTACAATAATATCATGTATCTAATATCTTATCAATCAACAAAAAAAGAAACAGATAAGTTCCATTTCTTTAAGTATTCAAGCACTTAATAAGTACTAATTATTCCATTACACATCACACCTATTTATTACCCGCCCTGATTATTGCTACATTCATCGGAATGGTAAGTATAGGTAGTAACGTTCAAAGCTCATGCTATTTTTAGGACTTTCACATTCGATTTCTATTGGGAATGTACTTTATAATAAATGAATGTTCGTTTTATTAATATACAGAAGAAAGAACCGAGCGGGTTGAATCAATACTGCCCGCATAACCATCATTATCGTTGAAGTACCAAATTCCACCATAACTACCAAGATAAGGTCCTCCTCGCAAGAACCAAGAAGTGATCGAGTTCAAGAAAGCAGCAGTATCATTGTTCCAGTTGGACATATCAACGCCTGAAGGATTTAACTCTATCGTTGCATCTCCTGGAAGGCCTCTATTATAATCAGTATCAGAAGTTCCATATGCATATGAGTCATAGTACTTTGAATCTGGTGCTGTTGTAAATCCTGAGTTTCTTGAATAGAAATTACCGCTACTATCTTGCATATTTCCCATTACATATTCATTTCTTCCTCCAGCCATATCATATATTCCTGTTATATTATGCGTTGTACTTGCTTCTACTCCGTTTTCTGTCGTCCATCTATTTTCTACTGGACAAATGGCAATTCCTGATTCAGAAGAAGGTTGGTTTACATCAGTTCCGCCACATCCTGTCACCACATCCCATGAAGTATTATTATAATAATTATTATTTTCTATTTTTGCACTACATGTTCCATCACTATTACATACTCCATATTTTGATTGTGATAAATATGCCACAGCTCCCCATTCAGTATTTTTTATCATATGTACATCTGTAGTTGCATCTAATGAGTATGTAGTCATTGCATTATTTACATTATCATATAAAGTTGATACATTCATCAGATGTATTGAATTTTGATTTGGTCTTATTGTATTATCTTCACCTTGTTCAAACTTACCTACCCATATGCCCGATAATTCATCAGTACCAAAAGTGAATGCTGGATGAGCATCCTGTGTTTTATCAACAAAAGTTACATCTATTGCATGAGCAGCACTTTCAATACTTGCTGCATCATATTCATATCTCGGTATCCATACATACATCTGCTCTATTTTATCCATTGGTATTGTAGTACCTGAATCTAATGTTGTAAATGTTGGATCTACTATTACAGCATTCGCCCATTCTTTATTATTATAGTTATACCACTCTTTAAAAATATCAGCAACCGTTACAACTCCAGTATCAGAAATATTAACTGGTACCATTTTACTATCTAATACTGGATCAGACCCAGCTAGTAATGTTTCTGTATAAGGTTTAACAAAATATACAATACAAGCATCATTCTTTGAAAACTCAATACTAAGACTCCAAGTAGTATCATCCCACGTACCAACAGAATTATTCTTACAAGTTATAGTCTCATATAGATAACCTGCTGCTTTAGACGGAAATTCAGACACTTGTTCACCATCAACATATACAAGTAATTCATTAGTGCTTTCCTCTACAGAATAAATCTCATTAGTATTAGAGTTTAATAATATATAACTAATACCTAGTATTGATAAAAATATTAAACAACACAAAGAAGTAACTAAGCGTTCTCTAACTTTCTTTTGAACTTGTTTCAATTTATTTTTTTCATTAATCTTCATAAAACCTCCATAATTATTTTATTACTGCAACAGACCTCGCTGATGCACTAGCATAAGGAACACCATAAAAAGCATAATAATTCCAAATACCTGAAAACTCAGAAACTTCTGCCATTCCCCCTCTTAAAACCCAATTAAGGTCGTTATTTAAAAAGAAGAAATAATCATAATGCCAAGTTGGCATTGCAATAGCAGTAGGATTTATATCTAAAACTCCATCACCTACAATACCTCTAGAATAATCTTCCGAAGAAGTACCATATACATAAGCATCATAATACTTACTATCAGGAACAGAAGAAAATCCAGAATAAGTAGTATCAAAACTAGAAGAAGCACTCAACATAGTACCCATAACAAATTCATATCTTCCACCAGCCATATCATATATACCAGTAATATTATTAGTTGTACTAGCACCCATACCATTGACAGTATTCCACCTATTAGTACTAGGACAAATATCAATTCCCGTATTATTATTTGCAACAGCAGTATCAATACCACCACAACCAGTAACAATATCAAATTCAATATTATCATTAAAATAATTGTTATTAGCTACTTTATTACTACAAGTTCCATCACTATTACAAACACCATATTTTGATTGCGAAAAATAAGCTACAAGTCCCCATTCAGTATTTTTCATCATATGAACATCAGTTGATACATCTAAAGAATGAGTATTCATTGCATTATTAATAGTATCATATAATGTATAAATATTTTTTTCGTGCATAGAATTCACATTAGGTATAATTCTATTATCTTCTCCCTGTTCAAACTTACCTACCCACAAACCATCCAATTCAGCATCACCAAACGTAAAAGCAGGATGAGCTTCTTGAGTATTATTAACAAATGTAACATCGATAGCTTCATAAGCAGATACAATACTTGCTAAATCATAAGAATACCTTGGTATCCACACATACATCTGCTCTATCTTATCCATCGGAATAACAGTTCCAGGAGTATTATTAGTAAAAGAAGTATCAACTATTACAGCATTCGCCCATTCTTTATTGGCATAAGAATACCACTCTAAATACTCATCAGCTATAGTAACTACTCCAGCATCTGAAATATTAACAGGTAACATTTTAGAATCAAGAACTGGATCTGATCCCACTAATATCTTCTCAGTATAAGGAACTGGTTCAAAATAAACACTACAAACATCATTACTAAAAAAATCAATAGTTAACTTCCACGTATCTTCATTCCAAAATCCATTACTACCATTAACACAATTCATAGAATCAAATCCAAACCCAGAACTTTTAGAAGGAAAATCACTAACTTCTTCACCTTCTAAATAAACCACTAACTTTATTGGTGCATCAACAGATGTATCTATTACTAAAGAACTTCCACTAACTTCATAATAAGCAAAAGAAATACCTAAGATAGTAAAACATATTAAACCCAATAAAGAAAAAACTAAATGTTTTTTTGTATACTTTTTATTCTGCTTTTTTAATTCTTTTTCAGGGTTAAATCTCTTCATCTATCTCTCCTATGATATATCCATTATATAATAAAATAAATAAAAACTCAATGTCATATAATATCACTAAATAGTATTACCATTAATTACCATTATTATTAC
Organism: uncultured Muribaculaceae bacterium; assembly: GCA_964370475.1. Classification (GTDB taxonomy): domain Bacteria; phylum Bacillota_I; class Bacilli_A; order RF39; family UBA660; genus CAYJCL01. Next base: position 48,276 of record CAYJJI010000005.1, on the reverse strand, counting down.
TTATATAATGCAAATAATATAAATGGGAGGTAATAGATATGACTACTCAAAAACAATCAAAAGCATCAAGAAAAAACATCAAAAAAGCCATAAACGCACATGTTGCTAACTCAAAACATAATGGCAAAGATAAAGATAACGATAATAGATAAGACAAAAAGAAGAACGACTACTTGTTCTTCTTTTTAAATATAAATAATTTACTAAATACATAATTTAATATTACAACAATAACATTAACAATTATTTTAGCTATTAAACTATCAATAGAAATTATATCTATTAATAAATACATAAATAACATATCTATACCTAACGATATAACTCTAAATATAAAGAAAGTAACACTTTCTTTAAAAACTTTATTATCAGATTTAAATACTACTGTTTTATTTGTTATATAAGCAAATAAAACAGATACAACCCAAGCTATAACATTAGATACAAGATAATAAACATTAAATAAATCATTAAACAAATAAAATACAATAATATTTATTAACGTAGTTAAACCACCAAAGATTAAATAATATATAATCTCTTTATACTTCATTACTTTTTCAAACATTTCTCAGTCTCTTTCACTATATAAATAGATCTATTCTTAACTTCATTATAAGTTTTAGCAATATACTGACCCATGATTCCCATACAAAATAATTGAATACCACCTATAAATAAAATAACACATATAGTTGAAGGCCATCCACTAACAGGGTCACCAAATATTAAAGTTCTAAGTATTATAATGAATATAAAGATAAATGAAACTATACAAGAAATAATCCCAAATATAGAAGCTAATGATAAAGGAGCTGTCGAAAAAGCAATAATACCTTCTATAGCATACTTAAACAATTTCCAAAAAGACCATTTTGTCTCTCCAGCTACTCTCTCAACATTCTCATACTCAATCCACTTAGTATCAAATCCTACAAAACTAAATAACCCTTTAGAATATCTATTATATTCCTTTAATTTTATAATTTCATTAACTACTTGTCTAGTCATTAAACGATAATCTCTAGCACCATCAACCATCTCTACTTTACTCATTTTATTAATTAATTTATAAAACATTCTAGCAAAGAAACTTCTAATAACAGGTTCACCTTTTCTAGTAACTCTTCTAGTACCTACACTATCAAATTTTTCATTTAATATGTAATTATACATTTCTTCCAACATATACGGAGGATCTTGTAAATCCGCATCCATAAGAGTTACGTAATCACCCAAAGACGCTTCCAAACCAGCAAACATCGCAGCTTCCTTACCAAAATTCCTAGAAAATGATATATACCTAACCCTATTGTCTTTTAATGCTAATTTTTTCAAGACCTCTAAAGTCCTATCAGAAGAACCATCATTTATAAAAATAAACTCAAAATTCAAATAGTCCATCTTTCTTGAAATTTTATCCATTTCCTTGTAAAACAAAGGAAGTGATTCTTCCTCATTAAAACAAGAAACAATTACCGAAACTAACTTACCCATAACTTACTCCTTTTACTGTATATAATAAATAACAAAAACATTATAACACCCACACTACTAATTACCAAAGAAATATTTTTATAAGGTGCTACAAATTCTATATCTATATTATGATTTCCTTTATCTACATAAAAACCAATAAGTCCGTCATTAACCATTTCATAATCAACAACTACATCATCAACTTTAACAACAAATCCATCATCATAAGGTATAGATAAAACCATCATTGAATCATCTTCCAAAGAAATACTACCATTTAAATTATCTCCAGAAAATTCACTAATATCCATAGGAATTACACCTGATTCCAACATTTCTTCTTCAATTTCATAAATCACAAAATCACTTAACTCATACTTACCACTATTAAAAAATAAATTAATATCTCCTTTAACAACATAAGTAAATAATTCATTGTTATTATAATATTTCCATTCATTACTAGTTAACTTATTATTAATTCTATTAACCACTATATTAATATCACTACTCTTATTCTTAACTTTAAAAGAAACAACTAAATAATTATCACTATCCACTTCCATTTTTAAATAATTATTACTACTAGCATTAACTAACATTTTATCATCAATATACTCTACTTCAATATTTTCCTCTTTTACTATTTCATATTCCAACGTATTTAAAGTAACTAAATCAGTATTAGTATCATCACTACTTACAACATTACCAATTAAATTAACCATCTTAGAATAAGTATCAAGTTCATTATAATCATTAATATTAATATAACTATTAGTAGCATAAGCAATTGGTAATGCATATATATTCTCACTAACATATTGACCATTAACTTTATCAACTAACTCATAATTCTCTATATTATAAGAACTTATAATATATTTTTCACCAAGTAATATTTGAGAAATAATATTACTACTACCAGATAACATAAACATATTTCTATGAGTTAAATTATTTTCTAAAACATTTGTATATAAATTATAATAATTATTATTACTTGTAGAAGAATATATAGTACCAATAAAAGCTCCACCAGAGAAATTCATATTAGCATGAGTATTAACTATATTATTAACTCTATAGTAACTATCATCTAAAGATTTCAAATATTCATTGACACTTATTACATCATCATAATTATTATTATAAAACTCCCTAGTAATTAAACTATCACTATAACTAATACCTATACAAATTCCTAATTGAGTTAATATAACTATAGGAATAACTATCCACTTAGTAATTCTGTATTTAATTATATCTTTAATGAATATCATAGTGACTAATATAAGTAAAGGAATAAAAGGTATTAAAGATTTATAATTTATATACATAAAACCATTTAATACATAATTAAATATCGGAAAAAAATTAATAAATAATAAAAATACTCCTATTACTTTATCTTCCAACTTTTTAAATACTACTAAATAAATCAAAGCTATTAAACTAATTAAAGACATTCCCATCGAATAATGAGCATATAAAGGTAATTCATTAATTACTAACATATCACTAAAAGATACACTAACATTAGAATCCATTCTCCCATTAATTAAAGTATATATAGTAGGAAGTAATAAAACCATTCCAATCATAATACTCAATATATAAGGAACACAAATCCTCAAACAAGTTTTAAAAAAATCAATAAAACTAAATTCATTTAATTTACTATATCTATAAAACATATAAACAATTAAACAAATAAACCCACCTACACTATAATAATAACTTGTAAATATCATCATTACTAAAGAAAATACTAATAACTTAATATCTCTCTTTTCTAAAAATTTATCTACTCCAAATAATCCTATTATTAAAAAAGGTATATAATTCATAAACATAATATGTCTATGAGCATGAAAAAATATAGGTGAAGAAGTAATAAGTAAAAAAGAACCAATAAAAGAAGTAAATCTACTATAATCATGACTCTTTAAATATATATAAAATAATACTCCACTACTAATCAACAATAAAATAGATAATATCATAAAATAATTCACCATAGAAACAAAAGGCACTAAATAAGATATCATTACTAAAGGATTTAACAACCCATAATAAGATGCATAATAAATATTTTGACCACTTCCAATATGTGGCATGAAATCAGGGAATAAATTCCCTGTTTCATAAAATAATTCTCTAAAATAATCAGCAAATACTATATGTTGATTAATGTAATCAGTTGTAGAACCAAATAAATACTCACTACCTGTTAGTATATAAACCATACTAAGTACTAAAACTACTATTAAACTAATCCATATAATATCTCTTTTACTAAACATACACTACCACTTTCTAAAAGTAACAACTACCTTAAACAAATCTCCATCTATAATTATATCAAAGTTTCCATTCTGAAGTTTTACCAAATTTTCAACTATTGACAACCCAAGTCCACTACCACCATCATTACGAGACTCATCTCCCCTAACAAATCTTTGGATCAATTCTTCCTTACTAATGTTTAGTTTATTAGCTGAAATATTCTTAATCATAACACTAACATTATCTTCATCTTCTAAAACGCTAATATACACATTTGTATTACTCATTGAATATTTAACTACATTTCCATATAAATTATCAAAAACACGGTAAATATATTTGCTATCAGCACTAATATTTAACTTCTTATCAATCTTATCACAATCTAATATCAAATTACTGTCTCTAAATTTATTAGAATATTCACCATTTAATTGATTAAGTAATTCTAAAACATTAATCTTATTAAAATCTATCTTCAAATTCCCACTACTAGCCTTAGAAACTTCCACTAAATCCTCAGTTAACTTCTTTAATCTATCAGATTTAGCCTTAAGAATATCAATATATTCTAAAACCTTCTTATTTTTAATATCTTCCTTACTAAGTAAATCTACATAATTAATAATAGAAGTTAACGGAGTTTTAATATCATGAGAAACATTAGTAATTAATTCACTCTTCATTCTCTCACTACTTATCTTAGCTTCTATAGCTTCATTATAACCACTACTAATCTTAGATAATTGTTTAACTACATCCAAATAATTATCATTATATAAAGTAAAATCAATATCACTAACTCCATTATTATAAATATCATCAATAACTTCTTCTATTCTATAAATACTTTTAATATGCTTAATAAACCAAATACCTAATACTATCCATGTAACAAAGAAAATAGTAGTCACTAAAATATTATTAAATCTAAAAACTAAAATTAATAAATTAATAAATATCAAACAAGTAAGTATTAAATAAAATTTAAAATTCTCTGGAATACTTTTAATAAATTTTATTAATAACTTAAATAACTTATAAGTAATAGTATTTTCAAATACCATACCTATTTTACATCTCTTAGTAACAGTATTCAAAAACACCAATAACAAGAAATAACAAAGTCCATAAGTAACAATAGCTCCTAAATCATAACTAACATAATAAAAATTCATCATTAAGGAAGAAAATGCATATAATACTGCCCATAAACCAGCTAATACTATTTCTAAAGGCCAATCATCAATGAAATTCAAACTGATTTCATCACTATCTTTTATTCTACCCATTCCTCTAAACATTACAACTATAAAGAATATTAATAAAATTAAAGCACTTAAAGCAATAACTAAAATATGTTGATGAGTACTTTCTATTATTTGATACCCAATATTTATAAAATAAAACTCACTATCAATATATTGTGTATTACCAAGCTTATAATAAACATCTATATTTTCATACGACATATTGCTACTTAAATACATATCACCTAAAGTAGATTCTACTTTACCATTCTCCATTACATAGTAATACTTACTTTGTCTAATTCCATCTAATTGACTAGCAATAGAACCCATATCACTAACATTACTATATATAGTTAAATTCTCTTTATTTATTAAATAAAATTCAACTAAATTAGGATTATAAAGCGGTACTGATATATAATGGTATATAATATCACCCATTTCAAATACTTCACCAGAGTCACTATTATTATAATATACATAATGTAAAAACTCCTGCATCATTGATTGATTAACATCCATAAACAATTCACTATCATAATAACTATTTTCCAAATATGCTTGCGATCCATCATCCTCAACAATTTTAAAAACAACAGCACAAGCTAATAAAACAACAACTAATATAGGAATAAATATATAAGCAAGTCTTCTTCCAATAATATATAAACTATTCTTTTTCATTGTTATCCTCCTTAATATCTTCTAACTTATATCCAACACCCCAAATAACTTTTAAATATTTAGGATCCTTAGGATTTATCTCTATCTTTTCTCTTATATGTCGTATATGAACAGCCATAATGTTAGAGACATCATAACTGTCTCCAGAATTAGTATTATTATAAATCTCTTCAATGGAATAAACTCTACCTTTATTTTTTAACAAAAACAACAAAACATTATACTCAGTAGGAGTTAATTTAATCAACTTATCCATTATAGTTACTTTCTTCTTAGAGTCATCTACTACCAAGTCACCACTTCTATATACATCAATCAAATCTTTTTTATAAAAATTATTGTATCTACGAAGTTGTGAATTAACTCTAGCTATTAATTCTAAAGGATTAAAAGGTTTAGTAACATAATCATCAGCTCCAATATTTAAGCCTTCTATTTTGTCATAATCCTCACTCTTAGCAGATAAGAAAATAATTGGAATATTATAATTTTCCCTAATTTTTTTAACTGCACTAATTCCATCCATATTAGGCATCATTATATCCATAAGTATTAAATCTATACTATCATCAACTAACTTGATAGCAACCTCACCATCATAAGCACTAACAATATTAAAACCTTCACCACTTAAATAAATATCAATAGCTTTAACTATTTCTTTATCATCATCAACTACTAAAATTTTACTCATAACTACACCTCTCTAATAACATTATAACAAAAAAAAACTTAATAAATACCTTTATATTTATTAAGATTTAATTAAGACTATACAAAAAAAATTCAAAATTTATCTAACATCCTACTTCATATTCGCTTATTTTAAAGTAACTTGTTCAAACTCTTCTAAAGACAATCTATTAAAATAAATATATTTTGCAATACTTTCACCTACATAATAATAATGCCAAGCTTCATAATTAACACCTGTTACTGCTACTTTATCATCTTCATATCTTTTAATAAATCCATACTTATACGCATTATTATCAAGCCATATCCAAGATGATCTACCAACACCACTTGCAAAATCTATTGCTAAACCAGTATGATGTTCAGAAGCTCCAGGATTATTAACATATTCATTAGTTTTTAAAACAGCTTCTTCATAGCTAAATCCTTCACTCATATATCTATTCATATTAGAATCAAATATTATTTGTTGATCACTAACAGATCTATAAGCACTAGTAATACTTAAATCAATTCCTTCATTAATTGCATCTTCAAACATTACATCTAATATACTTACAATAGTATCATTAACCATAAAACCATTAAATAAAGATAAACTAGGTTCATAAGTATTACTTAAAGGATTATCATTATTAATAAGTAATACACTAGTATCTGATAACTCAATCATTTCTTCCTTAAAACGATAATCAATTTGAATATGTTCATTTAAATCATAACAAAATATCATAATATTATGTTTAACATTATCATAAATTACATACTCATTACCCAACTCAAATATTTCATCATCAGAATTATATATATCAATAATTCTATCAACTATTAACTCATCACTAATCCCAAAATAATCATTAAAACTATTCAATGTATCTATAATATTATCTTTATTATCGATAAACTCATCTTTATTTATTGATAAAGTAAAATCATCTATATTAGTTTCATAAACATCATAAAATAATCTTAAGCTATAATCATTTTCTTCCAATTGAAAATTATAAGTTTCATAATAATCTCCGAAATACTCCTCAGTATAATTATATAACTTAGTATCATCTATAATTGCTACTAATTCATTATGTTTAAAATTATCTAAATTAATTAAATCCCTATTTAAACTACTATCTCCTAAAATATTTTTTCCTAAATTAACAATTACAACTATAACAAGCACAGTTATTACTAGAACACTTAACTTTAATTTTTTCTTCTTCATGACATCACCACATCAATTATAACAAAAAAATCTTAATAAATAATTTAATATTTATTAAGATTTAATTAAGATTACTTCCCTTGCTTTTTACCCTTTTCAACTCTTACTTTACGATCATTATATTTCGTATTTTGAATTTTTCTCATAAATTCATCTACTACTTTAGAATTAACATCAACAAATGTAAATGTCGATAAAATTTCTATATTAGTAAAATTATCTTTATCTATTTTAGTTTTTTCTTTAAGAAAATCTAATAAACTTCCCTTTTTAAGTCTATCCTTAGAACCAATATTAACAAATAGCCTTACACTACCTTTATTTAATTGTTTATAAATATTTTCCTTAACTTCAACACTCTTACGAGAATTATGACCAATTTGTTTATCAACAGTCACTTTAAGTAGCGCAGCTGCTACATTCATTAAATCATGTTTAGATAAATCTCTTACATAATTATATGCATCTACTAAATCTTCTTTAGTATAAGCATTAGCTTCATCAATAACTTGTTGATATTTTAATTTAACTATTTCCTCACTACTTGGTAATTCACACCTAGTAATATTACTCTTAGTAAATTTAACAATAGCATCTAAAAATCTCATACTCTTATGAGCAACTAAACTGATTGCCTCACCCTTAGAAGAAGCTCTACCAGTACGTCCAATTCTATGTACATAAGTTTCCTTATCAAAAGGTAATTTATAATTAATAACACATTCAATATCATTAACATGTATTCCTCTTGCTGCTACATCTGTAGCAATTAAGAACTTAAACGCACCATTTTTAAACTTATCTAAAGTTTTAATTCTCATATCTTGAGAAACATCACCATGCATTACTTCACTGTTATAACCTCTAATAGCTAACTCAGTATTTAATTGATCAACTTCCCTTTTAGTTTCACAAAATATAATAGTTCTTTTAGAGTTCTTTAAATCAAGAATTCTACATAAAACTTCTACTCTAGTCTTATCACTAACTAAATAATAACTTTGCTCTACATTATCACTAGTCTTAGTATCAGACTTAACTTCTAAGTGATCATAATCACTTTTCATATACTTACTTGCTAAACCTTTAATCTCTTTAGCCATAGTAGCACTTAATAATAATACTTGTTTAGAATCATTAGATTTCTTAAATACCATTTCAATATCTTCTAAAAATCCCATATCTAACATAATATCTGCTTCGTCTAAAACAAAATACTTAATATTATTAATTTTTAACTTTCCTCTTTTAATAAAATCAATTACTCTACCAGGAGTACCAACAACTATATCAGCTCCACGTGATAATTCTTTACTTTGAACACCAACGCTAGAACCTCCATATAAAGCTACTACATCAAAATTCGAATCTTTATTAAGCAATAAAAACTCTTCTTTAACTTGTAAAGCTAATTCTCTTGTAGGAACTAAAATAATAGCTTGAACATATTTAGTACTAACATCAATAGCACTTAAAATACTAGCAGCATAAGCCAAAGTTTTTCCAGTTCCAGTCTGAGCTTGACCAATTGCATCTTTTCCAGATAACACTTCAGGTATTAATAATTCTTGTATTGGGCTTGGATTTTCATAACCCATTTTTTCTATCGATCTTAATACCTCTTTACTAAGACCTAATTCGCTAAATTTTTTCATTCTTCCTTCTTTCGCTCATTGATTATACTACATATATTGAAAAAAAGCACGATAAATCGTACATTTTATATTTTATCTATTAATATCTACTTTACTATAACTAGTAGAATCTGACCAAATATCAAAATCTTCACTTGGATAATATGAAAACCATTCTAATTTATTAGAACTATAAACAGTATCATAAGCAGTTTCCGTAACCATTAAACTAACAGTATAACCTTCACCTCTCCAAATCATATTATAAAAATTTATAATAAATCCATTATCTAAAATAACTTCCGATCTTTTAATCCATCCATTAGAATCATATTCTACATCACTAGATTGAAACATATATATTTCAGTTGGATCTCCAAACATATCAACAATTTCAAATAAACGTTCTTTATCTTTAGTAGTATATTCAGTTCTAGGTAAATTTAAATGCAAACTCCAATTATTATCTTCAATATACTGACTTAATTTAGTATCATTAGAATATTTTACTAAATCATCATCAAAATATATATTAGAAGCATACTCTCTATAGTCTTCATCAGTAGGAGTTTCATCATAATCATATAAACTAATACTTGCACCATGTCCCATAGATGTACCAGTAACAAGTAAATAAGAATTATCTAATAATTCCATCAAACTATTCGCCTCAAGATTACTAGACCCGATACCCCATGCTTTTACAGGTCCAACAAAAGTACTAATAGTTTCTAAAGATAAAGGCAACGTTTGTCCAGAAATCAAATTAGTATCTATTGTTAATTCTTTACCACTAGCTCTATATTCATCAAGAAATGTTGAAGCTTCCCAAACATAATCAACTTCTTCTTCAACATCATCATCAACTACATCTTTATCTTCGCTATTTGAATCATTAAAACTCTTATCATTTTCACGAGTAAAAATAGCATACCCTAAACCAGCTAATGTTAAAGATAATATAATAATTATTATTATATTTCTTTTAGAAGATTTATTTGGTTCATTAACATTCATACCAGATAAATTAGAATCACCATTATCTCCTTGTAAATTTAACTGTTCAATATTATTATCATTATACATAACTATCTCTCATTTCTATATTATTTAATTTTTATAGTAACATCACTCAAGCTATTAGTAGTACTTTCATCTGTTAATAAACTATAATGATCTTGAGAACCTACATACACAGTAGTTTTAGCAGCACTAAACATTCCAGAAACAGAAGCATTATCATTAAAAGTAAAGTTACTCAAATCAAGTGAATCAAACTCACAAGAAGAAAACATCCACACAAAATCACTAACACTAGTTGTATCAAAACTTGATAAATCAACAGTCTTTAAAGAACTGTCTGAAAACATATTATACATACTAGTAACATTTCTAGTATCAAAAGAAGTTAAATCAATATGATCCGCATTATCAACTCCATAAAACATATTCATCATACTAGAAATAAGACTAGTATCAAAACTACTTAAATCAATAGTAGTAAATGCTGAATTTTTAAACATTCCCTTCATATCAGAAGTATTACTAGTATCAAAACTAGACAAATCTAAATGAGTATTAACATATACAAAATCCTCATCATCACCAAATATACCAACTGAATTATAACGACCAAAATCTTCAAACATATAACTCATATCAGTTACTTTTGAAGTATCAAATCCTGATAAGTCAATATTAGATAAACTACTAGTTTCATAAAACATATTAGACATGTCAGTAACATTACTAGTATCAAAATCACCAAATTCAATATCAATAAGACTAGATAATCCTGCAAACATTGCAGACATACCAACTGTATTTGATGTATCTAATCCGCTAAGATCTAAAGTTTCTAAATAATAAAAATCTCCAAAAGTCGAATAAGCATTATCTCCAGCACTTCCACCCATATATTCACGAGCAATTATTTTTCCATCAGCTTGAAAATATAGTGTATCCCCTTCATAATAAGCAATAACTTCTTCACTACCTTCATTAGCAGAAATATCCCACTTAAATTCAGCATCTTCATAAGCATTCATATCTTTTTTAGACTCAATAACTAAGTTTATAACATCATCTTCAATATCTTCAAAGATACTAGAATAACCACCTAAATCACCTAATGAATTTTTAACAAAATCGTTAGTATCATCAGTTTCATCATCAGTTTCATCATCAGTTTTATCATCAGATTCATCATCAGATTCATCATCAGATATTGTAGTATCTGAATCGTTATTTTTAATATTTTCATCATCATTAGATAAAAATAAATATCCCGCAGCACAAACATTCAATATAAGAAGAATTATAATAATTATAAATGTAACTGACACTTTTTTCTTTTTAGGACTATTATTAAAACTAGAAGATCCTAATCCATTATCACTCATATTAACAACCGGTTCTTCAACTACAGCAGATTGTTCAGTCACAATTGGTTGTTCCACCATAACAGGTTGTTCAAACACAACCGGCTGCTCGACCACAATTGGTTGCTCAGCAGCAATTGGTTGTTCAACCATAAGAGGTTGCTCTGCCATCACCGGCTGTTCCGGTGTTAATGATTGTAATCCATTATCTGCTAAACCATTATTATCAGGTTTAGCAGCATTATTATTTAATTGTTCATAAGTATTCTTTTGTTCATTCATTATATACCCCTACTCTCATAATAATTATATTATATAATTAATACATAAACAAGATATAACTTAATATAGAGAGTAGTAAAACTTAAAAAAGTAAAATAACACAAACAAAGAAATAAAAAAAAAGACTATATAGTCTCTATTTATTATTAAGATCTCTTCTTAAACGTAATTGATCAAAAAAATTGTTTTCTGCATCTAATTTTTCTTGTTCTTTCTTCTTAGCTTGAAATTCTTTTTCAGCTTTTTCTTTATCAACTCTAATTCTTTGACTATATAACCCTTCCATAAATTTAGGTACTTCCTCTTTAATAATATCTTCAAAAAAACTATAACAATCTACTAGCTTTTGAAACTCTTCTACAGTTAATTCATGCATATTTACAAATATATACTCATCATAACAATCTCTAGGTTCATATGAATATAATTTCCAACAAGTATTTTTAACTAAATGACCATAACGAATTGGTTCCAATTCCAACTCATATCCGGAAAAATACTCATATAATCTTCCTTCACTTAAGAACACTAATAATCTATCATATCTTATAGATTTATTAAAAAAATTCCCTTCTTTAAGTAAAATTGATTTTATCTTATATTTAGTTCCATCTGAATATCTGCAAACCTCGACGTTTTTTGGAACATAATCACCCCTACCCTCATATATAAGATTATATAACTTTACTTTATCGCTTTCCATATTTATACACCCTCCAACAACTAATAGATATAATAGCATAAAAAAAAGAAAAGTCAAACTATTCTACTATTTTAAACCCTAAATCTATAAGCTCATCAATCATATCTTGATCAACATCTTTAAGAGTTCCATCACTTATTAAATTAATACCATAAACTCCCATTTGCATCGGGTAAGATTCATTAATACCATCATATATAACTTCTACATTATCTCCATTACCATATTCATAAAATATATCTTCATAATTATTATTACTTAACATTATAGGTCCTTCATCACTTATCAACATATATTGATCTTCATTAACAACCAACAAACGTCCTGTAATAATATTCCTTTTTTGACAATAACTCTCCTTATAAGATAGTTCACTAGTTCCAATGTATACATCTTTAACTCCATCAGAATCACAGAACAATACTCTAGTATCACCCATCTCATATAATCTATACTCTTCTTTAATTATATTATAACCATCTAGTGATCCTTCAAAATCAACAATAGAATTATTACTTAAATAATAACTAATTGACTCTTTACCATTTATATAAGAATAAATATCACCAGTACCTACTCCATAAACAATATATTCATCATTTACATAATAACTTTTTAAAAGACTATTATTATCTTCAACAATTCCAACAGGATAAGTATAATCTTCTATAAAAGGAGATTTCACTTCAAATAAATAAAACCAACTACCAAAATTAACATCAATATTTTCTAAATCAGTTACAGGTTCTTTATTTAAAGTCATTCTATATCCTAATCCAATATATTCATAATCATTAGTATCATCTATCATAATCATAAATAAAGGTATTTGATCATTTTTAACTCTATTATAATCAATTAATCCAGAAACCATACTAAATATAAATAATAAACCACAAACTACATATAAAATAATTTTATATATTTTTTTAACATCCTTATTAATAAATACAATAATGTCACAAGTAATAAAATAAACTATTAATATAAAATGAATAAAATAAGGATCAATTATATTGTTTACAGAAGCAACACTTTCTTTTAAAGAAACCCACAATATAGCTATAGAAATAATACTATATAAATTATCCCCATTTTTTAACATAATACCAGTTATCCAAAAGAATATATTCATTACAATTATATACCAAGTAAATGTTACACTACCAGTTAATAAAACTAATATATTCATTACAGTAATTAATAAAGCAGGTATAGTGTAAACATTAAATAACAGTTCCCTAATTTTTTTAACCATCATTACACTTCCTTATAATGTTATTATAACACCTTTTATATATATGTAAATATTTATCTATACATTGTAATAGTAAATCTTGAAGAATGATGTAAATCAGCTTGGCCATTAAACAAAGTATAAGAAAATACCCCATTTGCCTCAGTATTAGAAAAGAATAAACTTCCTCCCCTATATAACCAATGATAATCATAATAATTAGTAGTTGAAAATCTAGGATCTCCTAGGTATCTATCGTCATAAAAAAGTAAAGTTTCAGTAAGAGCATCACCTTTAATAGGAGAAATATCTCCCTGTGTATAAGTACCATAAGGATATATATTTATATACCTTCCTTCAGGAAGTTCACTAAATCCCGCTAAATCAGAATCAAAATTTCCATTAGCATCTAATATAATACCCATAACTCTATCAAATGTTCCACCAACCATATCATAAACTCCATATATATTACCTGTAGTAGAAGCTCCCATTCCATTATAAGTATCATATGTATTAGTATAACAACTTTCTTCAGTTCTACCATCACCAGGAGAATCACCACCAATACCAGTTATATACAAACTACAATTATTAAGATAAATTTCCTTATTAATTCCCACATAATCAGGATTACCATATTTGCCATATTCAGATTGACTTAAATATGCAATAGCACCCCATTCAGTATTTTTAATTAAATGAGCATTAACATATCCTATATAACCATAATTATTATAACCATTTATTCCATTCATTAAATTCTGAACTAAATTAAATGTACTTGAAATAGTTAAATTAGTAGCAGGAGTTTCATTAGGTTTAGAATAAAGCAAACCATCATGCCAAGAAGCTTCAAACTTTGCAATCCAAAAACCAGATATTTCTTTATTACCTTCATCAAATCTAGTATCAGGATTATCACAAGTATCTCCCCAACAAAAAGCAGATGAAGTAAAATAATTACTAGGTGTGTCTCCACTATATTTAGCACTACCCATATCAATTTCTTCACTAGACATAAATTTAATATCTATTCCACCAGGAGTACTTAAAGAAACTAAAGAAGCGTTTAATCCTTGATAACCTAAAGTATCCTTAATAGTATATGAAAACCTAGGAATCCATACTAACATAGAAGTCATATGTTCCATAGAAATAATAGTACCAGGCAAAGCATCAACATAATAATCCTTCATAGAAGAAATAACAGAAGCTGAGTTAGCCCATTTACCATTTGTATAATCATACCAATTACTATTTATTACATCAGCTTTCTCCCAAGTTTTATTAGATTCATTATAAATAATAGGTATTAAACCATCAATCAATTCAGGATCTGAACCTGCTAATACAGCATCATTATATCTTTCACCTTTCTTAAAAACATATTCAAGTTCCAAAATAAATTCATTATTAGCAGGAGCACCATCCGCCATATAAGTAATTCTAAAAACAGTTTCACTACCAGGTTCAAACTCATCATACTTATATAAATCAGTAACAAAATATAACATATCACTAGAATTTATTAATTCTCTGATCTCCCACAAATAATAATCGCTAGAACTATTATTAATTATAACAACCTCATAAGTAAAAAAAGAACTAGCACTTGATAAATTCATTCCAATATTAGTAGTATTATAAGTAATCTTAGGGTCATAAATTTCAGTAACATCAGTACTCTCAATTAAAGAAATACTAGATACAAAAATATCATCAGTAGTATTAACAACAGCCTCACCACTAATATTTAAATTAGTATTTAAAGCAGCATATCCAATAGAGATAATAGAAACTAAAAACAACAAAACAAATATATACAATAAATATATACTTTTACCCATCTTATCACCACTTTCTCTATTAGTTTAATCTACTAACAAAAAAGTATACAATAGTATTAGAATTATTTAACAAATATGATATAATAAACAAGGTGATAACAATGAATATAATAGAAATAGCAATACTTATATTTATAATATTAGAAACAACTAATATCATAATTCTATATTTTTTTCCAGATTCTAAATATGGTAATGGAATAGCAATTTTTAATAACTGGCATTTATCAAAAAATGATAAAAACTCTAAATTATATGCTAAATATATGAAAAACTGGGTAGCTGGATCAAAACTAATATTTGTAGGACTATTAATATTAATATTATTATTTGGTAATGATGAATTAAAATTATATACAATGCCAATGTTAATATTATCTATATCTACATACTACATTAAGCTCCATCCAATTATTAAAAAACTAGATAACAACAACATGATAACTCCTAAAGGATACTCAAAATCTTTATTTATCATGATTACAGTATTTATTACTATGTTTGCAACAGCTCTACTAATCTACATTATTTAAGCACTATATAGTGCTTTTTATCTACTTCACATAGAAAACATAAATATTTCTTCCAATTTTCATATTATTATGTTATGATTACAACTCATGAAAGGAAGAGATATATATTAATAACACAAACAAAATAATAAAACCAAATGGTGAAATAGTAATATTTGGTGAGCCACATGGCGAAGCACTAGCTGATTATCTAAATGATTATTTTCATACTGATATGTACTTAACAAATCATTCATTTATCGATTTAATACATCAATTAACTAATGAACACCACAGTATATATATAGAATTAGAAATTCTAAAACAAAAAATATTGTTCACATCAGACATCGAAGAAATACCATCAAACCAATATTCACAATTATCAGATTTATTAAATAAAAATGATGATTATTCTCTAGCTATATCTTCTGGAGAAGAAGAATATACAAGCGAAGAACTTTTAGATAAACTAAAAAATCAAAAAAAATTGATTAAAACAAAAAAACAAGCCAGTTAAGAGCTTGTTTTTTCATGTAATTCAATTGCTTTTTCTAGCTTATCTTTTAATATCTGCTCTAATAAAGTAATATTCATAATAGTTTTAGAAACAGAATTATTTATATCAATTAATTCTTTATTACAAGAAGTATTATCAATAGCAGCTTTAATCTTACAACTTTCACTGTCAATAAGTTTAGCAATAGCATTTTCAATTAAAGCAATACTTCTAACCACTTCACATAAACTTCCCTCTAAATCACAAGGTAAATCAGGGCACTCTATATCCACTCTACACTCTCCATCCATAATAATTTTACAACAATTACTCTTCTTACAATTACTACTCTGCTTATCAAAAGTATATATATAATTATATTGACCATTTTTCTTAGCTAAAACATGTATACCAGAAGAGGTTTCTAATATCGAAGAAGGTTCTATTGAATCATCCAAATGAGTCTCATTAACTAAATTACCACTACTAGTTACTTTCGCAACAAAACTAGAACCATTTCTATCATAAGTAGTTAATAAATTATTATCCGCAATTCCAATAGCAGATATATTGGCTGGACTACTTGTAGCAGTTGAAGTTATAGAAGTACAACAACTACTTCTAGTAGTATTAGTACTACTCAAATTAACTTCATCTTTAATAAAATCACCTTGATTATTGACAGAAAAAATTCTATTATTATGCGCAACATACATCTTAGCTAAATCAGGGTCATAAGCAATTCCTTGAATATCTTTATTATAAGAAGTATTTGGTAGTGCCATATTAACTTGATCTACTTCATTTAAATTAGAATCAAGCACATATAAATTTTGATTATCTCCATCCTTAGTAACAAAATAGCCTTCATTCCCACAACTAGTAAAACTAGAATAAGTATCTAATAAAGGATTACTACAAATATCACTTAATTCACAATCAGTAGTAGTAGAACACATATTAGAAAATAACTCTTTTTTAGGAGAATAAAGCTTATTAGCCATTGCATTAAATTCAGAGTTCCTATCAGTATAAGAACAATTATTTTTTTCACTCATATTAAACCTCTTTATATCAATATATGACAATAATCTAATAAAGTTTATAAACAAAAACACAAACAAAATAATAAAACACTCATACAATAAAGAGAAAGGAGATAATATGTACGAAACAACAAGCACAAATCGTTGCGAAGCGATTTCAGAAATTATTTCTTCAGTAGCACACGAACAATCAGGACTTGCTAACATCTTAAATGTAGAAGCTGAAAAAATAAAATATTTCACTAGCGTTTCTAAAGACCCACAAGAAATTTTAGCAGCCAATAAATCAGTAGAAAAAATGGTCAACGCTATTACTAAGTTAGAAGTAATACTAGCAAGTAAATTAGAAATATTCTCAGACTGTCTATGTACAGGATGTGAAGAAACTAAAGGAGGATACTCTGTTTTATCTATGGTAGTTGGAAGTGAAAATGGCGGAAGAATTGAAAGAGATGACAATTTAAAAACATTTAGATACTATCCAGGAACAACAGGTACAGAAATAAAATTTATTACTGAACCTACATGCCCTATCATTCCAAAAACAGCACTACCTTCAGGATTAGTATTCAAAGAAAACACACTAGTTATCCCAAACGGATATAACTGGACTCAAACTTTTAATATGATTTTCACAGTAGGTGAAAATGATACAGCATATGAAATAACATTACTAAATATAATGTAAGATTCAAAAATTAACAAAATAAGGGGGGACAAATTTTGAATCAAAAAGATATATATACGTTAAACTTTTCGGAAGAAATTAGTTTAGCGGAATTACAAGAACACTATCAAGAGATAGAACTTGAAGAAACACCCGAGATTAACACCAGTACCATAAGTGGTAAAGTAGAAGACAATTCTGGAACAGATGTTCCAAATGCTACAGTTAAATTATTCGACACTGAATTTAATCCAATCAAACATACAATGACTAATGAAAATGGTAATTATACATTCCAAAACGTTCCAAGAGGAGACTACATCGTTTATGCCGTAAAAGATGGATATTCAATGTCAGTAAAAAGACCACTTACATACACAGGAACAGATGTAGTATTAAATGAATTCATTATTACTCAAGATACTACTTATGTAAAAGGTAATGTCTTTGGTTACGTTTACGATGACCACGGAAACGCATTTGGAAAAGCAATAGTAAAATTAGTAAATACAGGAAACGTAACAGTAGCAGAAACTATTTCAGCTACAGATGGAGAATACGTATTTAATAAAATAGACGCCGGTACATATACTCTAACAGCGCAAGCTGATGATTATACAGTATATACTCCTATAACAATTGAAGTAGTAGATAGTGCTAATACAGAAGAAAACATTCACATGATTAAAGTTGCAGCAGCAAAAGAAGGTACAATCAATGGTATTGTTTATAATTCAAGTAGAACACCAATTCCTAATGCAACAGTTGGTTTATATGAATCAGTTGGTGAAGGAGAAAACAAATCTCTTAAACTAAGAAAAACATGTAAAACTAATTCAGAAGGAAGATACTTCTTCGGAGTAGTTCCTGAAGGTAAATGGGTTGTTAAAGCAAAAGCTACAATCGACAACTAAAAAAAATACAGTTAAACTATTTAACTGTATTTTTTATTTTAAAAATCCACTGATAATTACATTAACAGCATCTTCTTCGCTAAGACCAAGACTCATTAATTTAATTAATTGCTCTCCAGCAATTTTACCTATAGTAGCTTCATGTATTAATGTAGCTTCATTGTGATTAGCAACGATCTTAGGATCAGCACTAACTTTTCCATTACCTTCTAAGATAGCATCACATTCACTATGTGCATAACTTTTATGATTTCCAACCAAACTTGATATAAATTCTTGCTTAGAATCGTCTTTAGCTACAGCACGAGAAATTAAATGACAACTACTATTTTCTTCATCTAAAGTAACATCAAATATAGTTTTAGCAAATTGATTTCCGTGAGTAAGAATATTCTCTCTAATAGTTAAACTTGCACCCTTACCAATTTTACCACTAGTAGTTCTAATAGTATGATCTACACCACTTATTTGAGTAGTCTCCATTTCAAGAATACTATTTTCTTTTAAATAAACTTCAGTAACAGGATTTAAAATATTATCTCCAGTACCTTCTCCGCAACCAAAATGCTTTTCTATATATTTGACTTTACTATTAACTCCTACATGAAAACGGTGAATACCGGAATGTTCAGTTTGGTGTCCTTCATCATTATGAATAGCACACCCAGCTTTAATAACAACTTCACTATTATCACCAATATAAAAATCATTATAAACCATATCGTTCAAACCACTATTAGTTAAAATAACAGGAATGTTTACAGCAGATACTTTAACATTATCAGCAACAATAATATCAATACCTTCACAATCACTCTTACCTCTAATCTCTACTTCATCAGTAGAATACTTAGCAAATAATTTTCCGTTTCTTCTAATATTATAAGCTCCATCAGTAATAGAATTCAAATCATTTACTTCATTAAGTAATGATTTTTCAATATCATTTAACTCATTAAAATCCATTACAAATCACCACTCTCTACTAAATTAGAATAACTATCTACTTTAAAAACTTTACCATTCTTAATCATTACTACCGAATCAGCAATTCTAATAATTTTATCTTGATGAGAAATAATTAAAGTAGTACCAAATACATATTCTCTAATATCTTTAAATAAATCAATTAACTCATTAAAACTCCATAAATCAATACCTGCTTCTGGTTCATCAAATATCGTTAATTTTGATTCCCTTAACACTATAGTAGCTATTTCTATTCTTTTAAGCTCTCCACCAGATAAAGTACTATCAAGTTCCCTATCTATATATAAATGAGCTTCCAGTCCAACTTCTTGTAATCTCTCACAAGCAACATCTCTATCTAGGAAAAAACCATTCGCAATATTTAATATATCAAAGACAGTTAATCCTTTAAACTTAACAGGATGTTGAAAAGCAAAAGAAATTCCCATATTAGCTCTCTTAGTTAAATCATAATCCGTAATATCCACTCCATCATAAATTATCTTACCAGAAGTTTCTTTTAAAACTCCAGCAACTATTTTAGCTAACGTAGATTTACCAGATCCATTAGGTCCAGTTATAACTATAAACTTCCCTAACTCTATTTTTAGATTTATCTTATCTAAAATTTTCTTACCATCTATTTCATAAGATATATCAATTAATTCTAATAACATCTTATCACTCTTTCTATTTTATATCTCTAGGATTACTCATAATATCAATAATTAAATCCATATTATCATCTCTAGCAGATTTATTACGTTTTATCATACCACATTTATCACATTTATAAACGATTTTAAAATCATCCTTCTTACCCTTATCAATACCTACAGGTTTTAATGTTCCAAAACATTCACAAGCTCTATCCCCAGGATTATTATCAATATGTATTGAACAAAGACAATTAGGACAATGATCTCTAGCAGTATAACCAAGTGGTTTAACTTCATTACCACAATTCCTACAAATAAACTCTTCATCAATCATTGTAAATCTAGCAAATTCATTCATATAACCACTCCAAATCCATTATATCAAATAATTGTTGTAAAATACATTATTAGTAGTATAATTAAATAAAAGGTGGCATTATGAATAAAGACTGGTATATAACTTATGAAAAAACAATAAATAATCCTAATATTGGATGTATATTAAACTTTGAATATATAATTAACCATCCTGAATCAATAGCAGAAATAAAAGAAACTTTAAAAACTAATGAATGGATTAAAAAAAGAATATTAAGTAAACTATTATGCGACCCAGTATGGAGACAAAAATTTCTGGAAATTTTTCCAGATTTCATCGAAGAAGAAAGTGCAAAAAGAAAAAGAACATTATATTAAAAAGGATTACTGTAGTAATCCTTTTTTATTAACTATCCATTTCTATATAAATATGTCTAATTTTTTTTACATATAATTGATGTTTAATATTTTCAACGATATCATGAGCTTTACTCAACTTTATATCATCTACAAAAATAAACTCTGCAAATAATTGATAATATTCTCCATACTTGAAAATATACATCTTATTTATTGATTCAATTTCCTTATGAGCCAATATAATATCTCTAACTTCTTTATTTAAATCTCCAGAAAACTTCTTAATACTCAACTCTTTAACATTATATATAAATATTCTTATCCCCCCAACAAGTATTAAAATACCAATAACTATTGTAGAAATAAGATTAGTATACTTTAAAAAATCTATATACTTAGATAATAACATACAAATTGAAGTGAAAAATACAATAATAGTTCCATAAACATCTAACTTACTTTCTAAAGATGAATAAAGTAAAATATCACTATTAAGTAACTTAGATTTATCATATAAAAATTTCACTAATAATATTTTAACTACTACTGCAATAACAACAAATATCAAAACAAAATACTTTGGATATATAACTTCATTATAAGAATTATGTAATATTACAAAAACACCCAAGCTAATAATGATTAAAGAAATAAATAAACTAAATACATATTCTAACTTACCATACCCAAATGGATGAGTTTTATCGGCAGACTTCTTAGATAAAACTCCTCCTATTATTGCAAATATATCAGTTATTAAATCACTAAAAGAAGATACCCCATCAGCTACTAATACAGAACTATTTCCAAAAAATCCTACTACAACTTTACCAATAGTTAAAAATAAATTAACCCAAAAACTAACAAACATTGCTCTAATCATTACATTACCTACTCTATATAACTATATTACCATAAATTCATAAAAAAAAGATAATAATTAACCTTCTTATTTAGATTCACAAGTAAATCCCTCTTCAGTTGCACTATCCAATATATTATCATACGTATCAGTAGAAAAACCTATATTTTCTATTTGTTTATCTGTTACTTTATCCAAGTCAACTTCAATTATAGAAGTAACAACTCTTTCATCAACACTAACACTACATTTAATACCTTCTACATTTTCATATTCATCACAAAACATCGAAGCTTCATCCTCATTAAGTTTCACTGCCATATTCATTTTCATAGACATTTCATAACTTACTAATTCATCACTTTTAAATAACATATCGACTTTAGCTTCACCTAATTCACTTTCATCATTAATACACACTAACGACTTTTCACTCGAACACCCTGTTAAAACTAATACCATTAAAAATATAAATAAAATACTATTTATTTTTTTCATAACCCACCTCCTTATATTAAAAACCTCTTGAAGATCCTCCTCCACCGAAAGATCCACCACCACCAGATGAACCACCAAAACTTGATGAACCACCAGACGATCCACCGCCAAAGGAACTACCTCCACCAGTTCTATTACTGTTTAAATAATTACCTGGAAATTGTAAAGTACAAGCAATATAAAAAGTAAAAAAATTAATTATATTACTAATAATAGAAGCAAAATGATAACTAATAATCATTAAAATAATAAAAACTATTATAAAAGATACAACACTATACATATTAGCTTTTACATTAGCATAATCCTTATTAACAGGTTCATTTTTTAACAATTTTTCTAATCTTATATCAAGTGTTTTATTATAATTTTTATGATAAGCTCTACTCTTTTTAGATAACTCTTTTCCAAGTTTACTTCCAACAAAACCAGCAATTACTGCAAATATTATTACTAAATAAACATTAGCATTCTCTACATTTTCACTAGGATTTTCATTATTACCAATCGGTACATCATAATCAATTTCCAAATTATTTTTAAGTACTATTTCTTCAAAAAATGCATTATATCCATTAATAATTCCTTCATCCCATTTATCATCTTTAAAATAAGGGATCATATAATCATCTTGAAATCTTCCTGTTTTAGCATCATTTAAAACACCTTCAAGTCCATAACCTACTTCAACTCTAAACATTCTTTCTTCCAATGCTAAAAGAAGTAATAAACCATTATCAGCTTCATCATCACCTATCCCAAAAGATCTAGCTAAATCTAAAGAAAATTCTTCTAAAATTTCACCATCCAAACTTGGAACAGTAACAACAACAATTTGAGTACCATCAACATGATACATAGCATTACTTTGTTTAATAATATATGATTCTGTTTCATCACTTAATATATTAGCAAAGTCATTAACATAAAACTCCTCAGTAGGCTCCAAAGCACTTACATAAAAAGGTAGAAAAAATAATCCAATTAATAATATACTATTCGAAATTAACTTCTGGCGCATTTTCAGCCCCTTCAACTGCTTCAAAATATTCCTTTTCATCAAACCCAAACATTCCAGCAATTATATTTTTAGGAAAAGATTTCACTTCAGTATTATAACTCTTTGCTTGCTCATTATAATCTTTTCTAGATACAGCAATTCTGTTTTCAGTACCAGCAAGTTCATCTTGTAATTGAATAAAGTTTTCATTAGCTTTTAACTCTGGATTAGATTCACTAATAGCTAGTAACCTTCCTAAAGCAGCAGATAGCTCAGAATCCGCAGCAGCAGCTTCTTCAGGAGTCATAGCTCCACTCATTTTAGCTCTAGCATCAGTAATTGACTCATAAACTTCAGCCTCATGTTCAGCATAACCTTGAACAGTACTAACTAAATTAGGTATTAAATCATTTCTTCTTTGTAAATCAGTCTCAACAGCAGACCATTTAGCCTCAACTTCTTCATTAATTTTAACTAATCCATTATAAGTACTAATTAACATCATTGCAATAAGTAATACAGCACCTCCTACTATTAACAATATCATTTTGCTTTTATTCATATTATCACTCCTATACTTTAGATCTTATACAAGCAATATAAGTTCTCTAATTTAATTATAACACTAAGATATAAAAAAACAACAAGTATTAATAATAAAAAAATAGCATTAGCTATTTTCCTATTATTGTAGCATCTATACCATTTAATGCATTAGTTAAATTATCTAGAGATGTAATAATAGCTTTATTACCACTTGTTTTAGCAAAATCTAAAGCAGCTTCCATCTTAGGTAACATACTTCCTTTAGCAAAATGCCCTTCATCTATATACTTAGTTGCTTCATCTACACTAATAATACCCAATCCACTTGCATTTTCTTTACCATAATTTATTTGAGCTTGTTTAATATTAGTTAAAATTACTAATATATCAGCATTTAACTCTTTAGCCATTAATGAAGCTACTTTATCCTTATCAATTACCGCATTAGCTCCTTGAGTTTCATCCTGTAAATAAACAGGAATTCCTCCTCCTCCACCTGCAATAACAACATGACCAGTATTCATTAAATCCTTAATTGTTTCTATTTCTACTATTGAAACCGGTGCAGGACTAGCAACAACTTTTCTATACCCTCTGCCAGCATCTTCAACATATGTTTCACCACTAGCTAATGCTAACTTATCAGCAACTTCTTTAGTATAAAAAGGACCAACTGGTTTACTAAGATTAACAAAAGCAAAATCGCTTTTATCAACAACTACCTGAGTTACTATAGTAGCTATCTTTTTATTAAGATTACTCTTTTTCAATAAGGCTCTAAGACCTTTTTGAATATGATATCCGATATATCCTTGACTCATTGCACTACACTCAGGAAAAGACATATATGGAATATCCTTATTCTCAAAAGAATCTTCAAAAGCTAAATTAATAACACCTACTTGAGGACCATTTCCATGACCTATAATTACTTCATGACCATCCTTAATTAAAGGTACTACATTAGCCATTGCTTTATCTATTAATTCTTGTTGCTCTTTAGGATTATTTCCAAGAGCATTTCCACCTAATGCTATTACTATTCTCATATCTATTCTCCCTACTATATAAATTATACCAAATAAAAAAAGTTAATTCCATTTCAAATTAACTTTTTTTATCTATTTACATGATTCTTTTACATCTCTTATTAATATTTCTTGTACAATAAAAGAAATAATAACTCCTAATATTAATGGCAAATTACTAATTAATGATTCTAAGCTAAAATCTATAAATAAAGTAAATGTTAAACAAAGAACAATAATAACAAAAGGAACTAATGCAAACAAATACATAAATAATCCCTTACAAGGAGCTTTATAAGCTCTCTTAGTTTTATCAGTTTTTCTAAGTTTTAAAAAAGCAAAAAACATAGGAACGTGACTTATTTGATGAGTAACTACCGATAAAGAAAAGAACGTCCAAAATAAATTACTTACATTATCCGAAACTAAACTAAGTACTAAACCGATTATTAAAACGCCAGAAGCCACTAAACCATTAATGATTGCTGACATATAAGGTACACCTTTTTTATTGGTAATACCAAAAGCTTTAGGTAAACCATTATCATCAGCACTGAACTTAGCAACAGAATTAACTCCAAACGACCAAGAAGCAATATTAGCAATAAGAGTATAAATAAACATTAAACCTACTCCAATAACTACTACCCTAATAATATCACTATTAACACCTAATGTAGTTAATAATATAGAAAAACTATCAGTAATACCAGCTGTTTCAGCAGTTAATGCTGGCATTGCAATATTTATACCTGTTGCAGGCAACAAATAAAATATTGCTATTAAAAATATCGCTATTATAATTGCTTTAGGAATTTCCTTTTTAGGATTCTCCATATCATCAGTAAAAGTAGTAACTACTTCTAAACCTAAAAAATTAAATATAATAACCGAAATAAACGATAAACTAACTAAGTCCATAGTAGGTAATAAATCATTAACACTATTTATAGGATTAGCACTTTCACCAGTAACTATATAAACATAAATTCCTAAAATTCCCAAACTAACCATAAATAAGACTTTAAAGAAAGTTCCCATATTAATTAAAAACTTATTTTCACCTATTCTATTACTTCCAAAAAAAGTAACTAACCATATATAACCCAACTGAATTAATAATAACCACATTATAGATAAATCTATATTAAATATACCCATTATTACATCAGTTACAGCAACAGCTAAAGAAGCCATCCATAAAGGAAAATTAATCCAATAATTCCATGCTACCCTAGAAGCCCATTTAGGTCCAAAA
Organism: uncultured Muribaculaceae bacterium; assembly: GCA_964370475.1. Taxonomy (GTDB): domain Bacteria; phylum Bacillota_I; class Bacilli_A; order RF39; family UBA660; genus CAYJCL01. The sequence continues at coordinate 21,430 of CAYJJI010000005.1, read as the reverse complement.
GCCCTTTTAACCCAAGTATACATACCACCTTCGCTAGGAAAAGTTGATCCAAGCTCAGCGGTAATAAGTCCATAAGGAATACAAAATAATATAATGATAAATAAATACCAAAAGTATTGTGAATTCCCAATAGATGCGGTAGGAGCAACTGCCTCAGCCACTAAGATAATACATACAGTTGCTAATATAGCATCAAATAACTTAAACTTTTTCTTTTTCATTACACACCTCTATTAAATTGATTATACCACAAAAAAAGAAAGTAAACATACTTTCTTAATTTTTAGGAACCTGTTGAGTAATACAATGAATATTACCACCACCTAATAAAATTTCTCTTGCATAGATAGTTTCAACTACTCTGTCAGGATATAATTTTAATAAGCTCATAATAGCCAATTGATCATTAGGATCACCAAATATTGGAAGTAATACAAAACCATTACCTACATAATAATTTACATAAGAAGCAGCTAAACGATCTCCCTCATTACGAGGTAATGTACCATCAACTGCATCAACTCCTAGACTTTCTTCTCTAGAAATTAATATTGGTTTAGGTGTATAAATTTTATGCACCTCAAGTTTTCTTCCTTTAGCATCTACTTGACTATTTAAATATTCTAAAGCTTCAGTACTTCTCTTGAATTGAGGATCTTTTTCATCATCAGTCCAAGCAAGAGCTAAAACTCCAGGTTTAACATAAGTTACCATATTATCTACATGACCATTAGTTTCATCATTGTAAATACCTTCTTTAACCCATAAAACCTTTTCAACATTCATATAATCACAAAGATATTTTTCAATCTCTTCTTTAGATAAATGAGGATTTCTTCCTTCTGATAATAAACACTCTTCAGTAACTAAAGCAGTACCTTCACCATCAGTATGAATAGATCCACCTTCTAAAACAAAGTCTTCAAGATAATATCTATCAACTTGTTCTAACTCAGCCATCTTACCAGCTATAAGATCATCTTGATCCCATGGGAAATATAACCCATCAACAAGACCACCCCAAGCATTAAAACGCCAATCAACTGCTCTTAAATCACCCTTGTCATTTTTAACAAAAGTAGCTCCACAGTCTCTTAACCATGAATCATTATTACTCATTTCTACAACTTTTACTTTTTCATCAAGTAAATGTCTTGCATTAGAATATTGAGCAGCAGAAACCAACATAGTAATAGGTTCATACTTAGAAATAACATTAGCAACTTTAACAAAAGTTTCTTGAGCTGGTTTAGCTCCATATCTCCAGTTATCTGGTCTTTCAGGCCAGATCATATAAGTTCCCTTATGTGGCTCAAATTCTCCAGGCATCCTAAAGCCATCAGCTTTAGGTGTCGAATTTAATTTCTTCATTAATTTTTCCCTTCTTTAGCATCAGCTACAATAATTTCTTGAACAATCAATGAAACAATTACACCAATAATTAAAGGTAAATTAGCCATCATAGAATCAAAAGTGAAATCTATAAATATAGTAAATATTACACTTACAAATAAAATAACAAATGGAACATAAGTAACTAAATTAACTACGAAATTTCCACCAGGTATCTTATAAGAACGTTTAGTTTTATCAGTCTTTCTTAATTTCTTAAATGATAAGAATAAAGGTAAATAACCAATTAATAAAGTAACTAAACTAAGTGAGAAAAACGTCCAGAATAAATTACTAGCATTTTCATTTACTACTCCAAGTATTACACCTACTATAATAATTAAAGAAGCAACTACACCATTCATGATTGAAGCCATATATGGTATTCCAGCTTTATTTGTTTTACTAAATAATTTTGGAAGTCCATTATCATCAGCACTAAACTTAGCAACTGAGTTAACTCCAAATGACCAAGAAATAATATTAGCAACTAATGTATAAATAAACATTAATCCAACAGCAATTACTATAATTCTAGTTATTTCAGCATTACATCCTAAAGTAACTAATAACGAAGCAAAAGCATCAGTAATCCCTGCAGATTCAGCAGTAGATAAATCCATTGCAATATTAATACCAGTAGCAGGTAATAAATAGAACACTGCTGTTAGTAATGCTCCTATAATTACAGCTTTAGGTATATCTTTTTTAGGATTTTCCATATCTTCAGCAAAAGTTGCTACAACTTCCAATCCTAAGAAATTAAATATAATAACTGAAATAAATGATAAACTAATTAAATCAGTTGTTGGTAATAAATCAGTAACACTATTAATTGGATTAGCACTAGTACCTGTTGAAAAGTATACATATACTCCAAGTACACCTAAGCCTACCATAAACGCAATTTTAAATATTGCCCCTAAGTTAACTAATAACTTACTTTCTCCAATTCTTAACGTACCTAAAAACGATACTAACCAAGTATATCCAAGCTGTAAAACCAATAACCAAACTATTGATAACTCTACTTCAAATATACCAGCAATAACATCAGTCATTGCAACAGCAAGTGATGCAATCCATAATGGGAAATTAATCCAATAATTCCATGCAACTCTTGATGCCCATTTAGGTCCAAATGCTTTTTTTACCCAAGTATACATACCACCTTCGCTTGGAAAAGTTGATCCAAGCTCAGCAGTAATAAGTCCATAAGGTAAACAAAAAGCGATGATTAAAAATATCCACCAGAAATATTGAGAATTTCCAATAGCAGCAGTTGGTGCAACAGCTTCAGCTACTAAAGTAATACATACAGCAGCAAGTATTGCATCAAACAATTTAAACTTCTTCTTTTTCATAAACTACCTTTCAAATTTTTATTAACTATTTTTGATTACATTAATTGTTTCGTCATATTTATCCATAAAGTAAACTAACAATGCTCTTATAGATGTTAATCTATTTTCAGCTTGATCAATTACAATTGAAATTTCAGAATCTAAAACTTCATCAGTAACTTCTTCACCACGCGTTGCAGGTAAACAATGCATAAATTTAACGTTTGGTGATGCTTTCTTAATCATATCCATATTTACTTGGTATTTAGGATAGAATGTCTTCATTCTTTCTTCTTCTGATAATTCAGCTTCATATAAACCATACCAAACATCAGTATAAATAAAGTCAGCATCTTTAAGTGCTTCTTCTGGATCTTCAGTTACTAAGTAACTTCCACCAGAAACCTTACAATTTTCTTCAGCTATAGCCAAATGATTTTCCTTTAATTGGAAACCTTTAGGTCCATATTGAACAAAATTAGCACCTAATTTTGTAGTTATCATCATTAATGATGCACAAACTTGAGTTGCATCACCAACAAAAACTATTTTTAAATCTTCAAAACTCTTACCTTCAGGTAAATGTTCAAACATAGTTGTAACATCCCCTAATTCTTGAGTAGGATGATTATAATCACTCATTCCATTAATTACTGGAACAGTAGCGAATTTTCCTAACTCATCAACATTTACATGTCTTTCAACTCTAGCCATTAGAATATCAACTAATCTAGATAATACTTTAGCAGTATCACTTAAAGATTCATGAGTTCCTAATTGAATTTGACCAGGAGCCAAATATTGAGCATGACCTCCTAATTGAGTCATAGCAGTTTCAAATGAAACTCTAGTTCTCGTAGATGATTGTTGGAATATCATTCCTAAAGTTTTATGATGTAATACATCTAAACTTTTACCACTTTTAAGGTGATCTTTTATTAACAACCCTAAACCAACTAAATTAAGCATTTCTTCTTTAGTAAAATTTTGAGTGTCAATATAGTCTTTATTTCTTCTCATTTTCTATTCTCCTTCCTATTATAAATATACCATATTTAGACAAAAAAAAACAACCTAAAGTTGTTAAAACTTAATTTCTAATTCTTGATTATTATTAAGTCTAAAAGCATTAGCTTCATCAGTATCTAAATGAGCCTCAAAATAAGAATTTTCAGTAGCTCTAACATGAACATCTCCAATAACGCCACCTTTTTCACCAGGTACAACTAAAGATACAACATCAGGTAATCCAAGATGCATTTTATCCTCAGGTAAAATATGAATATGTCTTTGAGGAATAATACATCCGGTAGTATTAATAGAACCTACAGGACCTACTATCACAGCCTCCGCTCCTCCTAAAACATCTCCTGATTGTCTAACAGGAGGATTAATTCCTAAAATTCTAGCATCTGTTCCAGATAACTCTACTTGAGTATAACTTCTATATCCACCTAATACTCTAACTTTCTCAATAAGACCTTTTTCAGTCTTTATAGTAACTACTTCTTCACAAGCAAAATTACCAGGTTGTTTTAACGAAGCTTTTAAAGTCATCTCTTTATCTCCAAATAACACTTTAAAATCTTCCTTAGTCAAATGTACATGTCTATTTGATATTCCAATTGGTACTAACATATATACCTCTTCTTTCCTAACTAATTATAATATTTATCAATTATAAGTGCAAGAAAAAAAGTATCACTAGATACTTTTTTAACATATTGATTATTCTATATTAAATTCACCAGTAATACTATAAAGACCACCTTCATAAGTAAACTCTTTAACTAATCTATAAGTACCACTCTCTAATTTACCATATCCTTCATAATAATCTATTTCTAAATCAACAAATTCATGAGGTTCAATATCATAACCAATATAAGGAAAATTCATAGAATAATTAGTTGATAATTCATGCCATTTACCATCTACCATAACTTGTAAATAATAACTTTCTCCATAAACATAAGTTCTATCAGTAGTATTAGACATTTCAACACTTAAATATCCATCATTAACTTCATGAACATATACAGAAATATCTATATCATCAACAGGAATATTTTTCTCTTCACCAATCTCAGCAGTAGTCTCTTCAGAAAAATAATCAATATCAAACTTATCTAAATCAGCTAAAGTTACTTCTTCAGGAAAAACATCCAAAAACTTCTTAGTTTCTCCATTACCATATAAAACTTCTAATCCTTCAGCCATAACACAAGGAAAATAGTATTTCAATTCTCTATCAACATGAAAATATTCAACTACATCAACACACATACCCACACCATCGGCATTAACAATATCAATAATCCCATCGTCAACATTTTGTTCTTCTACTGAATCATTTACAATCATTAATAAAACAGCAGCAACCCCTAATAATACAACAGATAAAATTAATATATAAATATAAGTTCTTTTCATAATATACTCCTTATAAATACATAATACTACTATTTATTTATATTTTCAACTACCCAAATAAAAAAAGTATTAATCATTTATTTTAATACTTCTTATAATTGCAATTACATCTTCATCATCAAAAGTTAATGTTCCATTTTCTCTATCTTGCAATAAGATCAAAGATAAACAACCACCCTCGTAATCAGCCATCACACTAGTAAACGGATACCCATTATCAAGAGATGAAAACCCTTCAAATTCAAAATCATCAATAGTAAAAGAATCAACTACTAAAGCATCTTCATACATTTCCATAGTATAATCACAAACATTACTATAATTAATAATTATTCCTGGACTACTAAACATCGCCTCGCTCAAATCAGTACTATTTTTATAGATGGTAATAGAATTATCAACAACATTTGAAGACCTGCTCATATAAAGTGAAGATGCAAGCCATCCATCTGGAACTCCAACATTAAATGTACCAACATTTTTATCAACAAGAGAACTACCATCCAAATCTACATTTTCAACACTTTCACTACATCCTGTAATTAAAAATAAGCTAAAAAACAATATACAAACTTTATTCATATTACGATACTCCTTATAAAAATTATATTACTACTACACTATAAAAGCAATAAAAAAAGTTATCAAAGATAACTTTTAAGGAGCTATGTAACTACCAGTTCCTTCATTCTCATAAAATTTATTTTCTACTAAATCTAAGAATCCGTATTTTCCACTGTTAGTTTCCTTAACTGGAACAAAATGTCTTAACAATTCTCCAGTAACAACATCAGTTATTTTAAAATACTTTCTTCTACCAACAAAATATCTATCATCTATAGAAGCATCATCATATCCAACAGTGTTACCACCAATCCTTAATTCCTCTTGATACATTTCAGGAATAGTAGTTGTATAATTTAAAGGCACAACTGTACTATTAACTACAAGTTCTTTTCTCGAAAACTCAATAGTATACCAAATTCCTTGACTAATATAATTACCAATATTAGCGGTAGAACTGTTATAAGCAATAATAGTTTGAGAAGTAGTAGCGAATATCCCAATACTGTGTTGTACTTGAGATCTACCACCAAACAACCAAGAACCACCATTTAAAGCAACATTAGTAGCCATTATAGAGTCTTCAAATAAATAGTCTCCAGAATTCATGATTCCAGAATCAAAATATTGATTTCCATTACTTTCTAAATACTCCAAAACCTCAAAATCTTGTGATACCATAATAGTAGTATTTATTGAATCAGTTAAACCAGCATTAGAAGTAGCAGTACAAACAACATTATGCACTCCACCACTAAGTACTGAAGTATCAACAACATCACAAGTAATATTACCACCAGATACACCATAGGTTGCACTAAATTTAGAAGTTAAATCAACACTAGTACCCATATTAATTTCAATATCCTCAAGCTGAGTTATAACAGGTGTTTCCTTATCAATTCTAATTGTTTTACTAAATATAGCTTTAAGACCAGATTGATCAGTAGTAGTAATATTAACTACAGTACCTACTGTATTTCCTTGTATTTCAGTTAAACTAACTTCAGTTAATGCATGGCCAGAACCATCATCAATCCCATCAGTTTTACTAATTGTTACATCACTTACATACCATTCAGATGATTCAATAATTTTAGTTCCATCAACTATCATAGTCCCAACTTCAGGAACAATTTTATCTATTTTTACAATAGTCGATTCAACATTTTTATGGCCAGCATTATCAGTCGTTGTTAAATCAACCTTTGTTTCATGCAGTATACCAGTTACTATATCTAAATTTAAAATATTATCCTTAACACCTGAGACAGAATCACTACCACTAGTACTAGTAACAGTAACATCAGAGTTATACCATCCATTAAGTCCAGGATCACCATCTAAAATTATACCGCCAGCCAAAGGATCAATAAAATCTATCTTAATATCAAACATCTTTGATGTAACATTTCCAGCTAAATCACTAACTAAAAACTCTATCCTCTTACCAGTTGTTTCATAATCAATATTGATATGAATATCATCTAAAAGATCATTATTTACACCAGATAAATTATCACTAGCTAATACATTTTTAACTTCAACTGGTGTAATATACCAATCATTATCTCCTTTAGTACCAACAATCTCATAATCATCAATAACCGGAAGAGTTTTATCTATCTTAATTAATTTATTAACTACTGAACTATTACCAGCATTATCATAAGCAGTAATAACTAAATTAGTTCCAGCAGTTTCAGTAGTAAAACTACTTTTAGAAGTTGTAATTCTATTAAATCCAGACATACTATCAATAGCACTAGGAGCAAGTATTGCTACATTAGATATAAACCAATCATTACTTCCAGGTGATCCTTCTATATCATAACTAATAATCGGACCAGTTCTATCAACCTTAACTTCTAAATCCTTAGTTGAAACATGACCAGCATTATCAGTAGTAGTAATAACTAATACTTCTCTCACCGTATCATAATTTATCAATTCATTAGAAACAACATTACTAGCAATTCCAGATATAGAATCACTTCCCCCATTAGCACTAATTAATAAATCAGTAATATACCAATCATTTAATCCCTTAGTTCCTTTAATTACTATATCCCCAACTACAGGAGCTGTCTTATCAACTTTAATAGTTAAATTTTCAACTGCAACATTACCAGCTACATCAGTAGCTGTAATGATAACTAATTCACCAATAGTTTCATAATTAATATTGTCATTGCTAATATCATGAGAATCAACTCCAGAAGTACTATCTGTATAATTTAAATCAGTAATTAAAACGTCTTCAATATACCAATCGTTTAATTTTTGTTCACCTTCAATTACATAAGATATTGACGGCTTTGTGGTATCTACTTTTACATCAATCTCTTTAATCGACTTATTACCAGCATTATCTGTAGTAGTTAAAGTAATTTTCTCAGACTTAGTATCATAATCTATTTTCTTATTAGACAAAACAGTATCATTAATTCCAGATGTTAAATCACTTCCACTAGTTGAACTTATAATTAAATCACTTACGTACCATCCATTAAGTCCTTCTGTACCACTAATAACTATATCACCAGCTATAGGAGCAGTTTTATCAACTTTTACTTTAACAGTCTCTATAACTTTATTACCAGCATTATCAACAGCACTAATGACAACTTCTTCTAAAACTGTATCATAATCAATTAAAGATTTACTAATATCATAACTACTTACTTCCGATATTTCATCAACAGCCTTAAACTTATCAAATTCAACATTAGTAACATACCAATCATTAAGTCCTTTAGTACCATGTATAACATAACTAATATCTGGTGCACTCTTATCTACTTTTAACTCAACTTCTTTAGTAACAGTATTACCAGCATTATCTGAAACTACATAAACTACTTTTTCTAAAACAGTATCATAATCAATTAATTCATTACTTAATGAAGAAGATGCAATACCTGACATAGAATCGATAGGTTGTGAAACACTTATTAAAACATCAGATGTATACCATCCATTTAACCCTTCAGTTCCATCAATTATCATATCCCCTACAACAGGATCAGTTTTATCAATTTTAATATTTAAAGTTTTAACAGATTTATTACCAGCTAAATCAGTAGCAGTAATTACTACACTATCACCAGCAGTCTCATAATCAATAACAGATTTATTAATATTAATCTTATCTAAACCAGATAAACTATCAGTACCAGAATAGTTAGTAATAGAAACATCACTTAAATACCACCCATTTTTACCTTTATCACCTTTAATATTATAAGAAATTTCCGGTGCAGTTTTATCTAATTTATAAGAATCGCTACAAAAAATTTCACTAACAGAACCATTAGTATATTCTGCCATGGCACATAATTCACTACTATCGCTCTCTAAAGAAATAATACCGGTTGAACCAGATAACTCATCAACAGGAATACACTTTTCAAGAGTAGTATTACAAGTTAATACTTTTTTAATTTCATTACTACTAGCTTCTTCTATATTTAAATCAAGCTCAATATCAACATTACTATATCCATTATCATTAATAGATAAATCAATTTCGTTGAATGTAATATTTAAATCAGCTTCCTCTTCTTTTAAATAACATTCAAAATCATCACCATCATAAACACAATAATCTTTTGCTTCATCTTCAATAATACAATCAATAAACTCTAAAACACCATTATTAAAAGAAATACTTTCACAAGTAAAATCATCATCATATAATTTATTGTCTTCTAAAAACTCTTTGTTTATACTCAAATTCTCATAACCATTTTCAAATAAATGAGAATATAGATTTTCATAAAAAACATCAGACCTAGTTCCAAAAGAAAAATAACTAGTTATACATAATAATATTACAACAAATAATATTAAATAAAATATAATCTTTTTACGTTTGCTTTTTTTCTTACTTGCTCGCACTGCTATTCCTCCTACTATATAAAGTAATTATATCAAAAGAAAATCATACATACAAGAAAAAAAATCATAATCTAAATTATGATTTTCTATTTATAATTAACTCTACTATAATAGCTATCAAATAAAATATTAAATTCATTGCAACAACAGCTCCACCCGTTGGTAAATCTATTAAATATGATAAAAACATTCCTATTACAAAAGATATAACAGAAACTATTACAGAACTAATAATAACCATCTTAAAAGATTTAAAAAGCCTTATAGAAGTTAAAGCAGGTACAACCAACAAACTTGATATTAATAAAGTACCTATTAACTGCATTCCTAAAACAACAGTAATAGCAGTTAATATAGCTAACAAAGTATTATAAAAATCAACCTTTACCCCAGTAGCTCTTGCAAAAGATTCATCAAAAGTTATCGAAAATATTTTATTATAAAAATATCCAAATAACAATATTACTATCATTGATAACATTATAGTTATTACTAAATCAAAATCACTAACAGCCAAAATCGATCCAAACAAAATACTATGTATATCAGTATTCAACCCATTTGAAAAAGAAACAACTAATATTCCCAACGTTAAAAACGTTATTGAAACAACTGCAATAGCAGAATCACTATTAATTTTACTATTCTCACTCATTCTCAACAAAAATATAGCAATAATTATTACTACAATCATACTAGTAACAAAAGGATCAAGTGGTAAATGATCCTTAAAAAAAGGTAACGTATTCAAAAAAGCAACAGCAGAAATTATTCCAAAAGTAGAATGCCCTAAACCATCCCCTATCATTGAATATCTTTTTAAAACTAAAGTTACTCCTAGTAAAGCAGAACATATAGCTACTAACAAACCGACTATAAAAGCTCTTTGAATAAATTCATAAGATAACATTGTAACTAATTCATCAATAATATACATACTACTCACCCTCTAAGAAAAGTTCAGACAACATATTTTTCTTATAACTTTCTACATCACCAAAACAATAATGTGCATCACTCAAATGCAAAACTTTATCAGCATACTTAACTGCTGCTCTTATATCATGAGACACAACTATAACTGTAATTCCCTTATCCTTATTCAACTTATCAATAAGTTTATAAAAATCATTAACTGCCTTAGGATCTAATCCAGTAATAGGTTCATCCATAACTAATACCTTAGTACTAGATACTAACGCTCTAGCAAGTAACACTCTTCTTTGTTGACCACCTGATAGTTCTTTAAAACATTTATTCTTAAGATTTAATATATTTAATTCCTTTAAAACTTCTATGACTTTATTCTTATTCTCATTAGTATAAGTAGGTTTAATACCTCTTTGATTTAATATTCCTGATAAACAAACCTCAAAAACAGACGCTGGAAAATTCTTCATTGAAGTACTTAATTGAGGTAAATAACCAATATCATGATATTCAATATCATTTAATATAATATCACCACCAAAAGGTTTAATTAAATTAATTAATCCTTTCACTAACGTGGATTTACCAACACCATTTTCTCCTACTATATAAATATATTCTCCAGACAAAACAGAAAAAGACAACTTATTTATAATTGTCTTAGCCCCATATCCTAAAGTAACATTTTTAAATTCTATCACTTTCATTAGTTAAGAGCTTCCTTTAAATTATCAAGGTTATCTCTCATATAATCAATATAACCTTTACCACTTTCAAATTCATCTAAAGTAATATGATGAGCTGAATGTAAAAGCAACTTAGAAACGCCAGTTTCAGATACTATAGCATCAGCAACACTTCCATTAGACCCATCTAAATAAAAGATATTACTAATAGATTCATCATTAACTTTATCAATTAAAAATGCAATAGTTTGTGCACTCGCCTCAGTTGCAGAAGAACAACCAGAAAAAGCAGCACTAATATCTAAATCATAATCATTAGCAAAATAAGTAAAGGGAAATCTATCAGCAATAATTAAATAATTACTACTAGCTTCATCTATCATTGTATCTATTTCATTTTCTAAAGCTACTAACTCACTAATATATGAAGTACTATTATCAGTATATAAATCTTTATTAGTTTCATCAACTTCTATAACTGCTTCAGTTATTTCTTCAACAAAGACAATAGAATTTAAAATAGATGTCCATATATGTTCATCATAAGCAAGTAACTCAGTAGTAGTTAAATCACTATTATCAAAATGTTCATGATTGTGTTCTTCTTCATGATCGTGGTCTTCGTGGTCATGCTCTTCTTCATGATCGTGGTCTTCTTCATGGTCATGCTCTTCTTCATGATTGTGGTCTTCTTCGTGATCATGTTCCATTCCTTCAACAATAAGTTCTTCACTTAACTCAACATAATCCATTAAACGAATAACTTTCACTTTACTAGTATCTAGACCATCTAAAATAGTATCTACCCAAACTTCAGTTCCAATATATATAAATACATCACTTTCTTGAATAGCTATTATATCACTAGGAGAAGGATCAAAAGTATGAAAATCAGTTCCAGGATCAAGTAATAAGTCAACACTCATTTGATCTCCAACTATTTCTTTTGCAAAATCATATGATGGAAAAACAGTTGTAATTACACTAAGTTTATCTTCTTTTGAAGAACCACATCCTGTAACAAAAACAACAATTAGTAATAAAATAAATAATCTTTTTATATGCATTTACTGCACCTACCTTCCAAAAATTTTTCATCAGTATTTAATTCAAAACCATGAATTAAATTAACTTTTTCTTTAAAATCTATATAAATATCTTTATCAATGTGTTCCACCTTACCACATGAAACACATATCAAATGATAATAATCATCACAACAACAATTAAAATACCCAAACCTTTTCTCATTATCATCCAAATAAGTAATTATTTGATTATCCATCGTTAACTTATTCAATATTCTATATATCGTAGTTAAACCAATCTTTACATTATTAGTAATAAATAAATCATTTAATTCCTTAATAGAAAATAGTTGATTAGAATTATTCACAAAAAAATTTAATACATCATCTTTTTGCTTAGTATTATAATTATGCTCTCTCATAAATCCTCCAATATGAAAATCATTTTCATTTTAACACCTAATAATAAATCAGTCAATAAAAAATAAGTATTTCTACTTATTACTTTCTAAAAACATTTCTTTAGTTATTTTTAACTGAACAGATCTCTCATCTATTAAAAATTTCTTCACAACTCTATCAACATCAGTAACAACAAACGATGCCTTAGTAAAACTCTTAATCGCACCTGTTCGTGCCTCAGGTATATAATCAGTCAACTCACTTATACCATTAATTAAAAATGCTATCTTTTCTAGTTCAACTAAAGCTTTAGTTGAATAACCTCTACCTCGATATTTATCAGATATTACAACCCCCATATCATAAGTATCATTACATTTATAATAATATATTTCTCCAACAGGTTCATTAATTTCTGTATCATATATATAAGCAAAATATCTGTCAGGTTCTTTATCAATCCATCCATCATACCATTCATTTAATTCATCAATTGATTTAACAATAGTACCATCATCATAATTATAACCACTAATATCTAAATCATATCCAGAATTATATTCCATAGTTAAACAATCATCCAGCCATATTTTTCTATAAAATAATTCATCCCTTAAAGGAACTTTTAAATACACACTCATAAATACCTCAAAAAAATTATATCATGAAAAAAGAGTATTCCTACTCTTTAACTAATTTTCTAACATCGTCTATATCATCATATTTATATTTATTGATTAACTCTTCATTAGATAAACCATATTTTCGTCCAAAAATTCTACGAGAAAAGAATAAACATCTATAATTATTCTCATCTAAAACCATATTAAGTTCGTTAGTAAAAAACATATATCTAGCATAAGATAATCCTATACTTTGAATCAATTGTTTCGTATCACTAATAGGAATAAAATCTAAACCAATACTTTTATAAAAGTTTATTTTATTAACAACACTATCATTACTCAAACCAAACATCTGAGGTAAATTAACAGTCATCATAATAAAATCTTCATTAGTATAACCTAAATCCAAAATAGCATCTCTTTTTTTAATAACATTATTAATACTTAAACCAATAGCAGATGGGAAAGATAAAAATATATTATTAAATTGATCTACAGAATAACCAATATTAAACCATTCTTTTCTCTTAACTTCTAAAAAATCAACTGTATAACAAAATATAGTTATAAATTTTGTTATTATTCTTAACACTTCTTTATTTGAAAATCCAAGAGAATTTAAGTACGCAATCTTCACTTTAAAATTATCAATACTAAGTGATAAGATAAACGGATAAGTAACAGATAACTTCATAATATGCTCCCTAGTAAAACCAAGATAGATGAAAAAATCTATTTTTTCTTTAACAACATTTTCACTAAGAATCAACATTGTAGGATATTTAGAACAAATTCTAATAAATTCACTATTAGTATAACCATAACTTATCAAAAATTCATGAATTGAATAAATCTTTTTTAGTAAAGTACTACTTTTTAGTGAATTCAAAGTCTTTGATTTCATTATTTTCGATATTTGTATTTGACTAAATCCTATCTTAGTCAACAGCACAGAACAATCAACATTATCATTACGTTGATTAATATCATATTTTTCCAAAAGTTGACTAGTAGTAATACCAAATTGTTTACTAAAACAATTTTGCGATATAAATAATTTATTAATATTATCTTCATTTATAATGATATTACAATCATTCTTCAAAAACTCATATCTTGCATATGACAAAGCCGTACTTTGAATTAAATTTTTAGGTTTATTTAAAATCACAAAACCTAACTCCACATCTTTATAAAAATTCACTTTTTCTATTAAATTATCTGGAGAAAATCCAACAATAGCAGGAAAATCAGTAACTACATATATAAAATCCTTAGTACTATAACCAAGTGTTTTAAATAACACTAATTTTTCATTAATATTATCAACAGATAAACCACATATCATAGGATAAACATTAACTATTTTAAGTATATCCTCATTTTTAAAACCAATATTAAATAAAACACTTCTAATTGTTTTATATTTTTCTAAACTTAACAAATAAATCGCCGGAAAAAAATTAACAAACTTACAAATATCTTTCTTATCATGACCACATTCTAAAAAATAATTAAATTTTTCTCCTATATTTAAAGTTCCATAAGTAAATAATGCTGGTGAATTTTTTAAAATCTTTAAACATTCATTTTTACTATGACCAAGATTAATTAAAAAAGAAAATTTCCTATTCATATTATCAGGAGTCAAACTCAATATATTAGGCATTTTTCTAATAATATCATTCATATCCTCCACAGCAAACCCAAACTCTAGGATATTAGCAAGCTTGCTTTCAATATTTTTTTCAGTAAGTAAAAAAATAAGCGGAAAATCTACTGTAAATTTTATTATCTGCTTTTTTGTCAAACCAATAGAAGCTAAATAATTTAATTTATTATTAACATTATCAATACTCAATGCCAGTACAGCAATCGATTCTTTTGCTATTTCTTGAATATCTTCCAAACTATAACCTAAAGAATAAAAATTATCAATTTTACTATTCAAAGTATCTTCAGTTAAACTTACAATACTTGGCAAAGAACAAACAGCGTTAATAAGTTCACTATTGCCAAACCCACATACTTCTAATATATTGTTAAATTTCTGCGTTAATAAATCTATCGAATAAGTTAACATAAAAGGACACTTAACAATAATCTCTAAAATATCCTTGTTAGAAAAACCAAATTCATTCATATAATTATAAAAAATCTTTATTTGTTCTTCAGATAAACCATTCTTTCTTTTTTGAATATCAATTTTACTTAAAATAACAACTATCTCTTCCTCTGTATATCCCATATTACTTAATATATCCCTAACCATAAAAATCCCCCTCAGAATCGTTTAAAAGCGATTATACCATAACTGTACAAAAAAATAAAGAAAAGATATACTCTTTTCCTACATTTCATTAAATAATAATACATTCGATTCTAATTCATCTACAATATCTTCAAGTACCTTATTATTAACTAACTCATTGTCAATATACTTTCTTATCTCAAATACTTCTAAATTAAATATGTAAGGATTTGAATCAAATAGTATATTCAAGTTTAAAAATCCACAACTATTTAAAAACTCAATTAATTCTATTAAATCTCCAGAACTTTTAGATAAAATTAAAGAATTAGAAGAGATAATATTTATTATTTGATTTTTACTACAATTTAATTTTTCTAGTATCTCAACCACATCATCAAATTCTTCAATAGTAACATCATCAATTAAGAAATTAATATCTCTCATATGATTAATCGAACTTTCACTAATCCCATATTCCAATAATCTATTTAATATTTCCATAAAATTTTCTCCTTATCTTTATAAATACAAATTCATCATAAGTAAATAATAATCTATTTTAAACCTATCAGGAACTATATTCAATCTTTTATAAAAAACATCTACATACTCTATCCCTAAGTTCCTAATTAGTGATTTTTCACACAAAGCTAAATCAAACCACTTATCAGCAATCCCGCAATCACCTAAGTCAATAAACCCAATAACATCTTTATCAATAAATATATTAGGAAAACTAACATCTCCATGAGAAAAACACAATTCTTCATCAAATCTATTAGCTAACAAATAATCCAATATACCAGAAACACCATTATATTTATCAAGTATTTCACTAGGTATATATTCATCACTAATTAAACCATTTAAAACATTATTAGTAACTAATTCCAATTTATAACTTAACCCTACTTTAAAAGGACAATTAGATATATCAACATCTTTTATTTCCTTAAAAGCTTTCACTAATGAATTTATAACTAAATCAGGATTATCAGTATACTCAGAAGAAGATAACATCTTCCCATTCATACCACTAGTTAATAAATAATCTTTTCCAAATACACTTTCATATACTATAACTCTAGGAACATTTAATTTTCCATCTAACCATTTCAAAGCATTATATTCCTTAATTAAAGTTTTACTAGATATTTTAAGATAGTATACTTTATCACTTACTATTTTATAAACTTTAGAATCTGAACACCCAATAACAACTTCCTCTACATGAGCATTGTCAATTATCTTCAAAATAGATGCAGGATAGCCCTTATTCATTATAAACTTTCTTTATCCATAACTTCTTAACAAAACCTAAAGACAAAGTAGATAAGAAAAAACCTGCACAAGGAACTACAGCTCCAAAATAAGGATTTGTATTATCAGCAATCTTCAAATATAAAACTGCAAAAATATAAGTTAATATAATAATTAAAAATTTACGAGTATAAGAAGTCTCCCAAGCCTTATCCTTAGAAACTTTCTCATTTCTTTCCTTTATTAATTCTAATTCTTTATTTATATCCATTTCAATCACCAAATAAATTATATCATAAAAAAAGAGATAAAATCTCTTAATTTTCAAACTGTGAGTTATATAACTCAGAATAAAATCCACCTTGTTTTAAAAGTTCAACATGGTTACCTGATTCTATAACATCTCCATCTTTCATTACTAAAATCAAATCAGCATTTCTTATTGTAGATAAACGATGTGCTATTACAAAAGAAGTTCTACCATTCATTAACTTATCCATAGCACTTTGAATTAACAATTCAGTTCTTGTATCTATAGAAGAAGTTGCTTCATCTAATATTAACATCGGTTTATCAGCTAACATTGCTCTAGCAATAGTTATTTGTTGACGTTGACCTTGTGATAGTTCTAATTTATCATTTAAAATAGTATCATAACCGTTTTCTAATGTTTTAACAAAATGATGAAGCCCTACAGCTATCACAGCATTATCTAAATCCTTATCACTAACTCCCTTAGTAGCATAAACTAAATTTTCTCTTAAAGTTCCTTCAAATATCCATGTATCTTGTAAAACCATACTAAACTGTGAATGAACTTCATCTCTTTTAACATCTAAAATAGAAGTTCCATCAATTAATATATCTCCAGAATTAACATCGTAAAATCTCATTAATAAATTAACAATTGTCGTTTTACCAGCTCCAGTAGGACCTACTATAGCAATCTTTTGACCACTTTTAACTTTAGTGCTAAAGTCATTAATAATTGTTTTATCTTTTTCATATCCAAAATGAACATTAGCAAATTCTACATTACCAACAACTTTACCAAGTACTTTAGTTTTACTTTCTTCATTACTCATTTCAACTTCTTCTAAAAATTCAAATACTCGCTCAGCAGCAGCAGTACCTGATTGTAAGTTTTGCATTGCTTGAGCTATTTGTCCTAAAGGTTGAGTAAACAATCTAATATAAACCATAAAAGCTACAATAATACCAAATGATATATGACCATCAACAGCAAGTAATGCTCCAACTATACAAACAGCCACATATCCAAAATTTCCAATAAATGTCATTATTGGCATCATTAACCCAGATAAAGCTTGAGCTTTAAAAGAACTACCTTTTAATTTTTCATTAATATTATCAAATACTTCAATAGCTTTATCTTCACCATTATACACTCTAACAACATTATGTCCAGTATACATCTCTTCAATATGCCCATTTATTTGACCTAAATAATCTTGTTGTTCTTTGAAATATTTTTGCGAAGATTTCATTACTATCATCATTATTACAAATCCTAAAATAGTTGATAAGATAGCAGTTATAGTTAAAGGTATATTAGTTATAAGCATCATTACCACAGAACCTATCAATAACGTTACAGCAGATATAAAAGTTCCCACAGATTGTGACAAAGTTTGTCCAACAGTATCTACATCGTTAGTAACTCTAGATAATATATCTCCTTTAGAATTTTTACTGAAATAACTCATTGGTAAACGATTTATCTTAAGAGCAATATCACTTCTTAAATTTTTAGATGTTCTTTGCATAACATTAGATATAATAACACCTTGTAAAATAGATAAAATATAACTAACACCATAAATAATTCCTAAAAACAATCCTATAGAATAAATAGCATCCATATTTATTCCACCATTAGGATCCATCATACTATTCTTAATACCTAATAATATTTCATCAGTTAAATCAGTCAACTGACTAGGACCGAATAAAGTAAGTATAGAACCTAACATTGCAAAGATAACTGCTAAAATCATTATAATTCTATATTTTCTAATATATAAAATTATATTTTTAATTACAGCATTCATATCTTTAGCTTTTTCACCACCAGCTCCCATTCCAGGACCTGGACCTCTTTTAACGCTTGTATTATTTTTATTCATTATTAAGTTCCTCCTCCGATAATTGAGATAAAGCTATTTGTTTATAAGTATCACAACTCTTTAACAATTCTTTGTGTTTACCCATTCCAACAATCTCACCATCTTCTAAAACTATGATTTTATCAGCATTCTTTATAGTTCCAATTCTTTGACCAACAATCAACATCGTAGCATTTCCACATTCATCACTTAAAGTTTTGCGTAACTTACTATCAGTCTTATAATCAAGAGCACTAAAAGAATCATCAAATATAAATATTTCCGGATTTCTCATTATTGCTCTAGCTATTGAAACTCTTTGCTTTTGACCTCCAGAAAAATTCTTTCCTCCTTGAGCAACATAAGCCTCATGCTTATCTTCTAAATTTTCAATAAAATCAGAAGCTTGAGCAATATCTAGAGAACTAATCAACCCACTATTATCATCTTTAATCACTTTGTTATCACCAAAAGCTACATTAGATGTAATTGTTCCAGTAAATAATGTAGCTTTTTGAGAAACATATCCAATTAAATTATTTAATGATTTTTTAGTATATGATTTAACATTCTTTCCATTAACTAATACTTCACCCTCACTAACATCATAAAATCTTGGAACTAAATTAACTATAGTACTCTTACCACAACCAGTAGAACCAATAAATGCAATTACATCTCCTTGTGAAGCTTTGAAGTTAATATTCTTTAAAACATAATCCTCAGCATCAGGATATTTAAAAGATACATTAACAAACTCAACTTCACCTTTTAAATTTTTCTTACCCTTAGTTTCATTACCCTCAACAATAATACTATTAGAACTTAATACTTCATTAATTCTTTTAGCTGAAACAGAAGCTCTAGGAAATAACATAAATACCATTACTAACATCATAAATGATATTATAACTTGCATAGCATACGAAGAAAATACTACCATATCAGAAAAAATAGTCATCTTATCCATACCAATAGCTTCATTAACTAATACAGCACCAACAATATAAACAGCTAGTACTAAACCACTACTAACCATTTGAATGCTTGGCATTAAAAATGATAAAGTAGTTGAAGTAAATACATTACTTTTTGTCAATTCTTTATTTGCTGCTTCAAATTTTTCTCCTTGATAATCAAAAGCGTTATAAGCTCTTACTACATTTAAACCATCTAAACTTTCTTTAGATACCTTATTTATATTATCAGTAAGAATTTGCAACTTTTTAAACTTAGGTACAACTAAAATTAAACATGTACTAACAATAATTAACAATATAACTAAAGCTATACCAGTAACAATAGTCCAAGAACTACTACCATCAGATATTTTAATTAAAGCCCATACAGCAGTTATAGGAGCTTTAATTAACATTTGCATTCCCATAACTATTAATAATTGGACTTGTGTTATATCATTAGTTGTTCTAGTAATTAAACTAGAAGTTGAGAACTCATTAATCTCTTTATTTGAATATCCCATTACTTTATTAAATACTTTAGATCTAGTAACAAAAGAGAAATTAGATGCTATCTTAGAAGCAATAACAGCTACTATAACAGCAAGTCCTAAACTTCCTAAAGCACAAAATACCATACTAAATCCTGCGGAATATATATCACTCATATCAGATCCCTCAGTTTGGACTAACATTGTGATATCAGACATATAATCAGGTAGCGATAAATCTAAATAAACTTGTAAACAAGTAAATATTACTACCGCAAGTATTAATACTATATCTATCTTTCTTAAATTTTTTAATATCTTAATCATTATTCACCTCTAATAAACTTCCTATTTCGTCATTAAATACTTCTTTAATAACATTTATTTTTTTAAATAAAAATCTAATTTCATCAACTCCAAATTCATCAATAATTCTACTTATAGATTTATTCATTTTTTCTTTAAATTCATTAATTAATTTTTGACCTTTATCAGTTAAACTAACTTCTATAGCTCGAGCATCTCTTACAGATTTATTCTTAATTATCAAACCTTTATGCTCCATTTTTTTTAAAAGAACAGTCATCCTAGCAGAACTAATACGTAAATAGTTACTAATATCAACCGAGCTTATATCATTTCCAAATTCATCTAAATATCTAAGTACAGCAAATAATCCTACATCACCTTTATTAATTCTTTCAAATCCCTTTCCCGGAGCATTCTTATCCAATAACTCTTTTATTATTCTTATTTCATCCTTCGTTGCCAAAAAGCACCTCCTAATTTAGTTAACTCAGTTAGCATTATACCATCGCTAACCTAGTTAGTCAATATTTTAAAACAAAAAAGACATTAAAAATCTATGATTATTTATAAATATTATAATTATCTGACTATCAACATTTCATTAAATTAATTTTATATTTTTATTATCTCTGTTATTTCAAACAAAAGTATCTACACTGATTCTTTTTTCAATTGGAACAACAATACATAAAAAACGAGGATAACTTTCGTTATCCTCTTCAGGGGG
>CAYJJI010000004.1:0-76183 GCA_964370475.1 uncultured Muribaculaceae bacterium | reverse complement strand
TTTGCTAATATTAACATCTTGTCACCTCTTTCTTATATATTATATCTTATTTTTCTTAAGAAAAAAACAATATCTAATAATTTGACAAGAATTTACATTTAATTTAATAATAATTTTATTGTACTTCCTTCTTTTATAAATAGTCCTTCTTTTGGAGATTGGTAAATGATATTATCTCCACTTCCTGTATATTCTATTTTAAAATCCTTTAGCAATGATGCTGCTTCTTTTTCTGGTAATCCTGTTACATTTGGCATTTGAATGTATTTTTGGTCTAACCAAGTGTATTCTTTTGGGATTGTGTCTTCACTTTCTTCTAAATTATTTATACTGATTATTTCTTCAAATATATTTTTTGCTATTGGAGCTGCTACTGTTCCACCATATTGTGTTACTCCTTTTGGATTATCTACCGCTACATATATTATGTACTCTGGTTTATCCGTGGGCATAAATCCAATAAATGATACTATATAGTTATTTATTAAATAAGCACCATTTTCTACTTTTTGGGCAGTTCCTGTTTTTCCTCCTACTTTGTAATTTTCTATGTATGCATTTTTTCCAGTTCCGTTAGCTACTACTGATTCAAGGGAATATCTCACTAAATTTGATGTTTCTTCTGAAATTATATTTTCTCTAATTATAGTTTCGTCGATTGTTTTTATTACAGTATTAGTTACTGGTTCAAGGAAGTTTTTTACTACTTGGGGTTGATATAGTGTTCCTCCGTTTATTGCTGCTGATATTGCATTCACTTGTTGAATTGGAGTAACACTTATTCCTTGACCAAAGGAAGTTGTTGCAAGTTCTAATGGACCTATATCGTCTTCTTTAAACATTATTCCGATACTTTCTCCATTAAGATCTATTCCTGTTTTTTCTCCGAAACCAAAGTTTTTTATATATCTGAATAAAGTTTCTGCACCAAGTTCTTGGCCCATTGTTACAAATCCTGGGTTACAAGAGTTTTCGACTACTTGTAACATCGTTTGTAATCCGTGTCCTTCATGTTTCCAACAACCTATCCTAGTTCCTGCTACTGTTATACTTCCTGAATCGTAGTATGTATCTTCAAATAAGTTGATAGTTTCTTCTTCTAAAGATGAAGCTAGAGTTATTATTTTAAATGTTGAACCTGGTTCATAAGTCATCCATATAGGTAGATTTCTGTTGATTACTTCTTCGCTGTAGTCTTGGTAATTATTTGAATCAAATGTGGGTCTTGATGACATTGCCAAGACTTCTCCATTTGATGGATCCATAACTAATATTAAAGCATTATCTGGATCATACTTACTTACTGCATTGTTTAGTTCTCTTTCTACTGCTAATTGAATATCTAAATCTATTGTTAATTGAATATTTATTCCACTTGTCGGTGCTTGATATACTTCGTTTACTTCTAGACGATTTCCTTGACCATCTGAGTAGTATTTAATTGCACCATTTTCTCCGGTTAGATACTCATCGTATTCTAATTCTAATCCTGATAATCCTTGATTATCAATTCCTACATAACCTAATGTATTTGCTAATAGTTCATTATGTGGGTAATATCTTTTAGATTCTCTTAATAAATAAACACCATCATAATTTAAATTGTTTATTTGATCACTTATTTCACTATCTAAATTCCTTCCTTCTGGGTGTACTCTTTCTATAGATGTTTTTTTGTTTACATGACTTAGCATATCTTCGTAATCTACTTGTAAGATATTAGCTAAGTTTTTTGCTACTTCTTCTTTGTTAATTATTTGACTTGGTACTAGAACTAATGATGTAGTTGTAATGTTAGTTGCTAATACTTTGCCGTTACGATCAAGGATTTCACCTCTATGAGCTGTTATTGGCAAATTTCTACTCCAAAGGTCGTTAGCTAGTTCGTTTAATTCATCATATTTGAATATTTGTATATAAAATACTCTTAATATAATTATTATTAAAATTATTATTACAGTTATTAGCACTATTTTGATACGGTCGTTTTTTATTTTTTGAAACATTTATTCTCTCCTTATAATAATTTTATTATATAAGGTGTAATCTATACTATTTATTTTTTTTGTGATATTATTTATTTATAAGGAGGATGCTATGAAAAAAATATTATTAATGTTTTTATCTTTAATCTTTTTAGCTGGATGTTCTTCTACTTCTACTGATGATAAAAAAATTGATATTCTTGAAGAAGAAAAACCTGAAGTAATACTTACAGGTTCACTAGAAACTTATGCACACGATGTATCTGGTAATGTTAAAATTTACGAAGATGGCACTTTAGAGATTACTAATTTCAATTATGATGGACTTGCTCCGGATGTATATCTTGCTCTTGGTCATATAACTGATGATTTTTTATATCAAATTTTATTAAGTGAAGAGCTTGAAGAAGCTTATGAAGATGAAACGTATACTATGATTATTCCAGAAACAGTTGACATTAACAATTATAGCGCTTTGTCAGTTTGGTGTCATGAATTTGCTGAAGATTTCGGTTCTACTGCATTAAAAAAATAACTAAGATTTCTTAGTTATTTTCTTTTCTAAAATTATTTCTAGGTTTGTTCATTGCGTTTTTCTTAGCAATACGACATTCTTTACATCTTTGAGGTTCGTTATCGAAACCTTTTTCTTTGTAGAATTCTTGATCTCTAACTGTAAAAGTAAATTCTTTATCACATTCTTTACAAACGATAGTTTTGTCTTTTAATTCCATTGTTATCCTCCTATACTAAGTACTTTAATATTATTCATAGTTCTAAAAGGAAACTTAGATATTATTAACCACTTGAGACTATTTTATCACTACTTTGCTTAATAAACAAGTGTTTTTTTTTATTTATTATTATTCCTGTAAATTGATGGTTTTTTATTTTTATGTTTGATGTTTTATATGTGTCTGGAATTTCTACGTAAGTGCTGTTATCATCTGGCTTTATAAGTTCTTTTGTTATTAATTCATTATAGAATTTCACTATCACTATATCTTCTGATGATTTAGTTATTTCTATTTGGATTGGTATTTTATTATGAATATATTCTCCTAAATTTTTATCAAGTTCTAATATTTGATAAACTCCTATATCAATTGCACTTGGCAATATTACTAATCCTTCTTCATTAGTTTTGAATTCACATTGGTCTTTTAAACATAATATCTCATTGTCCTTTATTATATTAAATGATATTCCTGATTGTTTTATTAATTCTTTTGTTTTTATATCTCTTTTTTCAATTATTAGTTCTTTTACTATTTCTTGATTAATTATTTCGATATTAATAGTTTTGTTACTAGTTATTTCTATTTCTATATCCTCACTTAGATAATAATTGTCTAATGTAGTATGTTGTTTTAGAATGTACTTTCCAAAATATAGTTCGTCTTCAATCATACCATTTAAGGTTTGATATGTTTTTATTAAAATGTTGTCTTGATTATATAGTCCAAATTCTTGATTATCTTCTAATTCTTTATATTTTGTTTGATAGTCTTCATAGTACTTAGTTACAATCAATTTTGCTTTTATTTTTTTTGAAATTATTTCTGTTTCCTGATCTAAGTTATTACTAGTTATTTCAAAATATGATACTTGGTTATTTTGTTCATACCCTATGCCTGCTTTTATTTCTTTAATATAATATTTTCCGTAGTTGGGCAGTGATATTTGTTCATTGTTTAGCTCTTTTATTAAATTATTATTTTCATCATAAATTCCATAACTGCTATCTGTTATAAGTTCATCAAATTCGTTTATATTTCTAAATCTTATAGTACCTTCTTCTACATGAATGTTTATTGTTTTTAATTTATTTTCTATGTTACCTGCTTTAATGACATTTTGGTCGCTACTATGATAATAAGCTGTCACATCATTTGAGTAGTAGTTATATTCAGTTGTTAATGTCATTGTACCAGTTTGTTCTCCAGTTAGTATTAACTGATTGTTATTTATTTTATAACTTAGAGATGTATTAATTATTTCGTTTTGATAATTATTAATAATTAATTCTTGATTTTTGTAGACTGTATAACTTTTGGGAATTGATTTTTCTAGATATTCATTTGCTAGTGTTTCGATTTCGTTGATTTCATCACTATATTTATCATAGTCTTTTTGACCGTTTAAAGTCTTAGTAAAGTAAATATCAACTCCTTGTTCAATTGTTTTCCAAATAAGTATTTGAGTTGCGGCATACCATTTTTCTTCGTTGTGTCCTTCGTATCCATATCCAAAGTATGTTATTGCTTTTACTTTTTCGTAAATTGTTTCTGGTAATGCTAGATCTTGATGTTTATTAGCTATGTTATAAATATAGTTTCCAGTTAATGTATCAAACGCTTCTAAGCAGTAAACTATTTCATTCGTTTTTTTGTTTACAATAAATTGCATTTGTTCATATTTTTTGTAATTTCCTTTTTCTTTCATTACATATGTATTACTTAGATAATTACCCGGAATAAACTGAGCGCTTGCAGTTATTGTAGGAATAATCATTAGTAGTAATACAAATATTATTTTTTTCATTTTTCACCTCTACTTATAATATTAGAGGTTTGTATTAAATTTCCTTTAAAAAAACTATTACTTTTGTAATAGTTAGTTTAAAATACTAGTTTTATAGTCTTCTCCTCTTTGTTCGAAGTTATCATATTGATCCCAAGATGCACATGCTGGAGATAATAATACTACTTCGCAGTTTTCACTTTTTTCTTTTGCTAGTGTTACAGCTTCTTTAATATTATCTACACTTAAGCATTCGATATTTTGTGATTTTGACCATTCTTTGATACGATCCTTACATTCTCCGTAACTTATTATAAGTAAAACGTTATTTAAATAGTCATTTAACGGCTCAAATGAATGTCCTCTATCTAATCCACCTAATATTAGCAACATGCTTTTATCTAATGCTTTTAAAGCAGTAATTGTAGATTCGGTATTAGTAGACTTTGAATCATTATAATATGATGTAT
This sequence comes from uncultured Muribaculaceae bacterium, assembly GCA_964370475.1. GTDB lineage: Bacteria > Bacillota_I > Bacilli_A > RF39 > UBA660 > CAYJCL01. Next base: position 71,205 of record CAYJJI010000004.1, on the reverse strand, counting down.
TATTTATTTTTGTAACATACTCTATTCTATGCTCTACTCCATTAAAATCATTTAAAAATTCCTTTAAATATTTGATGTCTGCATTTAATGATTTTAGTACTAATATTGCACATAGGGTATTTTCATAATTATGCATTCCTTTTATTTTCATATCATCAATATTAAATAACATTTCACCTTGATAATAAAAATTATTATCTGATAAGTAAGCGTCTTTATTTTCTTTAGTACTGAAATAATATTTAGTACTTTTTATATCATTTGTTAATAATAATGATTCTTGATTTTCGTTATTTATTATTGCAACATCACTATTAGTGTGATGATTAAATATTTTTTTCTTCATTGCTTTATATTGATCATAACTTTCATGGAAATCTAGATGTGCTGGTATTATATTTGTTAATACACTAATATTTGTTTTGAATTCGTACATATCAACTAGTTGATGGTCACTTATTTCAATTACTAAGTAATCACCTTCTTTTATATCGTTAACTTTAGAGGATAGTGGAATGCCTATATTGCCAGCTAAATGAACTGGGTAATTTGCTCTTTTTAGACTTTCATAAATTATTGTAGTTGTTGTTGTTTTTCCATTTGATCCAGTTATTCCAATTATTTTTACGTTTTTAGGAAGAAATTTGTATGAAGCTTCTACTTCATTTATTACTTCTATTCCTAGTTCTTTTGCTTTTAGAACTGCACTTTGGTCTCTTCTAATTCCTGGATTTTTAATCATCAATTCTATTCCATCTAGTAAAGTTTCTGGTTCATCGCTAATAATTACCTTTATATTTAATTGTTTTAATTCTTCTACTTTTTCTATATCTTGTTCTTTGTTATCGGTAATAATTATTTCGTTATCATAACTACTTAGTAATTTAGCTACTTCGTAACCACTTCTTGCCATTCCTAATATTAATATTTTTTTGTTTTTTATCATATTTCACCTCATATAAATTTATTTTAATATTTCATTTATATATCATATTATAAAGAGTTTTCTTGTCTTTAGTCAAATATAGGTTGGTTAATTGACACATTTTCGTCAATTAAAATTGATTTATATACTACCTGATGAAGATTGTTATTACTACAAGTTATTAAATATAATGTATTTGTTTCTTTGTCATCATAACCAAAATAACCAGTTTTTTCTATATTATATATTTCAGTTATTTTATAAGTGTATTCTACTCCTTTTATGTTAATTATTATCTCATCATTTAATTTTAATTCGTCTAAATCTTTAAAGTAAGAAGTAGTACTATTCCCGTTATGACCAGCTATTATTAAGATACTTTCCTCTTTATCAGGAAATTTAGATTCTGGTACTACATATAAATTTTCATCGACATTGTTTCTTTCTGAGTCATTTGGATATAATTTTTTTAATAATGATATCTTTGGAATTGATATGGAAATATCATTATTTGCATCTTTTATAGATACATGATATTCGATATTTTTATATATAGAAAAATTTAATATTAATATTAAAAATATTACTGCTATTTTTTTCATTTATTTATCACCTTACTTATATGTTACACATTATTATTGTTTTTCCTTTATTTTTTGCAAATGATAAGATATAATTATTTAAGATAGAGGTGTTTTATGAACAATACAAATGATAGGAATGTAGATCATTTTAAAGATTTACAAAATCATTATTATAATACTAGTGGTGGTTTGAGCCCTGAAACTGAAGCTGCTCTTGAGGGTTTTAGTAGCTATGTAACTCCTAAAAATGATTATAATACTAAAAAAGAATCTATTAGTTCTAGCAAAGTGACTGTTGAAAGAAAGAAAGTATTAGTGAATTTAAATAATTTTAAATCAGCTATTATGTATGCAGTAGGTACTTTAGCAGTTGCAGCTACTATTACTATAGGTATTACTTCTGCTTATAATTCTGTTAATAGTACTCCTACTAAGTATGCTGAGGATTTAGTTGATTATGATAAAAATACAACTACTACTTTCGAGTCTGGCGAATATAGATATAAAACTAATGACCAAGCGATTGATATTTTTGAAAGTGCTCATCCTGACTTACATTTATATGTAACAATTAATGACATGAGTAATGATGTTAGTGATACTTTTTCGTTAAGAGAGAGAGATAATTGTAATTACTTGTTTGAAGCTATAAATAAGATTGCTCCTAATTATGAAAATGTTGAGTTCATTTTTGATCCAATTGGATGCGAAGATTATAATAGCTTTTTGGCTAAGCATAATTTCACTCATGAAACATACTTAGAATATATGGAAAATATTGCTAGAGCTGAACAAGAAACTAATAGAACAGAAAATGAGGTTGAAGATGCAAAAAGAATGTGAGTATGTTGTAATAGATAATAAAAACTATATTATATTAGATGAAATAAATAATTATGTTTTCTTAGGAGAAGCTAGTGATGCGAGAAACTTTTTTATAAGAAAGTCTATTAAAGATGAAAATGGAGAAACATTAATAAATTTAGAAAATGAAGCTGAGTTTAATTTTGCTTCTAAGTTATTCTTAGATAAACATAATAATGAGAAGTAATTTTATTACTTCTTTTTTGTGTAAAGTTCCCTATAATTATTGATATTTTTCTTATTATATGGTATATTTTTATGCGGAGGTTTTTATGAAAAAAACAAAAATTATATGTAGTATAGGACCTGCAAGCTGTACTTACGAAACAATGTTAAAAATGGTTAACGCTGGAATGAATGTTGCTAGAATTAATTTCTCACATGCAACTAATGAAGAGCGTGATAATGTTATTAGTGTTGTTGAAAAAATTAGAAAAGAAAACAATAAATTCGTAGGAATATTATTTGATACTAAAGGACCTGAATTTAGAAGTGGAATGTTAGAAAATGACGAAATTAGTTTAGTTGAAGGTAAAACTATAAGAGTTGTTAAGGAAGACGTTTTAGGAACTGAAGAAAGAATTACTGTTAATCATCCTAAAGCTATTGATAGTTTAACTGTTGGAGATGTAATATTACTTGAAAATGACTTAATGAGAATTGAAGTTATATCTAAAGAAGATGATGGTGTTACTTGTAAAATCATTAATGGTGGTATTTTAGGTAATAAGAAAAGTATTAGTGTACCTGGGGTTAAGTTAGATATTCCTTTCGTTAGTGAAAATGATTATAATGATATTATGTATGCTTGTACTCATGGTGGTGAGTTCTTAGCTTTATCATTCGTATCTAATGCTAAAGAAGTTTTAGAAGTTAAAGAAATACTTAAAAATAATAATCGTGAAGATTTGAAAATTATCTGTAAGATTGAAAATGTTATGGGTGTTGAGAATGTTCAAGAAATATTAGAAGTATCTGATGGTGTTATGGTAGCACGTGGTGATTTAGGAGTTGAAGTTCCTGTTGAAAAATTACCTCATATTCAAAAGTATTTAATTGAAAAATGTAGAGAAAATGGTAAGATTGCTATTGTTGCTACTGAAATGATGGAATCTATGAAAAAGAATCCTCGTCCTACACGTGCTGAGGTATCTGATGTTGCTAATGCGGTATTAAACGGTACTGATGCTATTATGTTAAGTGGAGAATCAACTATTGGTAAATTCCCAGTTGAAACTGTAAGTTTCATGAACAAGATTTGTATTGAAAATGAAAAATATTATGATTATGAAGCTGATTATAATTATGTTGTTAATCATGTGTTACCATTTACAATTGCTCGTTCTGTTAAAACTGCAGCTAATGATATTGAAGCTAAATTAGTAGTTGCTGCAACTCTTTCTGGATATACTGCTAGAAAAATTAGTAACCTAAAAGTTAAAGCTCCTATTATGGCTGCTTGTAACGATTTAAATGTTGCTTATAGTTTATCATTAAATTATGGAGTATACCCTAGATTAATTGGTATTGAACATTCTATGGATGATTTAATATCTAGTTGTTTAGAAATAGCTAAAAATGAGTTTAATTTATTGAATGGTGATAAAGTAGTATTAACTGGTGGTCGTTCTAAGAGCGATAAAAAAGTTCAAACTAATTTCTTAACTGTTGAAGAAATATAAAAAAGGATTTGAAAAAATCCTTTTTTAATTTAATTTTACATTTAAAATTTTAGTTCTATCTATTAATTCTCCTGCTGGAATATTAAAATCAGTTACATTACCATACCCTGTAAATGTACATTGAAGCAATATTAGATTACAATATGTAGACACTTCATTTCTAGACCATCCAGTTATATCTGGCATTGCAATGTTATTAGAATTAGTTATTATAAATATTTTGTTACCTACTTCTAATTTTTGATTTTTAGGATAATTATCTACTATTATTTCTCCGTCACCTATTACGATAGGATTTATTTTTTTAGCAGCTAGTTCGTTTACTACTTCAGTTGTTGGTTCTCCATAATATGTAGAAATATCAATTATATTACTTGGCAATTCTTCAGTTGGTGCATTTTCTACATTTTCATATTTTGCTACTTCAGCAATTAAATCTGCTGCTGCTGCACCAACTGTTGAAATTGATCCTTGATATTGTTTAACTGCTATATAAATTATATACTCTGGATCGTCATATGGAAATACTCCAGCAAAACTTCTTATATAATCTGTACTTCCAGTTAGGTATCCACCGTTTCCGGCAATTTGAGCTGTTCCAGTTTTACCGATTATATCTACTGAATCTGGTTCGTAAACAAAGGCATCTGTTCTTTTTGTTGTTACTACTTCTCTCATCAGTTCAATTAATTCATCAGTTGTTTCTTTACTCGCAACTTGGCCTAGTTCTTCTCTAGTGTAATCTTCTATTACTTCGCCTGTTTCGCTATCAACTATTTTATCAACTATTTGTGGTTTTACTACTGTTCCGTCATTAGTTAAAAATGACAATGCTTGCATCATTTGAACTGGAGTAATCGTTATTCCTTGTCCAAATGAAGCGGTAGCTATTTCTGTATTATACTTAAAACCAATGTCTCCACTAGCTTCTCCAGGTAATGTAATACCTGTTTCTGTTCCGAATCCTAACAATGAGTAATAGTTTCTTAGCGTTTCTCCACCCATTTCTAAAGCTAGATTTGTAGTTGCAACGTTAGATGATCTTGTAAATCCTTCATCGTATGATATAGTTCCCCAACCAACATTGTTGAATTCTTTGATTGTGGCATCATCTACTTGAACTGTACCTGATTGGTATAATTCATCTCCGTTATATATACCTTCTTCCATAGCTGACATATATGAAAATATTTTCATTGTCGAACCTGGTTCAAATGTATATGATGTTAGCGGATTTAAATAGTTTTCAATATTTAATTCATTTAAATTGAATGTTGGGTCTGAAGCTGAAGATAGTATTTCTCCAGTTTTTCCATTCATAATAACGATATTAACCCACGATGCATCAGCTTCTTTAACGATACTATTAACTGCATTTTCTGTATATAATTGGATATTGCTATCTAGAGTTAAGTATATATCATTTCCTGCACTTGGAGTTTCTATAGTTACTTCAGTTTCTGGAATTGAATATCCATAAGCATCTTGTTCATAGATTCGATAACCATCACTACCTGTTAAGATATTGTTGTAATAATTTTCGATACCCATCTCTCCAATTATTTTGCCGTCATTATTCATTCTTGCATAGCCAATTGAATATGGAGCTAAGTTACCCATCTTGTAAAATCTTTTTGTTCCACTTACAAAAGAAATTCCTGGTAAATCTAAATCTTCTATTTGTTCTTTAGTTAATTCAGAGATGCCTCTTCCTCCTGGACCAAGTTCTACTTGGTATAGGTCTTTACTAAGTAGTTCAATTAAATACTCTACGGTCATATTTAATATTGGAGATAATTCTTCAGCTGTTTTAGCAACATCAGTTACGTGTTGAGGGTTTTCAAGGTCATTAGTTCTTGATTTTTCTAAGTAAGCGATTACTGTATAACTATTAACGCTTTCTCCTAATATATCTCCATTAGTATCATAAATAGTCCCTCTTTTTGCATACAGGGTTTCTGTTACAGTATTTCTATTACTAGCAAATATTTCTAAACTTTGTCCATTTATGCTTTCAAAAAAGCTGATAAATATTAGACGCCAGATAATAAGTAAAAACAACGCAAAAATACCAAACATAACTAGTTTGTTAGTTGCAATTGTATTTTTGCGTCGTTTCATCATTGTTACTTCCCTTTCTCAATAACGATAATATTGTCATTGTTGTAACTTAAATTATATTTATCTGCTATTTCTTGAATTTTTTCGAGACTTGTTAGTTCACTTATTTTCATGTTTAAACTTTCGTTTAGTTTTTCTTGGTTATCTATATTGTATTTAATTTTTTCTTTAGCTATATTAGTTTCTGATACTAATGCTTTACTATATACGTTAATTACTGGTATTAAAACTAATAAGACTATAATTGATAAGATTATTAATATCTCACCTTTCAGAAGTTTTGGTTCTTTTTTTTGTTTCATTTAACTTTTTCACCTACTCTTAGTTTAGCACTTTTACTTCTTGAGTTTTCAAGTAATTCACTTTCAGTTGGTAATAATGGTTTTTTATTTATTAATTTTAATATTGGTTTATATTCTTCTGGAATAATAGGTAATCCTTTAACCATCTCATTAACTTCACTAGCTTTTTTTAAAACTTGTTTAACAATTCTATCTTCTAGCGAATGAAATGTTATTACTGATATTCTACCACCTTTGTTTAGCATTTCTATTGCATTTGGTAGAACTGTTTCTAATACTTTTAATTCTTTATTTACTTCTATTCTAATCGCTTGAAATATTTGTCTTTCTGGATGTTTTTCTATAGAGTATTTTTTTCCTACGGAACTTTCTATTACTGCCACTAATTCTTTAGTAGTTTCTATTTCTTTAGTTTTTCTGTATTCACATATTTTTCTAGCTATGAATTTTGATTTTTTTTCTTCTCCGTATGTAAAGAATATTCTTGTTAAATCTTCTTCTTTATATTTATTTACTACTTCATACGCACTTTTATCTTCATCTTGATTCATACGCATGTCTAGTCTTGCATCTCTCATAAATGAGAATCCTCTATTGGTATCATCTATTTGAGGACTTGATAGTCCTAAGTCTAGTAATATTCCATCTATTTTTGATACATTTAATTCTTCTAATTTCTCTTTTAAATTTTCAAAATTACTATGAATTATTGTAAAATTATCACTTATCTCACTAAGTAGTTTTTGTGAATGTTTAATTGCTTCTTTATCTTGATCGAAACAATATAAATGTCCTGAAGTTAGTTTTTTTAGAATTTCACTACTGTGTCCTGCATACCCTAGTGTTCCATCAACATAAATTCCATCTGGTTTTATATTTAGAGCATCGATTGATTCTTTTTTCATTACGCTATAATGTTTCATATTAAACACCCTCTCTATATTTTATTTTATCAGATAAAGCAGTTGTTGTAAATGTTATGTATATAAAAATAGGTGCTTTTACACCTATTTTCTTAAATATCTATTTAATATTCTGTTTAATTCATTTTTATCGATTGGTTTAGCTAGAAAATCATCAAATCCAGTACTTAAGTATTTAGCTTTATTTTCTGATAAGGCATTAGCAGTTAGTGCTACTACAGGTATGCTAAAATTCGGAATTTTTCTTAGTTCATTGAATGTTTCTACTCCAGACATTTTTGGCATCATGTCGTCCATAAATATTAAATCATATTTATTATTTTCATTTATATTTTTAATACATTCGTATCCACTAGTTACGCTTTGGACTTTTACTTTGTATTTTTCTAATAGTCTTTCTGCTACTTTAAGATTTAAATTATTATCATCTACTATTAATATTTTGTAATTCGATAGGTCTCTAATGATATCTGATTGATCGTATTTATAATATTCTTTTACTTGGTGTTTTACTATTTTTTGATCTAATGAAATGATAAATTCTGAACCTTCTCCATAAGTACTTTTTACTGTGATTTTTCCGCCCATTAGTTCTACTAATTGTTTAGTTATTGCAAGACCTAATCCTGTTCCTTCAATTGTTGTATTTTTATCTTCTTCTAATCTTTGGAATTTTGTATATAATTTATCTATTTGTTCTGGTTTTATTCCTCTACCAGTATCTTTTACAGATATAAATAAACGACATGTATCGTTTTTAGTTACACAGTTAACCGTGAAGTAAATGAATCCTTGTTCTGTATATTTTACTGCATTTGTTAATATATTAATTATAACTTTTTTCATATTGATTTGGTCACCCAGCAAGCTTTGAGGTAGATCTGGAGCGATATTAGTTATCAATTCTATATCTTTTGTTCCTATGCGGGATTTTGCTAGTGTATTTGCTTCTGACAACACTTTACTTAATGAGTAATCAGTTTCTACTATTTCTACTTTTCCTGCTTCTATTTTGCTTATATCTAGGATTCCATTCACTATTTCTAGTAGTGTATTAGAAGCGGTCACTATGTCTTTTGCATCTTCTTTAGCTTCTTCTAAGTTCTTAGCATTATCAATTAATTCTGAGAATCCCACTATTGCATTAAGCGGTGTTCTTATTTCGTGGGACATACTACTTAAAAAATCACTTTTAGCTCTATTTGCTTTTTCTGCTGTATCTTTAGCTAAGTTTAATTCATTTATCATTTTTACATCTGGATTTTCCATCGTGAAATATAAAATCATAACAGTTATTGTTATTGCAGAGCTGTGTAGCAGTACTTCTGGATAAAATAATTGTATAGAAAATGTTATTATCGGTATCACTATAAAAGCTACACTTGTTAACATTTTTTCTTTATTATTTTTAAAATTAATAATAAATGAAGGAATAACAGTTATCATATAAATTGCTATAACAATCATAAACAAGTTCATACTCATTCCTTTAACTGATACTACCAAGTCATTTTCTATTATCAAATTTAGTGGTAATATAAGGATTGTTATTGCTGTAACCGGATATATTATTTTAAATAGAAATTTAATTATTTCATTGTATTTCCTTTTTATGTAATCTAGTATGTACGTTGCATACACATGTGCCCATAACAAAAAGAATAATAAATATATTTTTTTAGTTAGTACTTTCCAAAATTCATATTCTTGGTGTGGTATTATTGTACCAGCTATTTCAAACGCTATCATCGTTAGTGTTATAAGCACTAACTTATCAAATGTTTTTGTGCTATTATTTTCTACTCTTTTTTTAGAATAATAAAATATTGCTACTAATGTTAAAAAAACAAAGCTACTTGCACTAGTATAAAGTACTACATTCATCTTATCACTCCTATTATTCAATTATAACATTTTTGAAATTTTATACAAGAAAAAATAGTTGATTAATCAACTATTTTTTTCTTTTCAAACTCTTGTCATTTGTATTTTCGTGTAATTCTTCGTATTCTTTTTTTATTTCATTCATCGGTTTTTCTATAGTCCTTACTAGTGGATAATTTCCATTTGTTTCTTGATAATGAGTTTGATTTTCGTGTTCTAGAACTCTATAATGAGCTTTATTCATTGCACTAGTTAATGGTATTTCATCACAGAAAATAAATTGTTTTATATCATAATAGTCATAGTTTCTTTCTGTATTTAGTCTAATCATTTCATTTACTATGTTATTTTTTAATACCTCTTTTTCTGCTGCAGTATAAAATACTGGAGTTTCGTTTACCATTTCATAAGTCTTCATTGCTATATATATAGTTGGTACACTATCATTATTTAAATCTACCATCTTTACTGAACATGCGTCTGCTACACCATTTATTGATTTAGCAAGATTTTCTAAATTTACAGCAAATACTTTTCCTCCTGATTTAGTTCTGATAATTCTTTCATCTCTTGTTACAAACCACAATCTTCCATATTCATCGATTGAGAAACTATCTCCTGTTTTAATGAACTTTTCGCCATTTATATATTTTATTGTCTTTGCATTTGCTTCGTCATTATCGTAATATTGTTTCATTACAGTAGGCCCACTAACGTATAACATTCCTACTTTTAATTTTCCATTTTCATCGTATCCGATTCCTAAATCATTTCCATTTTCATCTAATATTACTGCCTTACTACCAGGAAATGGATATCCACAACATCCAGGCGCTTTTGGAACTCCATTTAGAGCTATATTTATTGAAAATGCTCCAAACTCTTCATTTTGGCCAAATCCAATACTATTTTGTATTTGACATCCATGAGCTTTTAATATTTTGTCTACCTCGATGTCTTCTGCTGCTGGCATTGCTTCTCCACCATAATTTAATGATTTAAGAAAACTTAAATCTTTTCCTGTTATTAATGGATTATCTATAATTGTTTTTACAAATGCTGGAACTGCTAACGTATGATTAATTTTATTCTTAATCATATAAGGCCAGAATTCATCCTTTGAATATGAAGGCACTAAATATGTTAATTGATTATAATATCTCGCCATATGCATCGCAGATAATCCTGTTGCTACTATCGGAGGTATTATTTGCATAAATGAATCATAGTGTTCAAAATTTATTGGGTATTGTCCAACTTGATATGCTGATGCATTTGCTCTCGAATCAGTCATTTCTATTCTCTTTACCGGTCCAGTTGTTCCACCTGTATGCACAATTAATGTTGTTTTTTCATCTTCATATTTAACTGGACTATAACCTTTATCTTCTCTGTAGTAATTTTTAATAAAATCATCCCATGTTATAAATCTTGAATCTCTATTTTGATCATTATCAAATGCCACTTTTGCGTGTAACAACTCTTCTTTAGAATATTTTCTTAATTTTTCTAATTGATAATACAATTCATTCTTATCATTTTGGTCTGCAAATATTCTACCCATTAGAGCATTGTCATCAAGAACTGCTTTAGCAAATTTCGAATTATTTAACATATTCGGAAACACAACTTTGTAAAAATAACCTATATTGGCAATTAAATCAAATGAGTCAGTTATATTGTTTACAATAACTTTCTCTACTTGTGTTCCTTTTATTGCTTCTTTTGCTATTAGATACATCACATTTGTTATAACTAGATGTTTGATATTATTTTTATTAATAAAATCTCTCATCATTTGAACAGTCATTCCTTTTGGATTAAACCATTCACTAACTGCTCCCATTTCATTTAGAGCATAAAATGTCGTAACTATTTCTGGAGTATTTAGTCCAAAAATATATACTACTTCATCTTTTTTTATTCCAAGATTTTTTGATGCTATTGCTGTTTTTTTTATATTATCTTCTAATTCACCTGTACTAATACTTTTTGTAAAATATTTTAGTGCAGGTTTTGATTGATCATATTTTTCATTTTCTTGTATAAATTGAAATGTTCTTTTTTTAATTTCATCAGAATTATATCTCATAATTACCCCTCTTTTCTTGCGGATACTATACCACTTTACACTTTTATTGTCAACATACTATTTATAATAAATGTTTACTATAGTATTGAATCTATCTAACAATTCATTGTTAGATATTCTATCATTAAATAATTTTTGTAATTCCAGGTAGAACCATTTACCTAATTCGTAGCTTCTTGTTGGGGTTTCTAAGGCAATTGATTTATTTATTAACCAGTTATCATAATCAGATATTAAGTTGTGTAATTTATCTGCTATTTCTATGATAATGATTTCTTCTGGTTGATCTTTTATTTGATTAATGAAAGTTTTTTTTCTTTCTTGCCAGTCTTTTATGGAGTTATCTTCACTTAATAATAAAACATTATTAGCGATAGTTTCTCCAAATTTGTTTTTGATATCTTCGTATGTAGAATTGGTGTCCTCTATGATGTCGTGAAGATATCCAGATATTATAGTATCTAATGGTTGATTGTTGTTTTTTAACATATTTCCTACGATGATACTATGATAAGACATATCAATATTTTCTTTGTGTCTTTTTATACCATCAAAGGATTTGATGGTAAACCTTATTGCTTCTTCTTCTTTATTATACATATATACCTCTAAGGATATTTTAACATAAAAAAAAGACCTTATCTATAGTAAAGTCTCTAAGTATTTAGCTACTCCATCTTCTGTGTTGCTTAGAACTGTTATATCTGCGTGTTTTTTTATTTCATCTGTTGCATTGCTTACAACTACTGATATATCTGATTCTTTAAACATCGGGATATCATTGTAGTCATTGCCTATTGATATGGTTGTAATATCTTCTTTGATGAAGTTTTTTAAGTATTTAACTGAGCTACCTTTGTTAGTATTTTTTTTGGAAATGCTTAACCATCCACTATCGTTGAATAACGCATACATAATAGATATGGTATCATATTTTTTTAATTCTATTTCTTCTTTTAACTTTTTAATATTTTCTATATCTTTACTCATAATAAACATTTGATTAAAGTTTTTATTAGAAGGTATTTCTGTTATTAATGTTTGAAGATTATTTACTTTATACTGAGTTACATATTCTTCGTTATCATTTACTAGTACTACTCTTATTTTCTTTTGGTTTGCTAAGTTAAAGATATCTGTTAGTGCTAATAAGTCTATATAATCAATATTTAATAGTTTTTTATTTACTAGGTCATATATCACTGAACCATTGCTACTGATTAAATAATTTTTATTATTTAATTTATTTGCAATTTCTTCAGTGTATGTTCTGGGCCTTCCGCTATTTAATACTATGTAATGACCTCTTTCTTCTAGTTTTTTTATGACTTGTTTAGCTCTTTTAGATATTTTTCCACTTTGATTTTTTAGGGTTCCATCTAAATCAATTGATATTAAGTATTTCATCTTTATTCTCCAATAATTCTTGTATTACTGATATTATTTCTGAGTATATTATGTTAAGTTTCTCTTCTTTATTTAAATCTTCATTTAATATAGGAATTATTTCTTCTATTTTAATATATTTTAATTCGAAATTATTATCTTTTTCATATTGGTCAAAGTTTGTATTTTCCATGTTATATGGTTCGTTGCATTTTATTAAAAAATATAAAAATTCTGTACATCTATTTATGTTTTTTTCTGGGTAGTCTTTATTTAAGTATTTTATTTTATAAAATGGTATATATTCTTTTTGGGCTATTTCTATTCCTGTTTCTTCTTTTACTTCTCTTATTAATCCTTCTGATATTGTTTCGTCTTGTTCTACGTGACCACCAGGAAATTGATATATTCCTCCACAGTAACCCATTAATATTTCGTCATTATCATTCAATATTACTGCACGAGCTCGATATATTTGGGAGTTGATATCTTCCATAGTCAGGAAGTTGTGATTTTTTTCTATAGTTATCATAATTTCATTCCTACTGATAAACGTGGTGTTTTTATTTCTTCGCCACTATTCATGTCGAATATTTCTTCACATCTTGTTAATTTTTTTGAATCTCTAGTAATCATTGCTACTTCTCCGTTATACATTATTACAGCCATTCCAGTATGGATTCCTTTTGGTGTTGCCCATTCGTATAAATTATTATAATTGTATACGTCTGCTAGAGAGAAGTTTAGACCTGGTTCTCTAACAAAGTTTTTTTCCATTACTTCTTGTGAAAGGAAGTTGTTCATTGTAGTCTTTTTTTCTTCATCTGAAATTTTAGGATGAGTATGACCAATTCCTATGAAGGATGCTTTATTTTTTATTGCTTTATTAATAATTTTATTTAGTAAATCTTGATCTATTGTTGTTTCTCTATTACTTAGTTTTGTTTTTTTATCTGTACTAATTATATCATCTATTACGATTGTTTCATCAGTATCGTATTGGAGTTTTCTTCCTATCATTACAAATGAGTATTCTAATGATGTTTTTTCATTTTCTAATAATCTTAATAATTTGTAATATTTAATTGTTGCACTTGAATTTAATACTACCATCGTTTCATTACTAGGAATTAGTACTGGAGCGATTGGTGTATTTCCTAAATCAATTTCTTTTGCTTCTAATTCTTTGTTTGTTGCTAGAATTTTTTCTGTTGCATTAATTATTTCTTCAAATTCATTTATATACATTGGTGATTGTTTTACTTCTTCTATTGTTGTCATTTTACTCCTTTTCTTTAATATCTGGTAATACACTTTCCCATAATTCGAACGAATCTTTGTGTTCAAAGTAATTAGTTATTTCATTTATTGGTACCCATATGTACTCTGATATTTCTTCTACTTGTAAATTTATTTCATTAGTGATTGGTTTTGCTAAAAAGAATATTACTTCTTTATCAATGCCGTTTGGCATTGTATATTTATTTATATATCTTTTATCACTTATTATTTCTACATCTAAGTTAGTTTCTTCTTTGGTTTCTCTTAGTGCAGTTTGGATTTCACTTTCGTCATCTTCAACGTGACCTTTTGGAAATCCATAGTGTCCTTCTTTCATTTTTACTATTAATACTTTTTTTTCATTAATAATTATTGTTCCACAACATTTTTCCATATTTCCTCCTATAGAACTTCACATAGTTCTTTATTATATAATACCTTTAATTCGTGTAAAGGTCTAGTCATAGATACGTATAATAACTTCATATCTATTGTTTTGTCTTGATTGTATGATTGTTTTGATGCATCACTTATAATTACTGTATCAAATTCTAACCCTTTTGCTAAAGATGAAGTTAGTGTACATATTCCTCCACTATAAGTGGTATTTGAATCATTGATATTTACTACGTTGATTTTATTATTTAGTAATTCTTTATATATATAATTTGATTCTTCTTCAGTTTTAGAAATTATAGCTACTGTTTTGTAATCTTTTTTTAATGAATATTTTATAAAGTCTATTATTTGATTTATTTTATTAGTAATTGGTTCGTATATAACTTCTTTATTATGTCTTAATACGGGCAATGATTCTTTAAGTCCAATATGTTTTATTGTCTTATTAGCTTCGCTCATTATTTCTACTGTTGTACGATAGCTTTTTAATAAGTAGAATAATTCACTATTGTTATTAAACATTATTTTACTTACTTCTTCCCAGTTTTTTATACTTCTGTACTCATATATCGATTGGGCGATATCGCCAAAGATACTGAATGTTGTTTTACTTAATATTTTCTTTAAGATATAAAAGTCGAATTCTCCATAATCTTGTGCTTCATCTATTACTGTATGACGATATTTATTTAATTCATCTCTTCCATATGTTTTATAGTATAAATATGCAAGAGCTGATAAATCTTCGTATTCTACTTGTTTTTTCTTTATATTTTTTAAATGATTAATAAATTGTTCTTTTATTGTTTCATCTATCAATAAATAGTTGTCAATATTATTTATAAAATCTATGTATAAGTTGAATACTTTGACTGTTGATTTTTTAAAGTATGTTTTTAAGGATGGTTTTAATAAGTTAGTTAACTCTTTTATAACTGCTTCGTATTTTTTCTTTTCTAACATAATATCTTCTTTATTTAGTTGTTCTATTTTTAAGTGATATGAATTATCTATTTTATTTTTTAATCGACCATAATTATCTTTAATATATTTACTTAATAAGAGAATAGTTCTTTCTACTTTTTCTTTTATTATTTGATTATTAGTTTCATCATATATTTTTGATATTTCTTTTTTCGATAATACTTTGTAACCTTTAATGATTAAATCTTCTTCAGGTAGAATGTTTTTTATGTAGTCGTTCATGTATTTTTTTAGTGCTTTTTTATATTCCATTGATAGTCTTAGTTTTTCAAAGATAAGAGTTTCTGGATTAGTTAATGCTCTTTTAATTGTGTTCTCATTACTTAGTAAAGTTATTTTTTCTTTAATAAATTTTTCTACTAGTTCTTCATACGTTAATTGATTAACATTGTTTACATCTAAATCTGGTAATACGTTAGATATGTAGTTAACGAAAAATTTATTAGGTCCAATTACTAAATATTGATCTGGATTGATTGTTTTTAAGTGATTATATACTAAGTAAGCTATACGGTGAAGTGCTACTGTTGTTTTTCCAGATCCTGCTACTCCTTGAATTATAATGTTTTTATAATTTTTTTCTCTTATTATTTGATTTTGTTCTGTTTGAATTGTTGTTACGATATTTTTTAATCTATTATCTGCACTAGCGTTAAGATATGGTTTTAGTATTTCATCATTTGATACTGTATCAACATCTTGATAACTTATTAATTCTTTATTTTCTATTTCATATTGTCTCTTAGTAGTTAATACCCCCTTAATTATACCTTCTGGAGCTTCGTATGATGCAGATCCTACATTAGAGTCATAATATAGATTGGCTATAGGGGCTCTCCAATCTACAGTGATTATACGATTGTCACTATCATATATTCCCACTTTACTTATGTAACATACATTATTTTCTTTTGATTCAAAATCAATCCTTGCAAAGTATGGTTTTTCTTGATTTTTGTTTAATAAATCAATTTTCATTCCAAACATTTTTGACATTTCAAAAGCTAATTCTGGAGTACTTTTGTATTGCTTGGGAACATTTTCGTATTTAATTATTGTTTCTTCTGTTACTTTTTGATACTCAGATATTGTTTTTTCTAAGTGTTCTCTTTCTTGTTTTAATTCTTGCATATTTACCTCTTTTCTATATTGAACCAAGTAAAAATCAGGATTTTAGGATATAAAAATCCCTTGGCCCTGATTTGGTATTTTTTTAAGATCAATAATTCGGTAAGTAACTAAGATTTATATTATCAAAATATTATTATTTTGTAAAGTTATAATTAACTATATTCATGAATTCTTGTTCTTCTGACTGGTATAAACATAGAGTGATTAGTTATATTAATATTTTCAATTATATTTAAGGCTTCTTTTAAGAAAAGCAGTTCAAATTCATTTGTTAAGCCTTTATAATTCATTATTGGACTTGTTTCTATATTTTCTCTTGTTTTTAATTCCATTATTCTTTTATTATCTAAATCTATTTTAATGCTAGTTGTACCGATGATGCCTTCTTTGCCTTTTTTTATATCACTTAATTTTTGATATGTATAATTAAGAGTTATATCCCTTTCTAGAAAGTCATCTTCTTCATATATTATATATTCTATTTGAACTTTATGGATGAGTTTATCTCCTAGTATTTTAAATAAGTTGGAGCTCACAAAGTAATTTAGAGTAAGTAAATCATTTTGCATTTCGACAGTACATGATGCTCCTTCTTCATTGATATTGTAAGCGTACTGAAAGGTGTTTTCATATTCAGCAATATGTATATTTTGTTTTTTAGGGTATTTTTTTGTCATCTCTTTTATTTTTGTTATTGCTTGAGTAACTATGTTATCTATAGCTTCTTCATATTGTTTTTTTAAATGATCTTCTTCATACGTTATTTGATCCCAATTCTTTATTATATTTTCTGGTTTTGTAATTAACATAATGATACCTCTTCTGGTTCTTATTATAATTAGTTTTTATTATATGTCAATACGTGGTTATAAAAACATTTTTAAAGATCTTATTGTTGGCAGCGTTTCGTTTTTTTGATGCCATTCATCAATTTGATCTCCATCTGTATCGAAAAATATACCTATTCCGCCATTTTCTTCAAATCCTAATGCGTTTTTAACTGTGTCTTCAACTAATAGATTTCCTTTTGGATCTACTATTTCATGTTTGTTAGCTTCTAGTGGTAAAGTTATCATTTCTAGTTTTACTAAATTGTTTTTTAAATCTAGTTTTTTTGCATATGCCTCTACTATTCCTGATGCGCATTTAGTTAGAATTATATTTCTTTTAGGATTTAATTGTCTTAAGACATAATATGATTCATCTATTTCTGGAGCTTCTTTAATTATATTTATCCAATCTAGTTCTAATAAGAATTGGTCTATTCTTTCTTTTGTCCATTTTTCTTCTATTGCTTGTTTCTTTATTTTACCTACGGTAAATTGAAATGTATCTTTAATGACTCCATCATAGTCATAATAAAATTTTATTTCATCTATATTTATATTTGGATAATAGTATTTTATATAATATATTAACTCATTTTTGTTGTTTATTTCCATAAATATCTCCTTTAGTAATTATATTTATTTCTTTTTTAATTAGTACTTTAACATATAATAAAAAAATGAGCAATAAATTACTCATTTTCGTTGAAATCTACTAAATCTTCATGCATTACTTCTTCAATTGAATTCATATCTAATTCTTCTATTCTGTCAACTCGACATTTTTCTGCTTCCATAATTGATATAGCTTTAGATACAGCGTCTTCTAAGTCGTCATTTACAATAACGTAATTATATTTACTTATTTCATTGACTTCTTTATACATTGATTTAAATCTTCGATACATTGATTCTGTTGTTTCTGTTCCTCTACTAACAAGTCTTCTTTTTAGCTCTTTCATTGATGGAGGAAGAATAAATATAAATATTGCTTCAGGGTACATATCTTTAATTTGAACAGCTCCTTGAATATCTATTACCAAGATTACATCTTTACCTTTGTCTAGTGTTTTAAACACTTCTGATTTAGGTGTTCCATAATAATCTTTTCCGTGAACTATTGCATATTCAAGCATGTTTCCTTCTTTGATGTTTTTTTCAAATTCTTCTTTTGATACAAAGTAATAGTCTTTTCCATCACTTTCATATTCTCTTTTTTCTCTTGTAGTCATTGAGATTGATATTAAAATGTTTTCTGTTTTTTCTATTAAATTATTTACTATTGTGTCTTTTCCTGTAGCTGATGGACCTGAAATTACTATTAAGTCTCCTCTAACTCTTCTTTTAATCATTTTTATCTCCCCTTTTTAATAGAATTGATTATATCAAAGTTATTTAAGGAAGTCTATTGTTTTTATCTTTTAAATTAAAAAACAAAGTAATTATACTTTGTTTTATTTCTAGTTATTTATAAATTTTATTTCTGGTGTGCCATCATACCAACTTGTAGCTAAATTTGTAAATTCTGATAATTCAGTTTTCCCTAATATACTTATCATTTCCATAGGATTAGATCCAAATGCACTTGATTCAATTATTTCTACATTACTAGAAATCACTAAATTCGTTAAATTGTTATCGTAAAATGATACTGGTCCGATTGTTGTTACACTACCAGGAAGTTTTAAATCAGTTAAGTTGTTTTCGTAAAATGCACCATGTTCAATTGTAATTAATGTTTCTGGAAGCTCTACAGTTTCCAATAAATTATATGCGAATGTATCTCTATTTATATTAGTGACACCACTAGGAATACTTACAGTTTTCAAACTATTCCACATAAATGCAGAAGGACCTATAGAACGAACGCTATTTGGTATTGTCACTTCGCTTATTCCTTTACTGTTGAATGTGTTTTCAGCTATCAATCGCACTGTATCTGGTATCACTACCTCTTTGTCAGTTCCTATATAATCCATAATGTAAACTATTTCTCCTTTTTCATTTGTAGCATATTTATATACACCATTACTTAGTAGTTCGTTTCCTGAAAACGCTTCTTCCAATATCATAGTTATGCTGTCTGGAATTATTACATTGGTTAATTTGTTGTTTGAAAATGCCTCTCTACCAATTGATATTACTGTACTTGGTATTATCACATTTGTTAGTTCACAGTCTGAAAAACTACCTACTCTGATAGATTCCACTTGTTTTCCTTCGATTTCACATGGTATTACTACTTCTTTGGGGCCTGTAATTCTATAATTGGTTATTTCTATCGTTCCATCAGAATTTTCTCTATAATAAAAATGTTCATCTGATGTAGGAGTTAATCCTCTATCTGTGTAATCTTGTGTACACGCTACAATAGGATCAATAGTTTCTTCTTCCGCTACTTCTTTCATAACTACTTTTATTTCAAAATCCTTATTTATTGCAGCATTTTGATTAATATTCTCATTTAAAAATCTCATTACTAAGTAATATTTTGTATTTTGATATGTAGAAAAATCATAACTTTGTTTATCCACTGATACATTTCCAGTAGTTGAATTTGCTACTCCATCAATAAATGCATCATCTGGTATTGTATAACCATTTGGTGTTAATGAATCATCTACATATAAATTAAATACATCATCACTTAAAGTACCTTCTACTCTTGTAATACTCTTACCCATATCAGTTGATTTATATAACTCATAAGTTATCCAATCACTGTAAGCTGGATCTATATCAGTTTCTAAAACTATTTCATAAGTTCCAACACCTGCAGTAACACCATCAGGTTTACCTACAGTAAAATCCATTACTCCAATCCATCCAGGGTATATTCCACTTACTGGAATATCCATTGAACTACCTGGTAAATATTCAACAGCATTAATCTCCTTGGCAGAACCAGTAACATCCACATCAGAATCGTTATTAGTAGCATAAAAAAATGCAAATGCTACACCTGTAACCAATACAAATAAACCTATAACACTAAGTGTTATTATATAACTTTTTTTCATACCCATTCTCCTACGTTAATAATAACACTAAGATTATTTTTATTCAACTTTTTTTATATTTATTATACTATTTGCTGCAGATACTGCTGTTGAGAAAGCTAATGTTAGATTATATCCTCCGATTGGTCCGTGAATGTCTAGACATTCTCCGATGAAATAGATGTTTTCGTTTAATTTTGATTCAAATGTTTTTGTATCTATTTGTTTTAAATCTATTCCTCCACCTGTTACATAAGCGTTATTTAGTTTGTCTGGTTTTACAATACATTTATATTCTTTTATATTATTTATTATACTAATTAGTTTTTTATGATCTATTTGTTTTATTAATATGTTTGAAGTTATGTACTCAGCAAATTTTTTTGTAAAGTATTTATTTAGTATTTGATGAATAAATACTTCTCTATTATCTTGTAATTCTTGATATAATTCTTCTTTAGTGATATTTGGTAAGTAATCAATAATTATCTCTTGATATTCGTTATTTAAGTATTCGCTTATTCCCATAGGAGAAGTTCCACTTATTCCTTGATGAGTAAATATTAGTTTACCAATAGATTGTTTCTTTTTATAAATGATTTTAACTTCTTCAAAAGATGTTCCTGCTAAATCATATTTGTTTTTAGTTATTAGTCCTACTTCTACTGGGTAATAATTTATTAATGGTTGATTAAGTTGATTAGCTAGTTTGTGTATACCTGTTGAACCAGTATGATTAAAGCTGTTTCCCCCAGTTGCTATAACAATATTTTTAGTAGTGAATTCTTCTTTATTAGTAGTAATTTTATATAAGCTTTTTTCTTTAGTGATTTTTAACACTTCTTGGTTGTATGATATATTTATATTTTTGATTAGCTTATTTAATATATCTTGAGCTTTATCACTTATAGGAAATATTTGATTATCTTTTTCTTCTTTTAATGGGATTGTTTGGTTAAAAAAATTATATATTTCATTTGGTCCATAATTAAAGATTGTACTATATAAATATTTTTGATTATGTGTTATTTCTTTTATAAAATCTTTATTTAATTTTAAGTTAGTTAAGTTACATCTTCCGTTACCTGTTATTAAAAGTTTTTTTCCAGGTTCATTATTTTTTTCTAGAACAATGTACTTTTTATTTTGAAGGTGGTTTGCGCACATTAAACCTGACGCACCAGCTCCTATTATTATTACATCATAATTATTCATTAGATTCATTCCTAGCTTTATTTAAGATATTTTTGATAAAATCATTTTTAGATTTCGTGTACGTTGGTCGATCATCTTTATATTTTATAGCTAATTCTTCTTTTAATTTTTGATATTCTATTCTTTCTTTTTCGTGATTATTTAAATAATCTCTAAAAAGAATTGATTCTTGATATCTTTTTTCATTGATATTCATTACATGAACGAAGATTGTTGTATTTTCTTCTGTTCCACCAATTAGTAATATTTCATCATTCTCTAGTAATTCCTTAACTCGGTATTGTTTTTTTATATCTTCTTTGATTTCGTTTAGTTCTTTTAAGTCTTTTACTCCAATAGCTATATCTATTATTGGTTTAGCTTTTATACCTGTAATTGCTGTTGAACCGATATGTTCTATTGTCTTTGCGTGATTTTTAAAAATATTTTTTAATTGTTCTTTTTCTTGGTCAAATTGAATTTTCCAATTGTTATTGTAATTTTCTAAAACTACATAGCCTTTTTTTACTCCCATACTATTTACCTTTCTATAAATGGTTTTATTATTGGCAGTATTTCATCATAGTTTGTATAGCTATGATCAGATCCTGAAATAGATACTGCATTTGGTACTATAGTTTGTAATTCTTGATAAGTACCAGTTATATCATGTTCTTGATGAACATATAAAGTATTAATTTGATTACTTTTTATTAGATTTTTGATATTTATTTTTCAAAGTAATCACCTCATTAAATTATAACATAAAAAAAGCAACTTAGTTGCTTTTTTTCGTATTATTCTTAGAACCACCATTTTTATATGTTGATAAGATGTTAGAATCAAAGTTAGTTGTTCTTTTTGCTTCTTGTTTATATTCTTTTATTGTAATTTTAATCATTTTATCTAATAGGTCTTTATATTCTTTTTCTTTGAAGAAAAAGAATGATAATGCTCCAGGAATTGTATTTGGTTCGTTTAGATATACTTTTTTTGTTTTTGTATCTACTAAGTAATCAAATCTTGTAATCCCTCTTAAATTCATTAATTTAAATGCTTCTATCGAAGTTTCAGTTACTTCTTTTGCAATACTATCATCTATTTTGGCAGGTATTTCAAATCCACTAGTCATCATTTTTCCGTTTTTACTTCCAGATTTTGATCCACCTTTTTTTCCACCGCTAATATATTTATCTTCAAATGTTAAGAAGTCATTTGAAGTAACATATTGAGCTAGTGGTGAAGTTTCTTGTTCTTCGTAATTACCTATTACAGCACAATTTATTTCTTTTAAGTTTTGAATAACTTCTTCGACAATTATTTTGTTATCATAGATAATTGCATCATCTATGGCATCTTTTAAATCAAGAATGTTATTTGCAAAAGATATTCCTATACTGCTTCCAAGTCTTGCTGGTTTTACTATTACTGGATATTTTAGTTTTTCAATATCCTTGATTATTTTGTTTTCATTTTCTAAATATTCATAGTCATAGAACCATTTATACTTAGGTACATTTATGTTATTAGCTTCAAGTAGTTGTTTTTGAACAACTTTATCTTGACCGATTGAAGCTCCTAGAGTTGACGACGAAGTATATGGTACTCCTACCATTTCTAGATACCCAGCAAGGGATCCATCTTCTACTCCTTTTCCATGAACTATTGGAACTGCTACATCAATTGATGTTATTACTGTTTTAAATATTCCTTTAGTTTTTTGAAGAACAAATTCATTGTTTTTCTTAATTAAACAAATTTCTTTAGCATACATTGGAATTTGTTCTAAATATTTAAAATTATCAATGTTTTTTAATAGTTCTCCTGTATACCATATTCCTTGTTTACTTATATATATAGGTATTACTTGATATTTACTTTGATCGAAGTTTTCCATTGCTTGAACTGCAGTAACAATACTTACTTCATGTTCTACGGATACCCCTCCAAATATTACTCCTACTCTTATCATTTTTTAACACTTCCTTTTTCGTTAAAACTATCTGGTAAATCATTTTCAATTAACGCAAATAGATCTTTATTTGTTTTTAATTCTTTTAGTAATCTTATTCCTTCTTGAACATCATTAAAAATATATATATTTTCTTTTTGATATCCTTCATCTATTATACCACGATATATATCTTTTGTTTTATTTTCTCCGATTAATATTGCTATATCTGATGATTTAGCAATATTTCTTCCGAAATCATAATGTATTTCTTCATCTTTATTTCCCAATTCAATCATTCCTGGTGTTATTATTACTCTGGTACCTGGCATTAGTCTTAAGACTTCTAATGCCATTTTAGCGCCTTCTGGATTGGAATTGTATGCATCATCGATTAAATACATATCAAAGTATCTTTTCAGTTGCAGACGGTGTTCTACTGATTTTACTTGAGATACTGCTTTTTGTAACTCTTTTATGCTGATTCCTAGGTGCTTACCTAAAGTTATGGCTTGTAGTATATTATATATATTAGCTCTTCCTAATAATTTAGTATTAAACAATACTGGTTTTTTTTCATCTTTGAATTTTACTTTAAACGATGATCCTTGATGAGTTATTTTTATATCACTAGCAAATGTATCTACATCTTTATTATCTATTCCAACATATTTTATAGCTACGTTATTTTTGATTTGATAACTAAGTTGTTTTGAATCATCTCCGTTAAGGACTCCTAGTCCGTCACTTGGGAGTGACTCGATTAATTCGAATTTTGTTTTTCTAATATTTTCTACACTTCCAAATGTTTCTAAGTGAGAAAGACCAATTTTTGTTAAGATACCATATTTTGGTGTTACTAAATTACATAGTTCTTTTATTTCACCTTTTTTACAAGCTCCCATTTCTGCTATGAAGTAGTCTGTGAATTTATCTAAGTGTTCGTTAATAGTTATCATTAGTCCAAAAGGAGTATTATAATTTTTAGGAGTTTTAAAGGCGTTATATTTAACATTTAAAATGTCTGCTAAGATGTTTTTACTACTTGTCTTACCATAACTACCTGTTATACCGATTGTTTCCATGTTAGTCATTTTCTTAAACTTAGTTAATGCTTTATTTTTAAAGTATAATCCTACTAGTTTTTCTATCGGTAAGTTTATGAAGTTAATAAACACTACTATGAAGTTATTTGTGTATGCCAGTAGTGAAAGTAATATGTAGTAGTAAGCATTGTTTATTTCGTTTTGTTTTACTAATAAAATTAAAATTATTAATATATATAATATTCCTGTAGTAGTTAAAATCCTTTTTATTCTTGAAGTTATTACTATAGGTGTTTTTTTATTATCTTTTTTTAGTTTTAATACTATAATATTTATTATTGATATAACACTAAATATTGTAAACATTGTTAGTTCATTAAAATATACAAACAATAGTGATGCACATAATAAAAATATTGCTTCTGATAGTAGAACTTTCTTTTTGTTTTGTAAAATCCATTTGTAATATTTTTTACCTCTGTTATATCGATTTTGTTGTAACATATGTAGTGATCTTATTGTTTTTTGTGATAAGTATATAGTAAATATTATCAATGCAATTATAAACATATAATCACTCCTTTATAAAAA
This sequence comes from uncultured Muribaculaceae bacterium, assembly GCA_964370475.1. GTDB lineage: Bacteria > Bacillota_I > Bacilli_A > RF39 > UBA660 > CAYJCL01. The sequence goes on along the minus strand of CAYJJI010000004.1, from coordinate 46,039 downwards.
TTTTTTTAATACTTCAATTAGATTTAATTGATGTTCTAAATAAGCATAGTGAGTAGCGTTATCATATATTACCACTCCGGAATCTTTTATTAGTTTTTCTAATATATAAGCGTCACTTACTGGGACAGCATCATCTTTTGTTCCCCAGACTATTAGTGATGGGCATTTTATCTTTTTAACTTCTTCTTGAATATCTTTATTAACGTGTTTAACTAATATTTCTCTCATTATTGGAGTTGAGTTTTTATAGTCAGTTGATCCTAGTTTTGATTTAAGGCGCTCACCTATTTTTTTTAATCCCGGAATATTCTTGAATTTTTTATATATTCTGATTGATAATGCAGGTTTTTTTTCACTTTTTTTAAATGGGCTTGCTAGCAGAACCAGTTTATCTACTTGATGAGTTGATGCATATAGTAGTGAAATTTTACCACCAAACGAATGTCCAATAAGTGTTGGATTTTTAATATTTAGTTTTTTTATTAATTCGTATATTACTTCTACGAAGTATTCTAAGTCATAAGCTCTAGTTGGTGACGATGAATTTCCATGTCCTGGTAAATCGATTATTAATACTCTATGAGTATCATAAAATGGTTTTGCTATTGGTTTCATCATTTTGATGTTTTGTCCCCAACCATGCAAAAAGATTAAAGTTTTATCTTTATTTAATTCGTTATCGATGTAATGTATTTCATCGTTTTTGTATTTGAATGTCATAATATTAACCATCCTTTTATATTATTTTATCTTATATACAAGTATATGACTAGTGTTATAGTTTTATTTTACTCATTATTTACAAAGAAAAAAGAGCTTTATGCTCTACTTGAATATTTTCCGTCTTTTGTTGAAACGATTATTTTTTCACCTTGTTTGATGAATAATGGAACTTTAATGATGTGTCCAGTTTCAATAGTTGCATCTTTTTGTGCATTGTTTGTAGTATTACCTTTAGTTGCATCTGTAGTATCTGTTATTTCAAATTCTATTTTTTCTGGTAATGATACACCAATTATTTCTCCATTATAGAAATCTATTTGGATTTCTAAGTTTTCTTTTAAATACTTAGCTTCTTCTTTTAGTTTTGATTCTGGAACTTCGATTTGATCATAAGTTTCCATATTCATGAATACATAAGCATCACCCGTATTATATAAATATTGCATAGGCATTTTATCTATATGAGCTTTTTCTACTTTAATATTAGTATTATATGTATCTTCTACTATTGAGCCAGTTTTTAAGTTTTTAGTTTTAATTCTTACAAAAGCAGGACCTTTTCCTGGTTTAACATGTTGAAATTCTTGAATTAGACATAAATGTCCATCTAGAATTACTGTCATACCATTTTTAATATCATTAATATTAATGTTCATGTTTTTCTCCTATTATTTTTTTTCTTTATGATTAGTGTGTTTGTTGCATTTAGGACAATGTTTTTTTACTTCTAATCTTTCAGGATTGTTTTTCTTGTTTTTACTAGTTGTATAGTTAACTTCAGAACATTCAGTACACGCTAATGGTACATGAGATCTATTTAAATTTTTAGCCATGATTTCGCCCTCCTTTTTCAGTACAAAGGTATTATATCAAAAACTTTACATTTTATCAAATACTAATTCACTTATTTGTTTAGAAATATATCTATTTATTGGTGCAATATACGTATCATCTTCTATTTTTGTATTATAAGATATGTTTGGAGTTACTACTGTAATGGTGTATTTAGGGTTATCTACGGGGGCCATTACAGTATATGTTTGGGTTATTGTAGTAGTATTTTTATCATAATATGTTTCACTTGTACCGGTTTTACCAGCTGGTTGATATGATGTATTTGTATATCCTCTACCTGTTCCATTGTTCACTACTTCGTAAAATCCTTGTTTTATTCTTTTAAAATTTGAATTAGTAATAGTATTCAATAATTTTATATCTTTATTTAAAATTATATTGTCATCTTTAATTATGGAATCCATGAGACTTAGTTCTAATCTTGCTCCATTATTTGCTATAGTATTTATATATTGAGTTAATCCTAGAGCTGTATAATTATCATATTGGCCGATTGCTAGATTTAAGTATAAGTCATCAGCTATAACATTACCTTTAATACCTGTTGTTTCATTTGGGAGATCAATGTTTGTTAGAGTTCCTAAGCCAAATGATTCGAAGGTATTACGGTAAATGTTGAAGTGTTCTTCTGTAACTGATAAATCCATATTATATCTATATTCTTTATTAGTTAAATTTATAGCTAGTAAGAATTGATAGTAATTTGATGACATTTTTAATGCTTCTATATCATTTAGATATCCTAGTGGTTTAAAAGAACATTTTTCTGGTACTAAGTATAGTTTTATACAGCTATCATTTATTTCGTGTTCTGGGATTAGGTTATTTTGGTAACCTACTGTCATGGAAGCTCCTTTAATTACTGACCCTACTGTAAATGAGTTGGTTAGTATTTGTGATGTAATATCTTTGTAGCTTATTTTTTGATTATCATCTAGTATTTGGAGACCATTCATAGAAACAATTGCTCCTGTATTAGGGTTACTTACTATTACATATGAACTATTAAAGAATTCTGTTTTTTTCATATCAGTACTATTTAATAGTTCTTTTTCTAAGATTTCATTTATACTTTTAGATAAGTTTATATCTATAGACAATACTAAATCATTACCTACCTCACCTTCTTTATAGACACTTAGGGAGTTATCTTCATTAACTAGGTACTTTGTCTTTGTTCCTTTTAAATAATCGTCGTATTGGTACTCTAAATAGCTTATACCTACAATATCATCTAGGTCATAACCTTTATCTAAGTAATATTCTTTATTTGATTCGTTTATTTTCCCTACTGTTCCGTATATGCTTTTCATAGTTTCGTCTAAGTATATTCTTTCGTAACTTTTTTCACAAGTTACTCCACTGATATTACTTTCAATTATATTTGCACATTCTTTATTTGTGACATCACTTTTAATTATTTTACTATCTTCTTCATAGCCTTGGTTCATGATGTAATATAAATTTATAGCAATGCGCATTTCTAAATCGTAGTCTATATCTTCTTTAGTTATTCTACTTATTTTTAAATCATATATTTCTTGGTTACTTAGTTTTCTTTCTTGATGAAGTTGTTGTTCTTCTTTTGTGATGTTTTCATAGTAATCATTGGTACTTATGTAATACTCTTTTAGTAGTTTTTCTTCTGCGTATGTAGTTATATCTATTTCGTTGATTATTTCTTTAGCTATTTTTATATCATTATTATTATCTAGTTTTCGATAAGTAATAATATTTATTTCTGCATTATCTACTAAAACATTGTGATTTATATCTAATATTCTTCCTCTTGGAGCAGTAAAACCTTCTACTAAGTTATCAGTTAGGACAAGATATTTCTCTTGATATTCGTCTCTTTTTAGTACTTTTAAGTCATATATTCTATATGATATTATACATATAAAAAGAATTATAATTATATTATTTATTTTATATAAAGTTAAATTCATTTAAATCACCTATTTATAGTATTAATTTATTAACATAAATCATACATTTATGTAGGTGATTAAATGTATATATTGGTTGAAAAATTTATGGAAAAGTTAACTTTAGAGCAAGTTGATGATTTTGCTAAGAAACATGATATGGTTCTTAGTGAAAGTGAACTTTTATTTACTCATGAATTTTTAAAGAAAAATTGGCAGTTTATATTGCAAAATAGAGGTCAAGTTGATTTAGAGAGATGCAAAGAAAAATTCTCCGAAGAGAATTATTTGAAATTACAGAAATTAATATTAGAGTTTTCTGCTAAGTATAGTCATTTTCTATAATAGTTTCTGATATCATCTAGAATTGATTGATTAAATTTCTTTGATTTAATCATTTCTATTTCAAATTTATAAGGCGGATATAATCTTTCTTTATCTCCATCTTGATTTCCTATATAAGGCGTTTCTAAGATTTTAGGAACGTCTTTTAATTTATCGTTATAAATAATATTAATTAACGAATCAAAACCAATTGTTCCGAATCCGAAATTTTCATGGCGATCTTTTTTGGCACCTTGTTCATTTTTTGAATCATTGATGTGTACACACATTATTTTTTCCAGTGCTATTTTTTCTTCAAATATTTTTATAAATCCATCAAAATCTTTCATATTGTATCCAGAGTCATTAAGGTGGCATGTATCTAAACATACTCCTATATTATTGCTTTTCACACCATTTAAAATAGTCTTTAATTCATCTAAGTCACTTGCACATTCTGTTCCTTTTCCAGCCATTGTTTCTATTAAAACAGTTACTAGATTACTAGTTGGAATTATTATATTCAAAGCTTCTATGATGTTGTTTAAGCCTTCTTCTTTAGTTATTCCCACTGCATTACCAGGGTGAACTACTATTTTAGTTACACCAAGCATTTCACATCTTTTTATTTCGTTTTTTAGAAAGTTAATTGAGAAATCCCTTTTTGTCTGATCGTTTTTAGTTGCTAAATTCACTATATATGGTGCGTGGCAGATAACATTTTTAATATCAATGTTGTTTTCTTTCATTAAATTTTGAGCTTCAATTAAGTAATTAGCATTTAATTCTTTTCTAATTGTATTTTGGGGAGCTCCTGTATAAAACATAAATGTATTAGCTCCATAACTTATTGCTTCTTTAGTACTACTTAATAATTGATTTGGTCCAAAAGAAACATGACTTCCTATAATCATATTTATCACCTCTATTTATTATAGCATAAAAAAAGTGATTTAATATCACTTTCATTATTATTTAGATGTTTTATCTAGATCGTTATAATTAGAACAATTGATTCCTGTATCAGGAATTTTATTTATAACTGATTTGTTTGCTTCACTTAATATTATATCATATGTGTAATCTTCTAATTCGCCTTCCACAACTTTAGATACTAGCAATTCACCATCATAGTAAGTTATTGTATACGTTTCTCCGTTATTACTTGCTACAACAACACCAGAAGCTTTGTCATTTAAAGTTTTATCAACTGTTTTTGTCACAGCTCCAGTTCCATCAGTAGATTCACCTGTCAAATATTTAATATCAAAGCAACTTCCTCCAGGTCTAGAACCCAGTGTGTATGAAGTTTTTGCTCCATCTATTAAAGCTATTGAATCTGTTATGAATGTGTCTGCTCTTGCTTGATTAAACATTGGAATGATAGCCATAGCTGCAGCAGTTGCAATTAAAGCTAAGATAACTACAACGATTAATAATTCGATAAGGGTAAAACCTTTTGAGTTTGTATTTTTCTTCATTTTATATTCTCCTTTATTGTATTAATTATATAATATATTTTTTTTAATTGCAACATTTTATTTATTTTAGATTGCTTATAATGTTAGCTACTAAATCGATGTTATCGATTGTACTTGATATTTTATCTGTTACTCTTAGTTTGTATTTTTCTTTTAAAAAGTATTCATAGTCTTTATACGTCGCTGTGTAACGAGTGAACTTTTTAATCCATTCACTATTTTCTTTTAAGTATTCATAATACTTTGGATTTTGTTTTATTTTATTTAATATTAATAAATCCATTAATCACCAAAAAACTTATTGATAGGTCTTGGTGCATCTGGTCCTTTTGTAATGTTATTTAGATTTTTGGAACCTGATGATGTAAACTCTCCTAGGACACTTAATGCTTTTTGAGCATTATTAATGTGTCCTTGGATTGAATTTATATCAATATTTTTCATGAAGTTTGTCAGTGTTGTTTTTTCTTTTGGAGTTTTATTCCATACCTCATTATTCGAACCATATATATCATATGTTTCGTATAGTTTTTGCCATGTTGTTTCGCCATTTCGAACCATTTTTGATAGTTCAGGTCGAAGACTTGCAAATTGTTTAAATTCTTCTTTTTTATTCATATTATCACCTATTTAATAATATGAATAAAATTAAATTAATTGATTATATTTTAAAATCATCAATGAAATCATCTATTGTAAATTCTTGAACTTCTTTTTTTACTGGAAGAATTATTTTTTCTTCTTTTTCAATTTGTTTTGGAGATTCATCTAGTTTTGTTAGTTCTTGTACTAAGTATGATTTATCAATATTTTGTTTTGATATCGATGATCCTGTTGAAGCTAGATCCATTATTGGAATTTCTGTACTTTTTATTGTGTGTTGATCATCTCTTATCTTTAAACCAATTATTTCTTTTGTTTTTGTTAATAATCCATTAGTAATTAAATAGTTTGTAGTTTTTACTTTTTTAATTAATAACGACCCTTTTTTAGCTCTTCCTGATTTAGATAATTCAGCTATTTTTATTCTTTTAGCTGTTTTATGATTTGTTAGCACTGTTATGTAATCATATGTATCATCAGTACTTAGAGATGATACTACTGTATCATCTTTTAAGTTTATTCCTTTTACTCCGCTAGCTTTTGATCCTACTACTGGAATTTCATTTGTATTTAGATATAAGTAATATCCATTAGCAGTTAATATTATTGTAGATTGTGATGATTTATTAACACTTATTAATTCATCATCATTTTTCAATTTAATTGCTGTAAGAGGTTTAGAATATCTTTGAACTTCATAATCATTAATTAGGGTTTGTTTCACTAAACCTTGTTTAGTTGTTAAAGTTAAATTAATATCTTTTTGATATATAATTGATGAAATTATTTTTTCTTCATCATTTAACATTACATAATTATTAATATGTTTTCCTATTTCTTTATATTTTGAATCGTTTATTAAATGGATTGGTAGATAGATATATCTACCTAAGTTAGTAAATAACAACACTGTATCTAGAGTAGTTACTTGATATAACCCTGTTACATAATCTCCAGGTTTTAATGTAGTTTCTTCGCCATTTGAATTTGAATATGATTTTAGATTTACTCTTTTTATATAACCTTCGTTTGTTACTATTACTATAGTATTTTCTTTAGGAATCATTTCTTTTATATCTATTTTTAATTCTGTAATTTCTTCTTTAATTATACTTCTTCGGTCATCAGCAAATTCTTTTTTTATAGCTTTTAATTCGTCTTTTAAGACTTTTAATAATACTGATTCATCTTCTAAGATATTAGTTAAGAATGTTATAATTTTTTTTAAATCTTCAAGACGTTTTAACAGCTCTTCTACATCTGTATTTGTTAATCTATAAAGTTGTAGTGCTACTATTGCTTTAGCTTGTTCTTCTGTAAACGTAAGAATTTCTACTAAGTTTTTTTCAGCATCTGATCTATTTTTTGATGCTCTAATTACTTTTATAACTTCATCTAGTATTCCTAGCGCTTTTACTAATCCTTCAGTTATATGATATTCTTTTTTTGCATAAGATAAATCGAAGTTAGTTCTTCTAGTTATTACTTCTTTTTGATGATTAATATAAGCATCAAGAATTGGAATAATTCCTAATTGTTTTGGTCTTCTATTTACTACTGCTACTATGTTAAAATTATATGATATTTGGAGATCAGTATTTTTTAATAAGTAAGCTTCTACTAGGTTTTTATCGGCATTAGCTTTTAGATCTACTACTATTTTTAATCCTTCTTTACCTGATTCGTTTCTTACTTCTTGAATACCTTCTATTTTTTTATCTATTCTTATTTCATCTATTTTTTTTACAATATTAGTTATTGTTACTTCATAAGGTATTTCTGTTACTACTAATTGTTCTTTATTTTTGTTTTTGATAAATTCGTATTTAGCTTTAACTATTACTCTTCCTTTACCTGTTTGGTATGCTTCTTTAATACCAGCTATACCTTCTATAGTTCCACCTGTTGGAAAGTCAGGTCCTTTAACAATATTCATTATTGTTTCTAACGTACAATTAGGAGATTCGATTCTTTTAATTGTTGCATCTATTACTTCACCTAAGTTATGTGGTGGAATGTTTGTTGCATATCCTGCTGATATCCCTGTTGTTCCATTTACTAGTAGCGCTGGAAATCTTGCTGGAAGAACTGTTGGTTCTAGTCTTGAATCATCGAAAGTTGGTGCAAACACTACCGCATCTTTATTTATATCTCTTAACATTTCACTACTTGCTTTTGATAGTTGTGATTCTGTATAACGATATGCTGCTGCTGGGTCGCCATCTATTGATCCATTATTTCCTTGGAAACTAATTAGTGGGATGCGCATTTTCCAACTTTGTGACATTCTCACCATTGCATCATATACTGATGTATCTCCATGTGGGTGGTATTTACCAATAACATCTCCTACTGTAAGGGCACTTTTTACTTTTCTTTTATCATATGTATTATTATTTTTAAACATTGCAAAAAGGATTCTTCTTTGAACCGGTTTTAATCCATCTCTAACATCTGGAATGGCACGATCTTGGATTATATATTTCGAATATTTTCCAAATTGTTCTCCCATTATCTCATCAAGAGAATACTCTTTTATGCGTTCTATTACGTCGTTCATCATTTATTCACCATAAAGATTATAACATAAAAAAATGAGTAAATTAATTAAATTTACACATTTTTACATTGTTTTGATATTCATTTTATAAATCCAGACATCTCTTTGATTAATTATAATAAATAAAGTTTCATTATATTTAGATTTTTCATATACTAATATACCTTTTTTTAGTTTTTTATCTAATTTTATTAATTCATCTAGAGATTCCATTTCTGTTATTTTTTTTGATTTAATTCTAGGCATTTTAGTTGTTTCAATTAAATTATTAGGGTATTTTTCTAATAATTCATTTATAGATTTTTTATATTTTAGTTGATGTTCATGAATTTTATGAATTTTTTTATAGTCAGTACTTAACATTATTAGAGGAATTAATAATAATATTATTCCTATTACTAGTACGTCGTAGTTTTTTGTTGGTTCTATTGTAGTTTCTTCTAGTTCATTAGTTGTTTCTTCGTAATGAGTATCAATATTCATAAATTCATCAGACAAAGGAACTATTATAAATGCTTCGTTGTTTACAACAACTTCGTTATCTTTGTATATTCCTTCATTTGTTAATTTGTAATATATTCTTAGTTCACATTCATCTTCAATATTATGTCTTATATTAGAACATTTATTTAAATAATCTTGATAATTTATTGTTATTAACTCTTTAACTTTATAGCCGTTAGTATCTGTGAGTTCTTCTGTATATTCTTTTACAATATTAGTTTCACTTTTAAATACTTCGTTATTTCTTAATGTTATTAATTCTTCAGTAATTGTATACTCGTGATTCATATTGAATTTATCTGATGCTATAAAGTTATAATCTATAGTTACTAATATGTCTTTCACGTTAGCGATATTATAAGGTTTATTTAATTCTTCAGAGTCATTAGATATTACTTTATATGTGTAATTAATATTATTAATATATGATAGGATTGTTGTTTTTGTTGTTTTTGACATATTAAAGCTATGATATATCAAAAATATTGCTATGATCATCAAAATAATACAAGCTATTGTTTTGATAGCTTGGTATGTTTTGTTTAAAGACATAAATTCACCCCTTTTATATCTTGAAATCGTCTTCTAGTGAAAACTCTACGTTTTCATTAATCCATTCTTTACGTGGTTCTACTTGGTCTCCCATTAGAACACTAACTCTTTTTTCTGCTAATGCAGCATCTTCAATATTTATTTTAATTAAAGTTCTTTTTAAAGGATCCATTGTAGTTTCTTCTAATTGGTCAGGATCCATTTCTCCTAATCCTTTAAATCTTTTTACTTCGTAATTTTTCTTCGTACTAATATATTCTTTTAATTCTTCTGTAGTCCAATAGTATGTTCTTTTTTGTTTTTCTTCCACTATATATAATGGCGGAAGAGCAACATATAATTTACCTGATTCTATAAGTGGTCTCATATATTTATAGAAAAATGTTAATAAAAGTACTTGGATATGTGCTCCATCATCATCAGCATCAGTAAGAATTATTACTTTGTTAAAGTTTGATTCTGTTGCATCAAAGTCTTGTCCTACACCTGCTCCGATTGTATGAATAATGGTATTTATTTCTTCATTTTTATATACATCGGCTTGATTAGATTTATAACAATTTACTACTTTACCTCTTAATGGTAATATCGCTTGAAATTTAGAATTTCTAGCTTGTTTAGCACTTCCTAGTGCCGAATCACCTTCTACTAAAAATAATTCATTTATTTTAGGATTTTTTGATTGTGCTGGAACTAGTTTACCTGTCAAGTTTTTTTCAAGACCTTTTTTGTTTTTACCATTTCTAGCTTCTTCTCTGGCTTTTCTTGCAGCTTCTCTAGCCATTTTACTTTTTAAAGCTTTATCTACTATTAATAGAGCTACTTCTTTGTTTTCTTCTAAGTAAAACTTTAAGTTTTCATAAACAATATTTTCTACTACACCTTTTGCTTCTGGTGTACCTAATTTACCTTTAGTTTGACCTTCGAATTGAAGTAAATTTTCAGGTATTTTAACATTTATAATTGCTGTTATACCTTCTCTTATGTCAGTTCCATCGAAGTTACCTTCTTTAGTTTTAATTAAACTATTATTTCTTGCGTATTCATTGAACGCTTTTGTTATACCTGTTTTGAATCCTACTTCGTGAGATCCTCCGTCGCTTGTTTTAACATTGTTTACAAAAGACATAATGTTTTCATTGTAAGATTCTGTATATTGCATTGCTATTTCTACATCTATTGTATTTCTTCCACCTTGGAAATTTATAACTTTATGAAGATTTTTCTTATCTTCATTGATGTATTCTACAAACGAAACAAGTCCATTTTCATAGTGGAATTTTGATGATTTTTTGTCTTCTTCATCTATTACTTCTACTGTTAAGTTGTTTAATAGGAATGCGCTTTCTTGCATTCTTTCGCAGATAGTTGTGTAAGAAAAACTAATGTTACCAAATATTTCGTGATCTGGAAGAAATGTTACAGTAGTACCAGTTTTGTTACTACTTCCAATTTCTCTTAGATCACTTTCTATTTTCCCACCATCTTTGAAAGCTATATTTACTAATTTACCTTCTCTTTTGATTGTAACGTCCATTTTACTTGATAAGGCATTAACAACAGATGCTCCTACGCCATGTAGTCCACCTGATACTTTATATCCTGCTTCTTGGAATTTACCACCTGCATGTAGTATAGTATAAATTACTTCTGGTGTACTTTTTCCACTACTATGTCTACCTATTGGTACACCTCGGCCGTTATCTTCTACAGTAATACTATTATCTTTGTTAATAGTTACTTTTATATAATCGCCATATCCGTTTATAACTTCATCTATAGCGTTATCTACTATTTCCCAAACTAAATGATGTAAACCTCTTTTATCTGTTGATCCGATATACATACCAGGTCTTTTTCTTACAGCATCTAATCCTTCTAATATTTTTATTGAACTTTCATCGTACTTTGTTGTCATTTTATCACCAATAAAATTATATCACAAAATATTTAAATGCACAAAAAAAATCTGATTACTCAGATTTAAAAGCTTCATTTACTAGATTGTCTAAATCAGTTGCAGGTTGTTTTGGTTCTACTACTTTAGGAGTTGGAATGTCTCTCATTTTAGGCAAATCTACAATTGGTTTTTCTTGTGTTTCTAAATTGTTAAAGTTAACTTTAGGTAGTGGAGCTTCTTCTTTTACTTCCTCTACTGGTTTTTGTTCTTCAACAAATACTGAACTAAATTGATGATTTTTCATTATTTTTGGTTCATCATTAGATATCTTTTCAATATTATTCATTCTTTCTTCTATTACGCGATTTACATCTTGATTATTATTTGAATTATTTATATCATTTTCGAATGATATAGGTTGATCGAAAACTGATTTTTCAACACTAAAGTTATTTTCTTTAATCGGTTCTAATGTTATTTTAGGTTCTTCAATTACTGGTTCGCTCGAAACTGGTATGTCAAATACGTTAGTATCTGCAACCGGAGTATTAAACTCAACTCTTGGTTCTTCTGTTAATCTAAAATCATTATTTATTTCATTACTTGCTTCAATACTAGGAACTATTGATTCATTAGTATAATCAAATGAATTAACTTTTTGTTCTTCTTGATTATTCGTTTGTTGTGTTGGTTCAAAGTTATCCATTCTGAAATCGTTTGTAACTGGTTCTTCTATTGGAGCAGTAAACGTTACTTCTTCAAATTTCGGTTCGTTTGTAAATTCCACTGGATTAGTTGGGGCAGTTTCGTTGAAACCATCCACTATTTGTTCTTTAACTTGTTCTTCCCCTACTGTAACGTCTGGTTCTTTGTCAGTCATGGCTAATTTTGCTTTCTTAGCATCTTTTATAGCCATTGCTAAAAAGATGAAAAACAATATTAGTAAGACTACTATAATTATAATTAAAATAACCCCGAAATTAGGATTTTCGTACAACTTCTCTAAACTATTCATAATTGCTATCATGATGACACCGCCTCTATTCTTATAATTAGAATAACATAGTTTGTAAATTGACGCAAGCATTTTTGTTATATTAATGTATATGTTTTTAATAATTTTTGTATACCTTATTTACATTTAAAAAAGAACTTAACTTTTAAGTTCTTTATCATATATTATTTTAATAAATCTTTTATTACTTCAACTCTTGTTTTTTCTTCTATTAGTTTTTCTCTTTCTGATGTAACTATTTTCTCTGGAGCTTTTGCTACATAGTTTTCATTTGACAATAGTTTTTCTCTTCTAGATATTGATTGTTCTAGATTTTCTAATTCTGATTGTAGTAATGCTTTTGTTTCAGCTTCGTTGGCACTGTTATCATAATGAATATTTATTTTTATTTCATTAATACTTACTGTAATTGAGTTTAGGTCACTAGTAGTTATTATTTTATCAGTGATTTTAACCATTTTATTAAATAATTCATTATTGTAGTTAGTAGTTATTTCAAAATCTGCACCAATATTATTTTCTGCTTTTTTGTTTCTAAATTGAGTAATTAAGTTTAGCATTATATCAATACTTGATTCTTCCTCATATATATATTTTTTATTGTATTTCGGATAATCACTAATCATTATCGACTCATTATGTTTAGGTAATAGTTGATATATTTCTTCTGTAACAAATGGCATAAATGGGTGCATCATTTTCAAGATACTTTCTAACACATGAAGTAATACTGCTTTAGTAGAATCTGTATTTGAAAATTTACTCATTTCGATATATGAATCGCAGTAATTAGTCCAAATGAATGAGTATAATTCTGTTCCTGCTAAATTAAATTCATATTTATCCATATGTTTTGTTACTGACTTAATTGTTTTGTTTAGTTTTGTTAGAATCCATTTATCTGCATCGTTTAAATTAGTCATTTGGTATTCTTTATCTTCGATATTAAGTAATACAAATCTTGATGCATTCCATAATTTATTTATAAAATTCCATGTACTTGCTACTTTTTCTTTATCGAATCTTAAGTCTGTTCCTGCTGCAATTGATGTTGTTAAATAATATCTTAGAGAATCTGTTCCATAATCACTTATTAAATCCATTGGATCGATACCATTACCTAGACTTTTTGACATTTTAGAACCATCGCTAGCTCTAATTAATCCGTGAATTAAGCAATCTTTAAATGGTCTTTTTCCTGTAATATGTTTTGCTTGAAATGCCATTCTTGCTACCCAGAAGAAGATAATGTCATAAGCTGTTACTAATACATCTGTTGGGAAGTATCTTTCGTAATCTTCTGTGTTATTTGGCCATCCAAGTGTTGACATTGGCCATAGTGCTGATGAGAACCATGTATCTAATACATCATTATCTTGTACCCAGCCATCACCTGGTGATTCTGCTTGAATTTTTATTTCTTCATCTTTATACCAAGCTGGTATTCTATGTCCCCACCATAATTGTCTTGAAATACACCAATCATATGATATTTCCATCCAGTGATTTAGTGTTTTTTCGAATCTTTCTGGTATAAAATTTATTTTTGTTTCTTTGTTACTTTGCATTTTTAATACATCACTAGCTAAATCGCCCATTTTAACAAACCATTGTTTAGATAAGTATGGTTCTACTACGCATCCTGTTCTTTCTGAATGTCCTACACTATGTGTCATGTTTTTAATACTTATCAATAAATCTTTATCTTCTAAATCTTTTAATAATTGTTTACGACATTCTTCTCTAGTTAGTTTATTATATGGACCAGTTAATTCATTCATAGTAGCATCTTCATTCATTATTACTACTCTATCTAGATTATGTCTATTACCTACTTCAAAATCATTTGGATCATGAGCTGGTGTTATTTTTACTACTCCTGTACCAAATTCCGGATCGGCATGTTCATCCGCTATGATTGGGATTAGTTTATTAATGATTGGTAATATTACATTTTTACCAATTAAATGTTTGTATCTTACATCTTCTGGATTTACAGCTACCGCTGTATCTCCAAATAATGTTTCTGGTCTCGTTGTCGCTACTGTTAAAAATTCATCAGAATTTTCTATTTTGTATTTTAAGTTGTAAAAAGATCCATTTACTTCTTTATATATAACTTCTTCATTAGATAATGCAGTTTTTGCTATAGGGTCCCAGTTAATGATTCTTTCTCCACGATAGATTAAACCTTCATTATAATAATTAATAAAAGTTTCTGTTACTGCCTTATTTAGACCTTCATCAAGAGTAAATCTTTCTTTGGTATAATCTACACTAAGACCAAGCTTAGACCATTGATTTCTTATATTTTCACTGTACTCATTAGTCCAGTTCCAACATTCTTTTAAGAATCCTTCTCTGCCTAGTTCATATTTATTTATTCCTTGTTCTTTTAATCTTGCTACTACTTTTGCTTCAGTAGCTATTGCTGCGTGATCCATTCCTGGTAACCATAGTGCATCAAAGCCTTGCATTCTTTTGTATCTAATAATAGTATCTTGAATAGAACCATTTAATGCGTGTCCTAAGTGTAACTTTCCTGTTACATTAGGTGGTGGCATAACTATACTGAAAGCTTCTTTGGAAGTATCTCCTGCATTAAAGTATTTTTTTTCTTTCCAGTTTTTGTATTTTCCTTCTTCTACTTGTTGGTGATTATATTTAGTTTCTAACATATTTTATTCCTTTCTAAATTAATTCCATAAAAAAAAGCGTTACCTAAAGGACGAATAACTTCGTGGTACCACCTTACTTTTTTCTCTATAGAATTCTAACGGTTCTAACCGATTTAAACTAAGTTTGCAACCTTCAAATAATTATATTGTTAATTTGCACCATTCATTAACTCTCTTTTTAATATATATTATTTTACTCCTCAAACATCTCTGTCTAACAATTTGATTTTAACAGAAAAATATCATTAAATCAAGAGTTTGTGTCGTTACAATTTAACATTCTATACTTTTTTAATATTGATTATTATAGTTATTTATTATATAATAGTTTATAGAATAAAGATTGGGTGATATGATGTTAAAGAATTACGACTTTGATAATATTCCTGTAGTGGATTTAGTCAATACTATCATTTTAGATTCTATTAAAGAAAAAGCATCAGATATTCACTTTGATCCTACTCCTACTATATTGAAAGTAAGAATTAGAATTGATGGAGAGTTAGTTGATTTTGTTGATGTTCCTGAAGCAGTTAAGAAGAATTTATCGACTAGAATTAAAATTATTGCTGGGATGAATATTACTGAATCAAGATTACCTCAAGATGGTGCTGTTAAGAGTACTGTTGATGATGTTACTTTTGATTTACGTGTATCTACTCTACCAATAGTTAATGGTGAAAAAATAGTTGTCCGTATTTTGGATTATACTATGAGTATGCAAGGATTAGAAACTTTAGGGTTTTCGCCAAGAAACTTAGAAAAAGTTTTAAAAATGGTATCTGCTCCTAATGGTATTATTTTAACAACTGGAGCTACTGGTAGTGGTAAATCTACTACTAACTACTCTATTTTACAAAGACTTAATGTTCCTGAGAAGAATATTATTACTGTTGAAGATCCTGTTGAAATGAAATTATCTGGTATTAACCAAGTTCAAGTACTAAGTGATATTGGAATGACTTTTGCTACTGCTCTTAGAAGTATCTTACGTCAGGATCCTGATGTTATAATGATTGGGGAAATTCGTGATAATGAAACTGCTAGAATAGCTGTAAGAGCTTCTATTACTGGACATTTAGTATTAAGTACTATCCATACTAATAACTCTTTAAATACTATTGAAAGACTTTTAGATATGGATATTGAACGATATTTATTAGGTACTGCTTTAACTGGTATTATTTCTCAAAGACTTGCTAAAAAATTATGTCCTAAATGTAGAGAAAAAGTCACTATTAGTGACTATGAAAAAGCTGTAATTAAAGCGTCACTTAATCTTGATATTAATGAAGTTTACAAACCAGTTGGTTGTAGCGAATGTATAAAAGGATATAGAGGAAGAATTGCTCTTCATGAGGTATTATTGTTAAATCAAGATATTAGAGATGCAATTGTTGCTAATGTAAGTAAAAGGGATTTACGAAATGCAGTTTATAATTCTGCTAATACTATTACTTTATTACAAGATGGATTAGAAAAAGTAATTAGTGGAATGACTTCTTTTGAAGAAGTATTAAGACTTGTTGAAATTGAAAGTGATTTTGGCGAAGATGAACAAGATATTAAAAATGTAATTATGGGTAAAACCATTAATGTACCTACAGTTAATCATGAAAAAGGAAACTACGAATCGTTGTAGTTTCCTTTTTAATTTAATTCTTTTATGAATTGTTTTAATTTTATTAAATACTCTTCTTCAGTTTTAAATTTGTTAGCTGTTATTCTTGTTTCATTTAATCTTGGTAGTTCTATAGTTAAGTTTTCTGTATCTACTTTTTTTATTGATAAACCATCATTATAATTTTCTTCTTCATAATTAAGTTTAAATTGTCCTGTATTTTGTAATAGTTCTTCGTAACTAATAATTGCTTTTTCTTCTTGTTCTTCTTCGTATGACGTTAAATCTACTGTTTTAGGTTTGTTATTTTTTAATATATCTTTTTGGATTTCCATTAAATCTAAATCTTTAGTTTCTTCTTCAGTTACTGGTATTTCGTTTTTTTGTACATACATTAATATTATTATTAATATCATCAATATTATTATAGCTGCAATTAATGTAATATCAGTTAGTGTTAAAGAAGTAATAAATCCTTTAATACTATTCATTAAATTTCCCATAGTTATCACCACATATTTATTTTATCATATTATTAATAGAAATTTGTCAAAAAAAAAATAATTGACAATTGTTGACAATTATTTTAGTACGTATGGGTCAGTTGGTGTTCCGTTACCTGATACTTCTATTTTATCATTAATACTTATTACCGGTCTTAGGTTTGTGTCATATGCTGCATTATATGTCACTACACTACCTGTCTTAGTATTTAAAACATATATGTTGTTGCTTGTATTTTTATTTAACAGTGTATTTGTTGCTATATAATTTATATTAAGATCATCAGCTAAATAAAAATTTTCGTTTTCTTCACCTATGCTACCACCAGCATAGATAATTTCATCAACACTTATTAAACCAATTTTTGATGTTGATTCTGTTCCTGTTGGATTGATTGTATAATCTTCTTTGTTTAGTCGATCGTATGATGCATAGTAGTTAGTAGAACTTAATGTTTCTTCAGTAACTATGTTCATTGGGTCTAATTTTTCGTCGTATTCTTTTAATATTTCGTTATACCACTCATTTAAGATCACATATGCATTTGATTCATCATATATTAGGCTATCTTTGCTATAAAATGAATTTAAATCACCTAGTTCTTCATCTAATATAAGTTTTACGTTACCATTACCTTCTATTCTAACAATACGCCAGTTGTAATTTGCAAATGAAACATAGTTATTATTTGATATTCCTCTAAAATAATAAGTTTCTTTATACTCATCAATTCCTTTTATTAGACCTTCTTCAGTAGTAGATAACTCTCCTACTACAGTTGTTAATTGTTCTACTTTGTTATTAGACAATATTTTATTAGCTAATTCATTTTTCGTTTCATTAATAGTATTAATATGTATTTTACCAGTAGTTTCGATATTTTGACATTCAATACTTATAATATATTCATTAGTAATATTACTTTCTAAAGTTATATTATTCATTAATTCATTATAGCTATCTAAAGTTATTAATTCTTCATAAATAACTAATCCATTTTCTTGAATTTTTATTGTAGCTGTTTTTTGTTCGGATAGTTCTACTGTATTAACTAAATTTATATTCCAATTAATTGGTTCTGATTTCGTATTAGTAACTGTAAAAATTTTTGTTACTGCATTTTTTGTGTAGTCTATTTCATTTCCTGATAAATAGCTTACGTTTATGTCACTACTAGGTAATACTAGCAGTCTTTCGCTGGTATTTACAGCTTCGCTTAGATAGTTTTGATAGTCAAAACCTATATATATAGTTAATATAATTAGTACTAATAAAGACATTAACACATGTTTATATTTTTTACTCATTTATTTACACCTCTATGTTAATTAAGTATATCAATTTATACATAAAATGTCAAAGAAAAGAAATAGTTTTATAATATAATCTATTATTAGAAGATTAATGGCGATATTACTTGCTTTTTTTGTAATTATATAGTAATATCTTTGATAGTGTCTTTTTAGGAAGTAGTGATTTAAATGGAAAAGATTATTAATATTGCTGTAGTAGCACACGTAGATGCAGGGAAAAGTACTTTGGTAGATGCCCTACTTGATCAAAACGGTGTTTTTAGAGCTAATGAAGAAGTTGTAGATTGTGTAATGGATAGCGATGATATCGAAAGAGAAAGAGGTATCACAATCTATGCTAAAAACTGTGCTATTCGTTATAACGATTATAAAATTAATATAGTTGATACTCCTGGTCATGCTGATTTCAGTTCAGAAGTTGAAAGAATTATTAAAACTGTAGATACAGTTGTATTAATCGTTGATAGTAGCGAAGGGCCTATGCCTCAAACTAGATTCGTTTTAAAGAAAGCTTTAGAACAAAATCTTAAACCAATTTTATTTATTAATAAAATTGATAAGAAAGATGCAAGAGCTCAAGAAGTTGTTGATATGACTTTTGATTTGTTTATGGAGTTGAATGCTACTGATGAGCAATTAGACTTCCCTATTATATATGGTGTTGCTAGAGATGGTATTGCTAAATATAATATTGAAGATGAATCAACTAATATTAATCCTTTACTTGAAACTGTGTTAAAACAAACTGAAGCTTATAAAGGTAGTGAAGATGATAATTTACAATTACAAATATCTTCTTTGGATTATGATTCTTTTATAGGTCGTTTAGGTATTGGACGTGTTACTAAAGGTAAAATTAAAAATGGTGAAACTGTTACTTTAGTAAGAAATGATGGTTCTACTAGTTCGTTTAGAGTTAGTAAATTGTTTGTTAATGAAGGAATTAAACGTGTAGAAAAAGATGTTGCTTATTATGGTGATATCGTAATAGTAGCTGGATGTAATGATATATCTATAGGAGATACAATTAATACTAAAGATGTTATCGATCCTTTAGCTCCTATTATTATTGAAAGACCTACTCTATCTATGAATTTTTTAGTAAATAATTCTCCTTTTGTTGGGAAAAGTGGTAAGTTTTTAACTACTAGACACATCAAAGAAAGATTAGAAAAAGAATTAGAAACTAATGTTGGTTTATTAGTTGAAGAATTAGATGGAACTGATGGATATAAAGTATCTGGACGTGGTGAATTACATTTATCTATATTACTTGAAAATATGAGACGTGAAGGTTATGAACTTAGTGTATCTAAACCAGAAGTTTTATTTCAAGAAATAGATGGTACTAAATGTGAACCTTTTGAAAAAGTTATAGTTAATACTCCAAGTGATTTTGCTAGTACTGTTATTAGTGATTTACAAGAGCGTAAAGCAATGTTGGAGATAATGACTACTAATGAAGAAGGATATACTCATTTAGAGTTCTCTGCTCCTACTAGAGGGTTAATTGGATATAGAAGTGCATTTATTACTAATACTAAGGGTGAAGGTATAATGGTTAGAAGTTTTGATACTTATAAACCTTATGTTGGAGTTATTAGTGGACGTAAGAATGGTGTATTAGTTTCTATGGAAAGTGGTAAAGCTTTAGGATATTCATTATTTAACTTACAAGAACGTGGTACTATGATTATTAATCCTGCTACTGATGTTTATGTGGGTATGATAATCGGAATTAATAACCGTGATAATGATTTAAATGTTAATCCTTGTAAGAACAAGCAATTAACAAATACTCGTTCTTCTGGAGCTGATGAAGCAATTAACTTAATTAGACCTAAAGTATTTAGTTTAGAAGAAGCTTTAGAGTTTATTGAAGATGATGAATATGTTGAAATTACTCCTGCTGAAATTAGACTTCGTAAAAAAATATTAGATCCAAATGAAAGAAATAGAAAAGTTAAATAACTTTTCTTTTTTCGTGATATAATCTCTTTAGGTGGTATTATGAACGTTATTACAGATTTTTTTAGAGAAGATTATAATGGTGGAATATTTGGAAGCGATTACGAATATTTTTTCAAAGGTGAAAATATTGTTGTTAGTTTAAAACAAAGTCGTAACGGTGATGTTTATTTTAATTTTTATAATAATAGTAAAAGTAATGAAGTATTATTAACTGATGAATTTTTAAGTCCGGTAGTTATTGAAACTTTTAATTTATTTTTTACTAAGTTATGTGATGTTGAAGCAAACTCTAACGGTTTTAATCATTTTATTAGTTCTAGCGAAGTAATTTTAATAAGTGATGAATGGAACGAAAATTTAGAATGTAACGTTCTTATAATTTTAAGAAATAAAGTAGGATTTAAATTTATATGTAGTTCTGCTAGTGATGTTGAATTCGTTATGGCTTTTAATACTGATAGAGGACATAATCGAGCTATTTCTTTATTATTTTTAGATTTGATAAATAATTTAGATAATACATTTTTAAATTTAGGAGATAGTAGTAAAAATGAATTTTGTCTCAATAAAAAACAAGGATTTAATTAAATCCTTGTTTTTTTGAAAGCATAGATATCATTTTCTATCCAAGTAAATCCTGATTTTGAAGCACTTTTTAATGATGATATATTATCTTTTGCTATAACTAATCTAATACTTTCTAAATCATATTTAGTAGTTAGATATTCTGAAATTTCATTTAAAGTTTCAGTTGCTAACCCTCTATTTCTATATTGATTTCTAATTGTTATTCTTAAGTATATTTGATTGTGTAAGTTAATATTACTTATTCCTACATATCCTATTATTTTATCTTCAATCGAAACTAAGTATCCTCTATCTAGTTCGAATTCTTTGCTTTCTTTTTTTATTTTCAAATTTAGACCAGTGAATCTTTCTTTAATAGTTTGGTCATTAATAAGTTCTTTTAAATATTTTAAATGTTCTTCGTTCTTAGAATTAAATGTTTCAATATTTAATGATGTAAGTTGAATTTTCATTATAAATATTTATTGAACTTTTTGAACTCTGATTCACCATCTAGATCTGTTTCTTTTAGTTCTTTTAAGATATTTTTTTGTTTACTGCTTAGTTTTGTTGGTGTAATAACTTTAGCTATTACATACATATCACCATATCTTGAACTATTTGGATCTTTTACACCTTTACCTTTGATACGATATTTATCATTAGTTTGAGTTCCTGAATCTATATCTAACATAAGATTTCCATGAATTGTTGGGATTTCTTTTTTAGTTCCAAAAATTGCTTCTGTTATAGTTAATGGAAGTTCTATTGTTATATCGTTGTTCGAACGTTCAAATAATGGATGTTCTTTTACTTTGAATTCAAAGTAAATGTCACCATTTTTACCGCCATTGATTCCACTACTTCCTTTACCTGTTATTCTTAATTGATGACCAGTGTCTACACCTTCTGGCACTTTTATTTCAATTTCTTTGTTTTTAATTACGGAACCTTTGCCACGACATTCAGAGCATTTTTCTTTATATGTTTTTCCTGCTCCACCGCAATCTGGACATGTCGTTGCACTTTGGAATACACCAAACATTGTTCTTTGTTGTGTAACTACTTGTCCTGATCCTCCACAAGTTGAACACGATGTTACATCAAATCCACCTTTTCCGTCACATTTATCACATGTTGTATTTAGATCTAGATCTATTGATTTTTCACAACCGTGAACTGCTTCTTCAAATGACAGATTTACTCGTACTAGAAGATCCGCTCCTTTTTGTGGTCCATTTTTTCTTCCACGACTTCCTCCGAATCCGCCGAAGTTAAATCCTCCACCAAACAGATCTCCGAAAATACTTCCAAGATCTATATCATTAGGATCAAATCCACCATAACTACCATGACCTCCGCCTTGTTCAAATGCTGAATGTCCAAATTGATCGTAAGATGCTTTTTTTTGTTCGTCACTTAATATCGAGTATGCTTCCCCTATTTCTTTGAACTTTGCTTCTGCATCTGGTTCTTTATTTATATCAGGGTGATATTTTTTTGCTAGCTTTCTGAAAGCACTTTTTATTGTTGCTTGGTCAGCTGATTTATCTACTCCTAATGTTTCATAATAATCTTTTTTTGCCAACTTGTTTTACCTCTTTCTAGTTAGTTTTTTTAGCTTGTTTAGTTTTTCTTCGAATATTTCTAATGTTTTAGCTACTGGTTCTGGAGATGACATATCTACTCCGCATTTTTTCAGAGTATTTAATGGATAGTCACTACCGCCTGATGAAAGAAATTTTAAATATTTTTCTTTAGCTCCTTCTTTTCCTTCTAATATGTCATAAGCTATTTGGAATGCCGCTGAGATACCTGTTGCATATTTATATACATAAAACGATGTATAAAAATGTGGTATTCTTGCCCATTCATATTTAATTGTATCGTCTTCATAGTCAAAAGCTGGTCCATGATATTTTTTTATTAAATCAAAATATGTTTCAGATAATACTTTATCTGTTAGAGGAGTTCCTTCTTGTTCTTTGTTGTGAATCAACATTTCGAATTCAGCAAACATTGTTTGTCTAACTAATGTTGATTTAATTGATTCTAGTAAATTATTTATATAATATATTTTTTCTTCTTCATTTTCTGTATTGTTTAGCATGTATTCACTTAATAAAACTTCATTAACTGTTGATGCAATTTCTGCTAAAAATATCGGATATTGAGCTTCATGGTAATTATTATATTTATCAGAATAATGACTATGTATTGAATGACCTAGTTCATGTGCTGCGGTTGATACAGCATCAAATGTTTCATTATAGTTAAGTAAAATATATGGTTTGGTTTTGTAAGTTCCCCAACTATAAGCTCCACTCTTCTTACCTTTGTTAGGATATACATCAATCCAATTTTCTAAAAATGCTTTTTCTATATCTTTAATGTATTCTTCACCTAAAGGTTTTAATGCTTCCATTATAATATTTTTAGCAGTTTCGTAACTATATGTTAAATCATTACTTGTTTTCATTTCTAAATAGGCATCGTACATGTGCATTTTATATAATCCAAATAATTCTTTTTTGAAATTAAAATATTCATGAATTACTTCAATTTTATTTGATACTGTATCAATTAAATTTTGATATACAGATAAATCGATTGAATCACTATATAGACTTTTCTCTAATGATGATTTATAATTTCTCATCTTAGTGTATACGTATTCTTCTTTTACTTTATTTTTATAACATTCACTTATTGTATTTATGTGTTTTTCATAAAATTTATACATACCTTGAAATGCTGATTTTCTTAGTTTATCATTTTCACTTCTTAGAAACTTAGTATAGTTTGATTGAGTAAGTGAAACTTCTTTGCCTTCTTCATCTTCTATTGTACCAAGGTCTATATCAGCATTACAAAGATTATAATATATTGTTTTACCTGCATCATTAATGCTTGTGAATTTTGATAGTAATTCTTCTTCTTCTTTTGATAATGTGTGTTTTTCATATCTAAACATTTGTTCAAAATAGAATGAATATTTTTCTAAATCTTTGTTTTCTTTTATATATTCTTTTATTAGATTATATCCTGCTGCAATAATTTCTGGATTACCAAAAGCTGCTGCTTCAATTACTTTACTATATAGTTTTATCATATCTTCCATTAATGATTTACTTGAGTCATTTGTAGTATCTTCATCCAGTTTCATTTTTGCATAAATATAAACTGTAGATATCTCACGATCTAATTGTTCTTCTATGTCCATGAACTTTAGTAACGATTCACTACTTTTTGTTATATTTTCTTTAAATTGAATTATTTTTTCGATTAATTTTTCGATATTATTTAATTTTTCATTGAATTTTTCTTCACTTACATATAAATCGTTGATTGACCATTTGTTTTTATTATCTATTTCACTTCTAGGTTTTAATTCTTCCATTTTTTCTCCTATTAGATAAAAGTTCTAGTTTCCTAGAACTTTTATATTATTTTTCTTCGTAATTTGCTTCTTTGATTTCTGATTCTTCTTTAGGATCATCATCTTCAACATTTTCTGCAACTGTTGATTTTGATGCTTCTTCGTAAACTTTTGTAGCAAGAGCCATAGCTTTTTCATTTAGCTTTTCTTTTGCATTCTTAATTTCTTCTAAATCAGTTCCCTCTAGTTTTTCTTTAAGAACTTTGATTAATTCTTCTGCTTCTGTTTTATCTTCATCACTAACTTTGTCTCCAAGGTCTTTGATTGCTTTTTCAGTCGCAAATATTATTCCATCAGATTCATTTCTTAAATCCGCTTCTTCTTTTCTTAATTCATCAGCTTCTTTATTAGCTTCTGCATCTTTCATCATTTTTTCTATTTCTTCTTCTGATAACGCTCCGCTAGCTGTGATTGTGATACTTTGTTCTTTATTAGTTCCTAAATCTTTAGCTGTTACGTTAACAATACCGTTTGCATCAATATCAAATTTAACTTCGATTTGAGGTATTCCTCTTGGTGCTGGAGGTATGTTATTTAATTGGAATCTTCCTAAAGTTTTATTATCTTGTACCATAGGTCTTTCACCTTGCAAGATATGGATATCTACTGCTGGTTGATTATCTGCAGCTGTTGAGAATACTTGTGATTTTGATGTTGGGATTGTTGTATTTCTTGGAATTAAAACAGTCATTACATTACCCATAGTTTCAATACCAAGTGATAATGGTGTTACATCTAATAATACTAAGTCATCAACTTCTCCAGTTAATACTCCACCTTGTATTGCAGCTCCCATAGCAACTACTTCATCTGGATTTACTCCTTTAGATGGTTCTTTACCTAATTCTTTTTTTACTAATTCTTGGATATATGGAATTCTTGTAGATCCACCTACTAAAATAACTTTATCTATATCTTTTGATGTCATTTTTGCATCTTTCAGTGCATTTTTTATTGGTTTTAATGTAGATTCGAATAAATCCATACATAATTCTTCAAATTTAGATTTAGTTAAACTTAATTCTAAATGTCCAGGTCCATCTTCTGTTTGTGTGATGAATGGGATTGATATTTGTGTTGTGCTCATTCCTGATAAATCTTTTTTAGCTTTTTCTGCTGCATCTTTAATACGTTGCATAGCCATTTTATCTTTAGATAAATCCATTCCTGATTCTTTTTTGTATTCTGAAACTATATAGTCCATTACTTTTTTATCAAAGTCATCTCCACCTAAACGGTTATTTCCGCTTGTTGATTTAACTTCGAACACTCCATCTCCTAATTCAAGGATTGATACGTCGAATGTTCCTCCACCTAAGTCATATACTAAAATTGTATGGGCATCATCTTGTTTATCTATTCCGTAAGCAAGCGCTGCTGCTGTTGGTTCGTTGATTATTCTTTCAACTTCTAAACCAGCAATTTTACCTGCATTTTTTGTTGCTTGACGTTCTGCATCATTAAAGTATGCTGGAACTGTAATTACTGCTTTAGTAACAGTCTCTCCCAAGTAGCTTTCCGCATCTGCTTTTAATTTTCCTAAAATTTTTGCACTTATTTCTTCAGCTGTATATTTTTTTCCGTCCATTTCAACTTTTTCAGTTGTTCCGATTTTTCTTTTTACAGATATAACTGTATTTGGATTAGTTACTGCTTGTCTTTTTGCAGTTTCTCCAACTAATTCATCTGTCCCTTTTTTTGCTACTACTGATGGTGTTGTACGATTCCCTTCTGCGTTAGGGATTACTTTCGCTTCTCCACCTTCCATAACAGCGACACAACTATTTGTTGTACCTAAATCTATTCCTATTATTTTACTCATATTTTATTTTTCCTTTCTTTTTTATAAATACTTTCATTTATATTTGGTAAATTATTTGCCCATTTTAATAGTTCGTTTTGATAATAATGTAATTGATAATCAATTTCCTTAGAACTTTTCATCACATTATTTTTATCAAATATATTAATTATGCATTCTACCATTACATCTCCAGTTGATTTGGTTTTGGTATTTAAATTTTGAAACAGTTCTGCATCATATATATCAAAACCTTCTGGTTTGTCTGCAAATTCATATGTGCCATCAAAACATATATAAATTTGAATTTTTTGATAATTTTTATAAAGATCATGTATTTTTTTTGGCTCTTCGCCGTAATATTCAATATAACATACTTCGTTGTGACCAGCACAACAATATTTAGTTTTATAACCTTTATCCCATAACACTTTAATTATTGGATAAATTTCATCATCTAATTCAATAATGTTTTCAACAGGCATTTTCGTTATTAAATCTACAAACATATTTTACCTTTTAAATTTATTGTGCAACTTTTACCATTGCATGTCTTACTACTTTATCTTTATAAATGTAGCCTTTTTGCATTACTGAAGTAACTATATTACTACTTACTCCTTCTACTTCTTCTGTCATAACAGCTTCCATAGTGTTTGGATCAAATTCTTTATTTAAACATTCTATTTCTTCTACTTGATTTTCTTTTAATACATTCATGAATTTATCATAAATCATTTTAAATCCGTTTAAGAATTTTATTAATTCCTCACTTTGAGTATTTGTTTGTAGAGCTCTTTCGAAGATATCTACTACCTCTATAGTTTTAGTGATAAAATCTAACCCTTCGTACTTTAGCATACGACTTACTTCTTCACTATTTCTTCTTCTAATATTTTGAATTTCGGCATTAAGTCTTAATAGTTTATCATTAAGTTCTCTATTTTCATTTATTAGTTTTTCTTCGTTTGTTAGTTCTATTGGTGTTTCTTGTGCTTCGGTATCTAATACTTCTGCTTCATCATTATTTTTCTTCTTCATCGTCTCTCTCTTTTTCTACTGACAATTCATTTATATTATCATTTATGTATGAAAGTAATCCAACTACCTTGTCGTATTCCATTCTTTTAGGACCTACTATTGCGATAGTTCCTTCTTCACCATTTAAATGATATTTACTTTTTATCACAGTAACATTTGGATCAAATTCGTTTTCTTCTCCTATATAAATATTTATTCCTTCGTTTTTGCTTTCGATTTTTCTAATCAGTGATTCATCTTCAAATTTATTTATTATTTTTTTAACATTTTCTATATTATCATATTCTGGTTGTTTTAATATGTTTGTTTTACCGCTAAAATGTACATTAGTATTTGTATTACTAAAATCACTAAATGCGTCGTAGAAAATGTTATAAACAGCTTCATATTGTGAAATTGTCTTAGCTATTATTGGTTTTATTTCAAATTCTAATCTATTTGAAATATCATCTATTGGTGTACCAATTAGCATTTTATTGATTATTTCACCTGTTTTAATAATTTCTTGAATTTTTGAATTCTCACTTAAGGTTATTTGTTTATTTAAAACTATTCCTTTATTAGTACAAATCAGTGCGACAATTTTATAATTGTCGATAGGAACAATACTTATTTGTTGTAAGTTATTATCTTTTGAGTTTTTACCAAGTACAACACTTGTATAGTTAGTAATTTCTGAAATTATATCCATACATTTAGTTATTGTGTCGCTAACTTTTAGTTCGTTATTTTTGAAAATTGTTTGAATTTTCAACATATCTTCACCAGTTAACTCTTTTGGTTTCATAAGGTTGTCTACATAGTATTTATACCCTTCTTCACTTGGAACCCGACCTGAAGAAATATGATTCTTTAGTACGTACCCAAGATTTTCTAAACCTGACATTTCATTTCTGATTGTCGCTGATGATAATTTCAGTTTTTTTGCAAGTTGTTTACTACCAACTGGTTTAGCGGTTTTAATATACGATTCAACAATACTTTTCAAAAGTTCTTTTTTTCTTTCGTCCATAAGTCACCTAATCTAGCACCCTCGTTGTTCAAGTGCTAATTCTATTATAATATTATGATTAGCACTTGTCAATATATACCTGCTAATTTTGTCAAATAAAAAAACTATCTATTAAGATAGTCTTATTTGATCTATTATTTCTCCTTCAGATATTACATTTGCGATGCCGTTTTGAATCTCAATTGTAATCTCATTTATTTCTGAATATTCGTAACTACTTGATACTGTTTCTGATGATATTTCTATTATTTTTACTTCTTTTTCTTCTTGGTCATATACTGCAGCATATCTTCCAAGAAGAATAATATTTTCTGCTCTAATATCAATTAATAGTTCGTTGCCGCGATAATCATATAATGAAAATTCATTGTTTTTAGTAATTAAATAATTCCCATTATAAGCAATTATTTCGTCATCAAACGATGTACTTAATTCTAATCCGTTAGGATTTAATATCATATATTTATCATTACTTAATACTAGGAATTCATCATTTATTAATTGTTGGTCGTTATTCATTACATTATGAAGACCTATATAATCATATTGATTAGGAATTAATTCTTCGATACCCGTTTCTGTTAATTTAATAAGTCCCCAATATCCTGATTTTTTTACTATTAAAATATTATCTTCTATTCCTACTGTGTAATTTTTTATTTGTTGGTATTCTCCTATTGTTGTGTTGTTAATTAAGTCATGTATTTTAATATCAGTAGTAGTTAAATCTTTTCCATCTAATACAAATGCGTACTTATTATTCATAACTTCTAATTTATCAATTGATGAGTCGTTATAAAAATCAAGTGATTTATCATCAATAGTTTCTGGTGCTACTGTGCAATATCCACCGCTAGTACAAGTGTATTCACCAATTTTTACATTCCCTACTGTAAACTCTAATATTTCATTTTTTACTTCTGGTGTTTGTGTTTTTCCATATACACCTAGTACTATAGCAGTTATTGTTGCTAGTAATAATATTATTATTATTACTAGCGATACTGTTTTATTAGCTGCCATTAGATCCTCCTAATGTTATTGTGAAATTTTGATAGTTTTCTTCATCTATTAATACAGCCACTGTGCTTGCGTTAATAAATTTTATTGGTTCTTCACCATCTAAATTTGCTATGACTGCGTCTCCATAAGTACTAGTCGGTGTTCCATTTGTTTCGTATACATATAATTTGTTATTTTTTATTCCTGCGAACAATCTATAATTACTATTTATCTTTATATACTCAAATCCTTGATCACTTATTTTGTTACCACCCAAATCGTAAATAAAATCTTCTCCATTGTTATCTACTATTAAATAACTATCTTCTTGATGTTTTATTACTCCTGGGAAGTTCGGATATCTGTTGCCGTTATCATTTACTAATTCCCATGAGCCTTCATTTTGAAGAGCATATCCTGTATTTAATCTACTTATATATGTATATTGAAATTGATGTTTTGGAGTAACTGATGTTGATATATTTATCACTCCGAATTTTAATGACTCGTTTGTTGCTATAACATCAACGTTATTAACTATTATTGGTGTTAGTGTTGGGTATACTGTGTCATATACAATATTTACTGAATCATATGAATATATTATATCTTGACCACTTTTTAAATCATATAAAGCTATTTTAGAACCATCTTGAATAAATACGTATTGATTGTTTATTATAGGCATTGTATAAGTAGCTTTTGTTGTATCTTTATAGTCATAAGATAAATCTGTTTTAGCATCTTCTGCTGGATAACAAGTTTCAAGGGTGTTATTTCCTAATGAATTTTTATTTTTACATGTATATGAACCTAGTGGTTGAGTTTTTTCTTGGTCTCCATAAAAATAAATTTTTCCATCGTAATAACTATGATAACTTAAACTTTTTGAAACTTCTCCATCTTTAATTTTTATTGCATATTCTTCATTTTCTTCTGTAGATTTTACAGTTACTAGAATATCTTGCGATGTTTTTTCCGTTCTATAATTAAAGTCTTCATCTATTTTTTCATTAAATTCATTAAATATGTATAATTCTTCAAAGTTTCCATCTATTAAACTAATATCTCCTTGGTTATACTTAATTCCATCATAACTTTCAAGATATAAATTTCTTCCATCTACATATGTATAATAGTCTTCTTCTAGTGTTATATAATCTATGTTTTCTTTGATAGTTTCTAATAGATAATCACTTAGTTTATAAGAATTGAATTGATAATTAGCTAAGTATTTATCATTATATACTTTAACTTCTCCATTTATTGCTGTTGTTAATTCTTTTCCACTTATATCAATTATGTACGCTGATGTTGCATCATATGCTATAAGGTTGTTTTGGCCATCTAAGTGGTCTAAAAATGTATATTCTTTTGTAAGAATGTTTTCCATTGTTTCTATATCATATAATCCATAGTTATTATTTTCATCTTGTAATATTAAGTATTCTACATCATTAATTTTTGCATTTTTAATTGAAATAAAATTTCCTATTGTTTCATTAGAACTTAAATCAATTAACTTGAAGTTACCTTCATCATCTTCATTATCAAAGATGAACACATATTTATCATATACTTTAGTAGGTATTTTTATTGGTTCTTTAGATTCATCAACATATAATGGTTGATTTAATTTTGTTTCTCCATTGTAGTATGCTACATAACATAGATTTTCATCTTTGTTTTCACATTCGTAAAAACCAACTTCTGAGCCATCACTTAACAAAGTAAGTTTCCCATCTTCATAAATATAATTTTCTTTTTCTATAACAATTGATTCTTCTGGATCTTTTATTACTGGTTCATTTTCCTCTTCTTTATTGATAACAAAAAAGATTATTATTAATATAGTTAAGATTAATACTAATGGTATTACTATAAATAATATTTTCTTTTTAGGACTTAGTTCTTTTATTTTAGTAATCAAATTCTTTTTTTCAGGTTTTTCTTCAATTACTTCTTCAGAATTTTTTTCCTCTAATTCAACTAATTCTTCTACTTCTTTCGTTTCTTCTAGAATATCGTTATTTTCTATCATACTATCACCTATTATAATTATATCTTAAAAAAAATTTTTAATCAATTATTTTCATTATAGGTTCATGTAAAGAGGATTTTATCATTTTCATCCACGATATAATTTATTTGGTTATTTATTTTTACTTCTTTGAATATTCCGTAGCTGAATATTTCTATTTTTTCTTTAGTAAAGTAATCTATTATTTTATTAGTTATTATTCTGTTTAACAAACATATGAAGTCATATTCTTTATAGTTATCTTCGCTATTAATTATATAATTTAAATAACCTAGTTTGAATTTATGATTTAGTTTTGATAGTTCTTGGATATATTTTTTATTAAAACTCATTACATAGATATTTTTATATTTATTTAGTTTATTGATTAGTTTTTGTTTGTTGATATTTGTATCTTTTATTTCTATCAGTATTATTTTATTCGTTTTTATTTTTAAGATATCGTCTAGAAGAGTTAAGTCTTTTTTCAGTTTATTATAGTTAGTATTTCTTATTAATTTATTTTTATAGATAGGATCGTGAACTAGAACTAACTTTTTATCTTTTGTTTGTCTTATGTCTATTTCTACTCCATCATATTTATCACTCATTAGTGCATTATATACTGCATTGTATGTATTTTCTTTTGTATATTTAGTTACTTCTCCTCTATGGGCTATTAGCATAAAAAATCACCTAATATATTATATTAGATGTTTTATAATAGTTTAATCAATATTTCATTCATTATATATATTTTATCAGGATGGATTTTTAGATATCCATCTTGATAAACTAGTTCTTTATTTTTTATCAGTTCTTGTACATCATATACATCTTGAATATTTTTTTCATATTTATTGTAAAAGTCTTGAAGGTTGATACCGTTAATCAATCTAAATCCTAGCATAATTTCATTATCTAGTATATCTTGATTACTTAGTACTTCTTCTTTATATAAAAATTGATTATTTATGTATTTATTCATATTTTTGGTGTTTTGATATCTTACACTATTAATATATCCATGAGCACCCAATCCAAATCCATAGTACTCTTTATTTTTCCAATAAGCTAAATTATGAAGGGATTCATAATTTTTTTTTGAAAAATTACTGATTTCATAGTGATTGTAATTTTTTAGTTTTTTTCTTATTAGTTCGTACATTTCACTATCTAAATCTTCATCTATTGGGTTTATACCTTGAATAGCTATTTTGGTGTTATCTTCAATAATTAATGCATAAGTACTGATATGTTCTGGATTTAACTTTATAAATAAATCTAGATCTTTTCTTAATGTACCAATTGCTTCGTTTGGCACTCCATAGATTAAATCTAAATTTATATTATTAAATCCATGTTCACGACATAATTTAAGCTTTTCTTCTGCGTCTTTATATGTGTGATTTCTTTCTAAAAATTTTAATTTTTTTTCGTTGAAGGATTGAATTCCAATGCTCAGTCTTGTTACTTTTAGTCTTTTTAAATTATTTAATAATTCTTCAGTAATATCATTTAAATTACATTCGAATGTTATTTCTGCGTTTTCTTTTAATTTCACTATACTTAATATATCAATTAAATAATTTAAATCTTTATTAGATAAGCAACTTGGTGTTCCTCCACCAACATATAACGTTTCTATTTCTTCGTTCATGTATTTTTCTGTTATTTCTTTTAACAATGAATTTAAATATTTTGTTATAAAAACTGGTAAATCTAGAATTTTAGGAAAATCACAGTAAGAGCAGATGCTTTTACAAAACGGAATATGAATATACATATGATTCATATTATCTACCTCCAATACCTGGCGTTTCTATTTTATAAACTGAATTTAATGCACTATATAATTTGTTATCGTATTGTTTTAAAATTTCTATCGCTTGATAAAATGCATTTGAATCTATTTTAAATATTTTAGATATATCTTTTTCTGATTCTTCTAAGGTATTATATATTTCAAAATTTGTAAATAAAAATTTGGCTATTTTTATTGATATAGTTATTTTCAATGTTGTAGATTCATCATATTTAGGGGTTGAACCTAGAAAACGCCTTTCTTCTGGATTGTATATTCTTTCATTAATAATACTTGAAATATAGCCGTTGTCAAAACCTCTTTGTTCTTCATTTAGGTCAATTAATTTTTCTACTGTATTTTTGATGTTTTCGTCATATAGCATTGCTACTTTTTCATGATGAAGGCATCTTCTAATTGTTGATTTTGGTAAATCCAGTAGGTTGGCTAATCCTCTTGTTGTTATGTTTCCATTATAATATAAGAATGTATCTACTACTAGTTTGATTTTTTGATTTTGACTCATTTTATTTGTAGCTTTGTCATAACATTTTTCAACTATTGATAATGGCATTTTTGAATCATTAGCTATTTCTTCTAGTGTTATATTAGGATTGATTTTTATATACTCTTTTACTACATTTAATATCTGATTATGAATCACTCTACTCACTGTTGCTTTGTCTAATAAAGTAATTGCACATAATTCATCAATTGTATAGCTCCTATTTATATCAAATTGTTTTAGTATAATTGTTTTTTTATCACTATATTCCATTATTTTTCCACCTTTAATACTGCTAAAAAGGCTTCTTGTGGTATTTCTACATTACCAATCATTTTCATTTTCTTTTTTCCTTCTTTTTGTTTTTCTAGTAGTTTTCTTTTTCTAGTTATGTCTCCACCATAACATTTTGCTAGTACATTTTTTCTCATTGCTGATATATTTTCTCTTGCAATTACTTTTGCTCCAATACTAGCTTGAATTGGTACCTGGAACATTTGTCTTGGGATTATTTTCTTCAGACTTTCTGTAACAGATTTTCCTCTATCATAAGCAAAATCTTTGTGAACAATTATTGATAGTGCATCTACTATTTGATTGTTTATTAATATATCCATTTTTACTAAGTTAGAAGGCTTATATCCGATTATTTCATAATCGAATGATGCGTAACCTTTAGTTGATGATTTTAATTTATCAAAGAAGTCATACACTATTTCTGCTAGTGGGATATCATAATGAATATTAACTCTAGTTTCATTGATGTAATCCATACTAATATATTGTCCTCTTTTGTCTTGGCATAGTTCCATTATTGCTCCGACATATTCACTTGGAACAAAGATATTTGTTCTAATGTATGGTTCTGATATTTCTTTAATAGCTCCTCTATCTGGCATTTTGGTTGGTGAATCTATTAAGATTTTTTTATCGTCTGTTTTAATTACTTCGTAAATAACTGATGGACTTGTTGCAATTATATTAATTCCAAATTCTCTTTCCAGTCTTGTCATTATAATTTCCATGTGAAGTAATCCTAAAAATCCACATCTAAATCCAAACCCTAATGCATCTGAAGTTTCCGGTTCGAAGTTTAATGCCGCATCATTAAGTTTTAACTTATCTAGTGCTTCTCTTAGTGCTGGAAACTTATTTGGTTCTACCGGGAACAATCCTGAATAAACCATCGGTTTCATTGGTTGATACCCTGGTAATGGTTCTGTTGATGGTTTTTTAGATAATGTTATAGTATCTCCAACATTGACTAATCCTATATCTTTAATACTCGCTGAAATGAACCCTACTTCTCCTGATATTAATTCTTGTTTTTTTAATTCATGCGGAGTCGATATTCCTAACTCTACTACTTCAAATTCGGCGTTAGTAGCCATCATTTTCATCTTATCTTTTAGTTTAATACTTCCATCCATAATTCTTACTAAAGCTACTACTCCTCTGTATGGATCAAAGTAACTATCAAATATAAGTGCTCTTAGTGGTTTTTCATTTTCTATTTTTGGTGCTGGGATCCTTTCGATGATAGCTTCTATCAATTTATCTACTCCTACACCTGTTTTTCCACTACAAAGTATTACTTCTTCTTTTTTAAAACCTAATACTCTTTCCAGTTCTTCGCGTACTTTATCAACATCTGCATTAGGTAAATCAATTTTATTTATTACTGGAATTATTGTTAAATCATTATTCATTGCAAGGTATAGATTTGCAAGTGTTTGTGCTTCTATACCTTGAGCAGCATCTACTACTAATATAGCACCTTCACAAGCAGCTAGACTTCTTGAAACTTCATACGAAAAATCTACATGTCCTGGAGTATCTATTAAGTGAAGAATATATTCTTCATCTTGATATTTAGTCTTTAATTGGACTGCATTTAATTTTATAGTAATACCACGTTCACGTTCTAGATCCATACTATCTAATAGTTGATCTTGTTTTTCGTGTTCATTAATCGCTCCAGTCATTTCTAATATACGATCTGCTAACGTTGATTTTCCATGGTCTATATGAGCAATTATCGAGAAATTTCTTATATTTTTTTGTTGCATAAATTCACCTTTTTCTAATCTATTTTATCAAATAGTCATTGAATTAACAATGAAATTATATCATTTAATAGCTTATATATCGATATTTTCAAGATCAATCATGTTATTATTCAATATTTCATTAAATATGTCTTTATTTAATTTTAATTCTTCTATTATATTTAGAATTGTATCTGGTGGTAGTGAATTAAAATTATCTTTTAAATATATTTCTTTAATTAGTGTGAAACGTTTATTTTCTTCATCTGTTCCTTCTAATATTTTTTTATTTATTTCTATTAATAGTTTATCTTCCATTATTCACTCCATAACAATAATTTATTATTCTATTTTTTGTTTCTTCATCTATATAATTTTTTACATTTTCTTTATTAGTTATTATCACATCACTATTTTTTGATTTTATTAATATTTCATCACTATCCATACTAATTGCTATTAAAATAACTTCGTTTTTATTAAATCCGTATGTTATATATACACTTCTCTTTATTATTTGTTTTAATACTGAACTTATATATGCAAGCCATTCCATTCCTTCTAAATTATCTGCTTCTATATTCATCAAAATTTTATTTATAGTAGTTATATCGTCTTGCTGATAGTATTCTCTTAGCTTTTTTACTATATCTGCAGTGATAATTATTTCGTTATTATTCATTGAATTCATTTTTTGTTCGAACTTATTTGTTCCTGTAATACAGTAGTAACCCATTGTGGTACTATCTAGTTTTACTCTTGTTAAATCATTTAGGAGTAAACCTGATTCATCTGTGTATGAATTTGTAGCATCTGCTTCTATAATTGTATTGCCAATTTTTATTAGTGTTGTTTTATGATAATCGTTAGTTACTAAAGCTTCTATATTATATAAATTTAAAACACTTGCATATAATTCACTGAAGTTTTTACATATGACGTTGAGTTTTTCTTGATCTATGCATTCATTATAAATTTTTGATTCTTTAGATACATCATCACTTGCTAAAAATTTTGGATTATATTTACATTTTTCACATAATATAAGATATATTTTTCTAGCTATATAAAAATCATCATTGTGATTACCTAGTTCATTAGAAATTATAGATTTTATTTTTTCACTAACCTTTAGTTGTGATTTATAACCTATAAATTTTTCTTTGGCGTTAGTTCCGTATTTATTTTTTAGAATAGGTATAGTATATTTTATATCTTCATTTTTACAAAATGTGCCATTATTTTCTTTTAGGTATTTATCGATGTCTGTTATTATATCTTCAATTTTAAAATCATCGAAATATGATTTGTGTTCTTCGTAGTTATTTAATTTATTTGATGAGTTATGGTCGTTTAGGATTTTAATTATAAGTTCTTTTGATGTTTTAAATGTTATAGTTTCTTGATAGTTTTGACTAAAAGTTTTTAAATACATTATCCTATCTTCTATATCTTGAGGGTATTTTTTATTATTATAATAGGAAAGATAGTCAATTATTGATTTTTTTATTCCTGATGTTGTATATCCTAGGTATTCGTCTGTACTTCTTATAAAATCAAGAAAATGTTTGTTGTCATATATTACATTTTCTATAAGGTTTATTGGGATTAGTTCTATCGTTTTTTCCATAGTAATTCCTTTCTAATTCATTTTATCAAACTAACGATACTTTAACAACTTTTGGTTTTATTTCATTTTAAAACCTGATATAAATCAGGTTTTGTTTATTTTGTAATTGAAATAATTGAACGTGTTGTGTAGTATGAAGGAGATCCTCCAAAGTCGTCGTTAAAGTACCAAATTCCAGCCACTTCACCTTCACTAGCTCTTCCACCTCTTACAAACCATGAGAATTCAGAATCTAGAAATAGTGCATAGTCAGAATTCCAGTTGTTCATAACTGCTATTGTCGGGTTTAATTCTATTGTTGCATCTCCAGGAAGTCCTCTAGCATAATCATTCCATGATGTTCCGTATGTGTAAGTATCATAATATTTTGTAGGAGGCGCTATAGTAAATCCAGAATTATTTGTAAAAAAGTTACTTGATGAATTTTGCATATTTGCCATTACATATTCACTTCTTCCGCCAGCCATATCATATATTCCTGTTATATTTCCATTGGTTGATGCTTTTTTCCCATCTGTTGTATTCCATCTATTGGTAGTAGGACAGATATTGATACCTGTTGTTGTTACTTTTTGAGTTATGTCCTCTCCTCCACAACCAGTTACTATATCCAAGGACGTTTCATTATAATAATTATTGTTTTCTACTTTATTTGGACATGTTCCGTCTACATTACATATTCCATATACTGATTGGGATATGTAGGCTATAGCACCCCACTCTGTATTTTTCATCATATGTATATCTGTTGCTGAATCAAGTGAATATGTTATTTTACTATTATTAACGTTGTCATACAAATTTGAAACATTCATTGAGTGAATTGAATTTATATTTGGGATTATTTTATTGTTTTCTCCTTGTTCGAATTTACCTATCCATAAACCAGGTAACTCTATACCTCCGAAAGTGAATGCTGGATGAGCTTCTGATAATGTATTTACAAATTCGATATTTACTGCATTATTTGATGATTTTATTGAATATCCATTATATTGATATCTAGGTATCCAAACATACATCTGTTCAATTGATTCCATAGGTATTACTGTACCTGGCGTAGTTGTTGTAAATGAGCTATCTACTATTACTGAATTAGCCCATTTTTTATTTTGATAATCATACCATGATGTATTAGTATCTGCTATTGTTATCGTTCCATCTTCTCTAATGTTTATTGGTATCATTTTTGAATCTAGAACAGGTTCTTCTAGATAGTAATCATATGCTTTATCGCTTGGTTCTGCTGATATTACTATCTTTGCTATGATGGTTTTATTTTGAGAATTATCTAAAGTTCCTGATTCATCAAACCACATTCTAAAATCATGTTCAATTTTGCCATTAGATGGCAAAAAGTTAGTATCTAGTGTGTAGGCTGTTGTGTTTTCTAAAGTTGAATTTGATATTTCTAAACTTGTCATTATTTTAGGTTCATTATCGTCTATAGTACCTTTTATTAGTGAGTGACTTAATGTTGTAGTATCTGACACTTCTAAATTAATTTTATAGTTTGCATCTATATCACAGGTATTTTCTATTGAAAATTTAAAGGGATCTAACTTCATTCCATTTGAATCTGCCATTGGATATGAATTTTCTAAGATTATTTCTGCTGTTTGTTCAGTGAATTCTATATTAAAACATCCTGATAATATTACTGATTCATCAGTTTGTGTTGCAGTTAACATCCATATTGAATAAGATATTCCTGAAATTATAGCTAGTACAATTATAGAACTAATAGTTATTAATATTATTTTCTTGTTCATTTTTCACCTTCTATTATATATAGTATACCATAATTAAGTATTAAAAAAAACTCTATTTGTCAGAGCTTTCTTTATCACAGTTAGGACAATGTTTTTGTTCATTTTTCAAAGTCAGTTGTCCTTTACATTTATCACATTGTTCATTTATTGGTTGATCCCAAAATGCTGTTTTACATTTAGGGAAGTTATTACAGCCATAAAATATTTTTCCTCTTTTTGTTTTGCGTTCAATTAATGAACCTCCACAATTAACACATTTTGCTACTTCTATTATTTCTTTTTGTTCTTTTTTGATGTATTTACAATTTGGATAATCTGAACATGCTACAAATTGTCCAAATCTACCATTTCTAATTACTAGATCTGATTCACATTCTGGACATTTTTCACCTGTTGTTGCAGCTTCTTTTTTCTCCATGTTTGTAAACGCTTCTTGAACTAAAGGCTCGAAGTTATCATAAAATTCTTTTAACACTTTAATATTATCTTGATGTTCATCTGCGATTCCATCGAGATTTTTTTCCATTTGTGCTGTGTATGTTACATTAACTATTCCTGAGAAAAATTCTTGTAGTTTATCAGTTGTTTCTATTCCAACTTCTGTTGGAATGAATTTTTTTTCTTCTACCACAACGTAACTTCTTTCTTTTAGTGTTGAAATAATTGTTGCATAAGTACTTGGTCTACCTATTCCAAGTGATTCTAGTTCTTTTATTAATGAACTTTCTGTAAATCTTGGTGTTGGTTTTGTAAAATGTTGTTCTGTAAGAACTTCGTTAGCTTCGATAGAATCATTCAATAAACTTGTTAAATCAGGTAGTATCTTATCTTCGCTATCCTCATATATTTGATATACTTTTAAATATCCGTCAAACTTTAATACACTTCCTGTTGCTCTGAATAAATAATCGTTATTTAATAAATCAATTCCTGTATTAGTTGTTTTGGCATCTGCCATTAAACTAGCTAGGGTTCTGTAATAGATTAAACTATATAGTTTGTATTCATCAGGTGATAAATATTTTTTTATTGATTCTGGTGTTTTCTTAATATCTGTTGGTCTTATACCTTCGTGAGCATCTTGAGAATTGTTGTTTTTTTCAACCTTAATTGATCCTAGATAAGCTTCTCCATATTTAGCCTTAATATAATTAAATGCATCGTTTGTAAATGATGGGGATAATCTTATTGAATCTGATCTCATATAAGTAATTAACCCTACTGTTTCATTACCTAAATCTATTCCTTCGTATAATTTTTGAGCTATGCTCATTGTTTTTTTAGAAGAAAAATTCAGTTTATTTACCGATGTTGCTTGTAGAGTTGATGTCTTAAATGGCACCTTAGCTTTTTTGTTTCTTTCTTTTGTTTCTATGTTTGCTACTTTGTATCGATCACTTAAGCTACTTAAAATATTGTCTACTTCTTCTTGGTTCTTTATTTCTAATTTTTTATTTTGATATTTTTCTAAGTTAGCTTCGAAGTTATCAAAGATTGCTTTAATCGTATGATATTCTTCTGGTATAAACTTCTCTATTTCTCGTTCTTTATCTACTATTAATTTTAAAGCAACACTTTGTACTCTTCCTGCACTTTTACCACCAGTTTTAGATTGCATTAATTTACTTAGTCTAAATCCAATTATTCGATCTAATATTCTTCTTGTTTCTTGAGATTTTACTAAGTCCATATCTAATTTTTTAGGATTAGAAAATACTTCTTGAATAACATCTTTTGTTATTTCATGAAATGTTACTCTTTCATAGTTAGATTCGTTTAATTTCATTGCATCATATAGATGCCATGAAATCGCTTCTCCTTCGCGGTCTGGATCTGTTGCTAAAACTACTTTGTCAAAAGACTTTGACATTTTCTTTAGTTCTGTAATTGTTTTAGCTTTGCCTTTGATTGGAATATAATTAGGAGTAAAGTCGTTTTCGACATCTACTCCTAGTCCATATTTACCTGAGGTAGCTAAATCTCTGATGTGTCCTTTACTAGATACTACTTTGTAATCTTCACCTAAGTATTTTTCAATAGTTTTACTTTTACTTGGTGATTCTACTATAACTAGTTTTTTCATTAGTTTTCCTCTTCTCTATACATATCTGTTATCGGTGCTTGTTGTTGAGCTAATTTAATTCCTAAGTCTTCAAAGTAATTAGTTTTAATTGCTAAATTAGACATTTTTATTTCTTGATATATTTTTTCGTTAATTGCAATAATTTCTTCATTTGTATATTCATCACTTCCAAAATAAGTAATTTTACCTGATTGAGCGCTATAATATCCATAGTCATCTTGCCAAGACCCATCTGCAAATACTACTCTATCTTGGTTATCTTC
Organism: uncultured Muribaculaceae bacterium; assembly: GCA_964370475.1. Lineage (GTDB taxonomy): Bacteria > Bacillota_I > Bacilli_A > RF39 > UBA660 > CAYJCL01. The sequence goes on along the minus strand of CAYJJI010000004.1, from coordinate 4,520 downwards.
ACTAAATAAATCTACTCCTGCATATATTCTCGGATCATAATTTAAATCAAATAAATTAGCTATTGTTGGGGTTAAATTTATTAATGAAGTATAATCGTCGAATTTAGTTGGTTTTAACTCTGAATTATATATTATAAATGGTGTTCTATCTACTTCTTTATATTCACTCACATCATAGTCGAAGTATTCATTTAATTGGTTATTTGTTAATCCATATGGATAGTGATCTGAGTATAGAACAATTACTGTATCTTCTAATTTTCCACTAGCTTCTAGATTATCCATTAATGCTCCGATAGATAAATCGAATTCTTTTAATTTAGATAAGTATCTTTTTAATGATAAGCTATATCCTGTATCTTCAAATAGATCTAAATGTTCATCACCAAATTCACTAGCTACGTAATATGGTTGATGTGGAGTTACTGTAGTAATCCACGCCATATATCTATCTTGCTCTAAGAATATTTCTGATGATTTATTCATTAGATCTATATCACTTGGCCATTCTTGATATATAGGATTATAAGGTATTCCCAAGTTAGTAGTATTATAATATATATCTGATCCCATATTTGGATGAATTGTTTTTCGATCATAATATACATCTGCATAATTATGGTAACTACTAGTATCATATCCATCACGGTCAAATAAATTAAATATTGCTTGGAAATATTCGTTATTTTTATTTTCATTTGCTGTGCATGAAGTATTTATTGTATAAAGTCCCATCATACCTGTTATTTCGTTATTACCTGTTGAACAAGCATTTCTTGGGGAATAAGCATTATCCCATGCCCAACCTTCGCTATATAATTTATAAAGATTAGGATAATATTCTTCATTAATTACCATAGTATTTACTGATTCCATCATTATTACTATAAGATTTTTATCTTCGAATATTCCTGTATACTCATTTTTAGGAGTAATACTTTTATTTAAGTAATATGTATGTAGTGTTTGATAATTACTATTTGTTTCTTCTTCTAAGATTGATTCCCATACTGTATCATCTATATACCTAGTATAATCAGTTACTATTTGTTCTGGTTTTTCTAATTTAGTATTATTTTCCTCTAAGCTTTGTGGAATGGTATTAGATTTAATATCTAAGAATCCATACATAGTTATACCAAATTGGTTAACTGTAATACTTGGTATTTCTGGACTTTTAAACAAGCTTTGATTAGATACTAATTGAAGTTCATTTTGCATTATTTTTGCTCCTAATGAATAGTAAAATAATCCACTTAAGATTATTAGAGCACCACAAGATATTAATCCTGTAACTCGCATTTGGAACTTCTCTTTATATTTTATTGATTTTTCTTCTTGTTCCTTTAATTTTTGTCCACCTATTATATTAAGTACGTTGTATTTTTTATTTTTTATTATTAATTTAACTCTTCTTTCGAATATTAAAAAGTATAATATTAGTAATACATTTGGTATTAAAATCAAGAAGAATATCGCTTCTAGACTCATTAAATAATCTATAAAATAGTCTGTTACAGCTATTGCTTGTTCTGATGCTCCTATAGATATATATACTCCTAAATAGTTCTCAAAACCTAGCTGTGCTAGGGCATATATTGAGAATGCTAGGGTTGATATTATTGTAAATAAATTACTAGCTATTCTTCCAAAGAATGAGAAGATCATTGATAGTAGTAATGCGATGATATTTGTACTTAGAAATATTCTGAATAATGACCAATCAATTATTTGGCTACCCAGTATAGCTCTAAAGATTATTTCTACGCTAAAGATAGTAATAAACATCAATAAGTAATTTTTTAATATTTTATTTAAAAAGATAAATTTCATTGTTTTCCCTCACCATTAATAATTAAATCATGAACTGGTTTATATGTAAACCTGTACTCATTAAATATACCATATTTTTTAATATTTTCAAGATGCAGTTTTGTTGGATATCCTTTATGTTTATTAAATCCGTAATTCGGGTATTTTTCATGTAGTTGTTCCATATATCTATCTCTTGTTACTTTGGCAATTACTGAAGCTGCTGCTATAGATAATGATTTAGCATCTCCTTTTATTATACTTGTACTTGGAATATCTAATTCCATAGGCATTGCATCTATTAATAAATGTTTAGGTGTTATTTTTAATTTTTCTACTGCTCTTTGCATCGCTAATTTGGATGCTTGATATATATTTATTTCATCTATTTCTTTTGGAGTACATTCTCCTATTGCATAATCTATTACATCTTTTAATAGTATTTCATATAGTTGATTTCTTTTCTTTTCACTTAGTTTTTTGCTATCGTTTAAACCTTCTAATTTATAGTTTTTAGGAAGTATTGCTGCACACGCAACAACAGGACCTACTAGAGGTCCTCTTCCTACTTCATCAATACCTGCAATTAATGTTATTTTTTCTTTATATAGTTCTTTTTCGTATTTTAGTAAATCCATTTATACTCCATTTATATTCTATCGAATGTTATACCTTTTATATATTCGTTTTTTAAGTCATTTAAGATTGTTAAACTAACTCTATCGTAGTCTACTTCCCCACCACTAATTAATGCTCCTATTTTACGTCCTATTGCATCATATGTAATACATATGTCTTCATTTAATTCATTAATGTTATATCTTTCTTTTAAGATATTAGGATAGTAATTATTTAACATTGTAAGTATGTGAATAGCAACGTCATCAACTGGTAGTATTTCCATTTTTATTGATGCCATTGCAGCTAAGTTTAAACCAACTGATTCTTCATCTATTTTAGGCCATAAAATACCTGGAGTGTCTAATAGTAATATGTTACTATTAGTTTTTATGAAGTTTAGGGATTTAGTAACACCTGGCGTATTTCCTGTATTAACTGCGTTTCTCCCGGATAATCTATTAATTAATGTACTTTTACCTACGTTAGGTACACCCATTACTAATACTCTTATCTCTTTTTCTTTTAGACCTTTATCAGCTCTATTACTTTGAGTATCTTCCATGATTTTGTTTGTTAAATTCACTAATTCTGTTGTAGCGTTATTACTTGTTAAATCTGTTTTTAAAACATTATAACCCATAGATTCATATTTTTTTATCCATTTATCCGTTTCCGTTTTATCACACAAATCATATTTATTAAGAATTAGTATTTTTGGTTTTTTCTTTAATAATTCTTCTACATCTTTTATTTTTGATGAGTGTGGAATTCTTGCGTCGATCAGTTCATAAACCACATCAATTAATTGATGTTTTTCTTTGATTAATCTTTTAGTTTTAGCCATGTGACCTGGGTACCAGTTAATGTTAGTTTTGTGACAACTTTCGTTGTTTTCTATATTTTCTTCTCGTTTTTTCTTACGCATTTCACGTTTTTGTTTCATATCCATAATTATTTACCTCCTTAAATATCTAATTATTACTTAATTAATTTTTTTGTTTTACAGTATGGAATAACCTTGTGGTTTAATGTATTTGATAAAGGAATATCTTGCATTGTTGTATCATACCATAAAAAAGATTCTATTTCTTCAGATATTTGGAAATCGTTTTGAATGAAACCATTATATTGGTAAACATAAAAATATATTTTCTTATTTGCATCACTAGTTGCAATTTCTTCAAATTCCATTACTAATTTCAATTTCAATGGATCTATAACAACATTTTCAGAATTTAATTCTTCTTGTATTTCCCTGATAGCAGCGTTAAATGGTTCTTCTCCAATTTCCACTCCGCCACCAACCATTTGAAATGTTGCTCTTTTTCTTGGCTTTACTATTAAAAGTCTATTGTTATTTATAAAAATTGTTCCTACTACTTTAATCATCTAATTAACTCCTTCAATTTTTTTGTTTTATTTTCTTTCTCATCTTTCGTCACTGATATTTTAGTTATTATATCATAAACATTTAAAATTTCATATTTAACTACATCTTATTTATATATTACTTTTATTGTATTTTTATCTATTACTAATATTTTATCTATAAATTCAATCATTATATTAGAAGTTAATTCAAAAATATTATATTGCTTTTTATTATTAATATCATCAATTATTAATTCAATCAACTTTTCTCTTTTGATTGAATGACTTTTACAACCTTTATTTCGAACATATGAAGAACAGTTATAGTATGTTTTGCCTTTTGATTTTCTAACTGTTAACCCACTACTACAATCTATACATTTTAAGTATCCATTTAAGATATCAGCATTTTTACTATAATCTTTTTTTCTTGAAAGTGAATATTGTACTTTTTCAAAAACTTCTTCAGAAACAATACTATCATGATGATTTTTTGTTATAAACCATTCGCTTTCTTCTGTTTGCACCTGTTTTTTTATTTTATAATTTATTTTCTTGTTCTTACCTTGAATTAATACTCCTGTATATGTTTCATTGGTTAATATTCTTGAAACTGTATCTCTGTTCCATTTTTTAGTTATATTTGTTTTTACTCCTTTTGAATATTCATTTGGAGTTAATATATTATTTTTATTTAAAAATTCAGCAATTTCACT
>CAYJJI010000003.1:0-80218 GCA_964370475.1 uncultured Muribaculaceae bacterium | reverse complement strand
CAAATAAAAAAGTTGATAGAAATTAATCTATCAACTTTTATTTTCCTAATGGGGCGATATATGGGAATCGAACCCATGAATACTAGAGCCACAATCTAGCGTGTTAACCACTTCACCAATACCGCCATAAGTAATAATATAATAACAAATAATTGTTAATAATGCAATACTATTATATAATATTTATAACTTAATGAGTTTTTAATGAAAGTAGGACAATATGAGTATATATATAATAAATAATAAAGAAGAATATTTAAAAACAAGAAAAAACCTAAGTAATGATAAATTAATGACTATTAATGAACTAAAAAAAAATCTGTATTTTAATTATAATAACGATGCAATCATTTATTTAATGAATAAATACAATTACAATTACCAAGTGGCTAAAATAATGATAGAAAATATGTATTATATTAAAGAAGCAACAAATAATAAAGTAAATAAATTAATTAAATTGAAAGAAGAATTAATTGAGAATAAACTTTTAATAAAAAATAAATTGTTTGAAAAATACATAGTAAATCAAAACATAGTATTTGATAACAAATTAATATCTAATGATTTAGAAATATTAAGAAAACAAACAAATGGAGTAATAAAAGAATATCCACAATGTAATTACAACCATTTAATTCATATGTTAAAAGATCAAGAAGAAGAAGTGACATTTATTGCAAACGAAATATGTAATTTAATTAGTAATGGTATAGATATAAACAACATATACATAACAAACATCAACGATGAATATCGTAAAATAATATCAAAAATATTTAAGTTGTTTAAAATACCAGTAAATCTTAAAAAAGATACATCTATTATAAGTAATACAATTACTAATAAATTCATAGAAACCAATTTTGATATAAACGTATTGAAAGACAATGAAGTAAGTGAAAAACTAATAAGTATAATGAATAAATACATTAACATAGATCATAACAATATCAAAGAATTAATAATTAATGATATCAAGAACACAAAACTAAAAACACCAATCTTAAAAAATGCAATTAACGAAATAGAATTTACTAGTAAAAATATTAACGACCAAGAATACTTATTCATTCTAGGATTTAATCAAGGAGAATTCCCAACTATATCAAAAGATGAATTATATTTAAATGATAAAGAACTAAAAAGCATAGAACTACTAACAAGTAATGAGCTTAATAAGTTAAAAAATAATATATATACTAATATTATAAAAAACACCAAAAATACAATCATCACATCAAAAGAAATCAACAACGGTAACGAAGCATATATTAGTAGTTTAAACGATATATTACAATATGAAATTAAAAAAGAAACAAAAAAAGAATACAATTATTCTAATAAATATAATGTAATTGAATTAGCAAAATATTATGAAAAATACAAAAAATATGGAACACTGGATAATGACTTACTAAAACTACTTCATAATTATCAAGATATAAAACTAAATACATATAACAACCAATTCAGTGGTATAGAAAAAGACTCTTTAAAAGCATATTTAAAAGGCAAATACAACTTGTCCTACTCAAGTATGGATAACTACTATAAATGTGCCTTCAAATACTATTTAAATAATATATTAAGACTAACTCCTTATGAAGAAACATTCCCAACCATATTAGGAAATATATTTCATAGAATTCTAGAAAACACTATGAATAAAAACCAATCTCTAGATGAATTATGGAGTAAAGAAGAGCAAATAATAAATAAATTAAACAAAAAAGACCAATTTTTCATTAACTATTTAAAAAAAGAATTAATAGATATAATAGAAACTTTAAAAAACTACCAATCATTAAGTGAATTCAATCAATCACTATATGAAGAAAAAATAGAAGTCCCATATAATGGATATATGGATGTAACATTTAAAGGATTTGTCGATAAAATAAACTATTTAGAAGAACAAGAACAAACCCTAGTATCTATAATAGATTACAAAACAGGTAGTGCTGAAATAAATTTAAATAATATAGAACATGGTATTGGAATGCAATTACCAATATACATCTATTTGGCTAAACGTAGTCAAGTAATAAAAAATGCAAGAATAGCAGGTATATATATTCATCAATTACTAGAAAAACCATATCACAATGATGGTAAAAAAATAATTGAAAAGAAAATAAAAGCTTTAAAACTAAAAGGATATACTAATCAAGATCAAGATGTAATAAAAAAATTAGATAGTAGTTATAATAACTCTCAAATGATTAACAACTTAAAAACAACAGCAAACGGCTTCTATCAACACGCTAAGTTACTTAATGATCAAGATTTCGAAAAATTAAACAACATAGCAGAACAAAAAATAAATGAAGCAATAAATAATATTAATGGTGCTAATTTTCAAATCAATCCTAAAAAAGATGATAAAACAATCGATGGTTGTATGTATTGTAAATATCAAGGAATATGTTATAAAAATGAATCTAACTACATTAAGATAGAAAAAACAAGCGGAGGTGAAGAAAATGCCAAGATGGACTAACGAACAACAACTAGCAATAGATAAAAGTGACACTAATATAATAGTTAGTGCAGGAGCAGGTTCTGGTAAAACCGCAGTATTAACAGCAAGAACAGGTAAAATATTAAAAGAGGGAACTCATATCAATGAATTACTTATATTAACATTTACTAAAGACGCAGCAGCAGAAATGAAAGATAGAATAAGAAGTTTAATAAAAAAAGATGAAACATTAACAAAGGAACTAGAACTAATAGATACAGCATATGTAACAACATTTGATTCATTTGCATTATCTATAGTAAAGAAATATCACTACTTATTAAACATTCCAAAAGATATAGACATAACTGATGAATCAACATTAACTATCCAAAAAACTAAAATACTAAGAGATATTTTAGATGAATCATATCAAGATATAGAATTTCAAAAATTCATTCAAGACTATTGTACAAAAAACGATCAACAAATATTTGATTCGCTAATAAAAATTACTAACCAAATAGCATTACTCCCAAATAAAGAAGAATATCTAGATAATTATATAGAAAATTTCTACAACGAAGAAAATTATCAAACAATAAAAGAAGACTATAATAAAATTTTAATGGGAGCTAGAGATAAAGTTAAAACAATAGTAGAAGAATTTAAAGTATTAATAGATAACGACTTCTATGAAAAAATAAACTCTTCACTAAGTTATTTATATAAAGCAAATACAATCGAAGAATTTGCTCTTATAAATAACCTAAAACCACCAATGCTTCCAAGAAATAGCGATGAAGAGGTAAAAGAATTTTACACTTATGTAAAAAATGAAATAAAAAACTATAAAGATTTAATAAGTTATGGAAATTCAGAACAAATAATAAATGATATATTAAAAAACAAAACTAATACAAAAATAATAATTAATATATTAAAAAAATTCTATAAAACTCTAGATGAGTACAAAATAAAAAATCAAATATACGACTTTCAATCAATAGCACTACTAGCTATAGAAATAGTAAAAAATCATGAATCTGCTAGAAATGAACTTAAATACTCATTTAAAGAAATAATGATTGATGAATACCAAGATACAAACGATATTCAAGAAACGTTTGTATCTTACATAGAAAATAATAACGTTTATATGGTTGGTGACATTAAACAATCAATTTATCGTTTTAGAAATGCAAATCCATATATATTTAAAAATAAATATGATAACTATGCTAAAGGAAATAATGGATTCAAAATAGATCTGTTAAATAACTTTCGTTCAAGATCAGAAGTGTTAGATGACATTAATTTGTTATTCAGACCACTTATGGATGATGAAATAGGGGGAGCTAACTACGAAGAATCACACCAAATGTATTATGGTAACAAAATGTATGATGATAACAAAAATATAGATCCAAAATATAATATGAAAATATTCACCTATAATAAAGAAGATAACTACACAAATACAGAAATAGAAGCTTTTAAGATAGCAAATGACATAACAGAAAAAATAAAATCAAAATACCAAGTATTTGATAAAAACACTAATTCACTAAGAGATATTGAATATAAAGATTTCTCGGTAATAGTAGATAAGAGTACAAATTTTAATTTATACAAAAAAATATTTGAATACTTAAATATTCCTTCATCAATAAAAAAAGATGATAAACTAAACGAAAGTGCTGAATTAACAGTCATCACTAATGCACTAATAATGATAAACGCGATAGCATCAGGAGAAGACTATTATAAGTTTAAAACATCATTCATATCATTAGCAAGATCATACATATATGAATTATCAGATCAAGAAATATTTAATTGCTTTAAAGATAATGATTTCAAAAATAATAAATTATATAATGATATGTCTAAAATAGCTAAAAGTATAAACGACCTTAACTTAAAACAAATAATAGAATCAATAATAAATACTATGGATTATGAAATAAAAACAATAAAACTTCACGACCCAAGTAATGCTTTAATAAGAATGGAAAAACTAATAGATATAATTAATTCGTTAGCAGATAAAGGTTATGATATAAAAAAAACAATAGAACATCTAGAATGCTTAATAGAAAAAGGATTAGATTTAAAATACAAAAATCACGAATCAACAACTAATGCCGTATATATAATGACTATTCATGGTTCAAAAGGTTTAGAGTATCCTATATGTTACTTTCCGTCGTTATCAAATCAATTTAATATTAAAGATTTAAATGATTTATTCTTATACTATCAAAAGTACGGAATAATAATTCCGTACTATGATAAAGATTATGGTATAACAAAGACGGTAATGGACGTTCTAGTAAAAGACGATTATTTAAAAGAAGAAATTTCCGAAAAAATAAGACTTTTCTATGTTGCTCTGACAAGAGCAAGAGAACAACTTATTATGTTCCTTCCTAATCCAAAAAAAGAAGAACTAGAAATAATAAACAACGGAATAGTAAGTAACACTATAAGAACAAAATATAAATCAATTGCAAAGATGTTGTATTCATTAAATAAAATAACTAAGATATATCAAGAAAAAATAGAAATAAATAACTTAGGACTAACAAAAAATTACTTATATAATCAAATAAAAGAAGAAAAAATCAATACAATAAATGAAACTATTAATGTTAAAGAAATCAATATTATAAATGAAGAGATACTAAATAAAAGATATTCTAAAGCTACAAAGAAATTAATAACTAAAGAAGAAAAAACAAACATAGAACTAGGTTTAAAATTTCATGAAATATTAGAATATATCGACTTTAAAAATTATGATGAAACATTAATAGAAGATAAATTCATAAAAAACAAAATAAACAAATTAATAAAAAATGATCTATTTAAAAACATCAAAAAGTGTAATGTATATCAAGAATATGAATTCATAAATGATAATACTCACGGAATAATAGATTTATTAATCGAAGATAGTAATACAATAAACATAATAGATTATAAACTAAGTAAAGTTAGTGATGATGCATATATAAAACAATTAAATGGATATAAAGAGTACATCAAAAAAATAAGTAATAAAGAAGTAAATATATATTTGTATTCTATTATTAATGAAGAATTAATAAAACTATAAGTATAAATAAAAAATAAATCAATAAACTATTATAAGGAGGATCTATGAAAAAATTCGTCTTAATATCTAGTGTATTGATTTTTATTTTAAGTTCACTCATTCATAGCTTATACGACATAATTCCGCTACCAATTTTCCCAGTAAATGAAAGTATATGGGAACATAACAAAATGATATTTATATCATACTTTATATTTGCGGTAATATTAAAAACATTTAAAAAAGAAAAAAATGCATTTTTTGCAACATTAATAAGTTGTATAATATGTATTGCATTAGTGAATTTAATATTTACCCCGATATATTTGTATGTATTGGAAACTAAAGATATAATGATAGTAACTCTAACAATATATTTCTTAAGTATAGTAGTATCACTGATACCATGCTATAAATTACTAAATAAATCAGTTAATAACAAAAGAGAATTAATATCACTAATTATGTATCCAATAATTATGATATTATTTGTATATTTAACATATAATCCGCTACAACTAAATATATTTTATGATTTTAACTCTAACTGCAGCGGAATGTGTAACAACTAAAACTCCAAAAGGAGTTTTTTTATTACAAAAATATTGAATAACAAAAATTAATATGATAATATAAATATTATAGTAGGTGGTAAAAATGAAAATAGTAAAAAAAATAATAATAGCAACTGTAGTAGTATTGTTCTTTGCATTTGCAATATTAATGTCAATAGTATTATTAAATCATAATGATTATGGAGTACCTCAATTTGGAGATACAACTCTAGTAGTAATAAACAACAACATATCTTCAACTAAATATGAAGAAGGCGACTTAGTAATAGTAAAAGCTAAAAGACTTGATAAAATTCAAGTAGGAGATGAAATATTTGGTTATCGCAAAATGGAAGATGACTCAATCGAATTAGACTTCGGAATAATCGGTGAAGTATTCGTTGATGAAGGCGGAATATCTTATGAAAACGGGACACAATTTACAATGGCATATGTTGCTGGAGAAGCAACAGAAGTATATAAAGGAATTGGAACGTTTTTAGCAATAATCCAATCAACATGGGTATTCTTATTTGTTATAGTAGTACCTTGTTTCCTAATATTTATCTATCAAATATATGCATTAATAATAGAAATAAAATATGGAACTGACGAAGATGAAGAAGAGGTTACACCAAAGCCTAAAAAAAGAAAAAATAAAAGAGAATAAAAAATTCTCTTTTATTTAAGCATGGGAAAATAACCATATCTTTATATTGTCAAAATTTGTCGATTATGATAAAATTAAATAGTGAATAAAAATATAGAATAGGAAGGGTAAAATGAAATATAGAGTCAAAAAAGAAGTCAAAAAAAGTATAGTTAATTTTTTCCTGAATATAGCTATATTATTTCTTGGAGTAATACTTCTTGTTGCAATATATAACTTTTTCCAAACAAAAATACTAGGTAATCAATATTCAAGTTTCTTTGGATATACACTTTTAGAAGTACAAACAGGTAGTATGGAACCAACAATTTCCCCTGGAGATTGGATAATAACGAAAAACAAAACAAATTACGAATATGATCAAGTAATATCTTTTATAAATTCAGATCAAGAAGTAATAACACATAGAATAAAAACAGTATTAAATGATGAAATAACAACAAAAGGAGATGCAAATCCTAAAGAAGATAACGAAAAAATAACATCAGATCAAGTAATTGGTGAAGTAGTAAGTACAATACCATTTTTTGGCCTTATCAAGAGTACAATATTAAATCCTGTAGTCATCATATTGATGATAATAGTATTTTACATCTTTACAGTAATTTTAAAAGGAGAAGAAAAAGAAATGTTTAGTAAAATTAAATCCTTAATTAATAAATTAATTCCTAGTAATAAAGAAGATAAAATACTTGATTCACTAGGTGATGATTTCATGGAAGAAGATAAATTAGAAGAAAAGAAAGAAAATATAACTAAAGTAGAAGAACAAGTAGAAGACTACTCAAACACTGTCTACTTAGATGAAGAAGATTTGTTAGAAGATAATAAAACTGTAGAAAGTAGAACTCAGGAACAAATAGATGAGGATTTATCAAAAACAACATTCTTCAGAATTATATCGGTAGAAGAAGATGATAGCGATATTCAAACAGTAGAACTAGATGATGAAGAATTTGAAGATATGGAAGAACTAGAAAAAAGTAGCTCAGTTGAAGACTTGCCACTTAGTCATGAAACAATAGAAGAAATAACTGAAGAAGAAGACGAAGTAGAAGAAAAAACTACAGAAGAAATCGTAGAAGAAAAAATAGCACTAGAAGAAATATTTAATAAAACAGAAAACAAAAGATGTAAAGGTGTTATATCTAAGTTAATGGCAATTAAAGAAGAAGAAATAAATCAAATAATAGATGAAATACATAAAGATTATAAATTGAAACAAAATGAACCATCTATCAAAAAAGCCTTAATAAAATCATATATAGAATCAAAATATTATAATATATTTAGTAAAAGTGTAGCTGAACTAGATAGAAGAACATCAACATCAAAATTCAACTATGTCTTAGATAATAATTCAGATATTATTAACGAAAAGAACGGCTTTAAAAAAGCTCTAAAAGAAAGAGCTAAAAAAGTAATAATTCGTATAGGTAATGCCCTAGAAGAAGATAGTCAAAAATTAAGTAAAAACCACTCAGGAACAGATAAATACTATGACTACAAACTAGAAAAGTATGCAATGTTAATGATGATGATATCAAAACTTGAATACTTAGAAACTACTTCTAAAGATTTAAAAGGTAAAAAACACTTATATGCAAAAGAATTGATTAAATTCGCATCAGATTACGAAATAGAATTCGATAATATTGACGAACTATGTAAAAATATTATAAACATTCAAAAGAAACATAATAGAATTAACAAATTTTTCCTAAATAGATTAAAAACAGAAGTGTTCGAACTAGTATACAGTGAAATAAAATCAAAAAAAGGAAAATACATAGTAAATATTAAACATAATATTAACTTCAGCCAAGTATATAGTAATGAAATAATTAATAAAGCATATCAAGAAGGTATTGTAGCAGAAGATAAACTTAACGTACTAATGACATTACTACAAGCTAGACTTGGTAAAGATATGTTACAAGGTGATTTCATGAATGAATACATTGTAACAATTCCAAACTCATTATCAGATAAAGAAAAAAAATTAGAAAGATACTTTAATAACAATGATGATGAATATGCAAAGAAAAATGTAATATACTTAATTTCATATGATGAATTTATGAAAGTATCAAAAATAATTAAAGAACTAAGAAAAAAAGGATATAGAATATCATGTTATATCGATAACAAAACTAAATTTATAAGTAAAAACAAAACATCGATGGCGCTAGCTGAATATATCTTTATTGATAAAAAGGTTAAAACTGTTCCAATAGATAATGTAGTACTTGATAATTTCAAAGACCGCATTATTAAAGATGATTTTGAAAAAAAATTAAAAACAGTGGGAGATGGTGAATAATGGAAACCTTTACAAGATTTATATTTGAATTTCTAGATATATTTGTAACAGGAATTACAACAATAGGAAAAGGAATAGTAGAAATATTTAACTTTAGTAAATATAGTAAACTAATTGAAGGCTATTCAAAAGACTTCAATGGACCAGAATGGTTATTCACTGCTGTAGCAGTGGGTTTCCTTGTGCTATTTGTAGGACTAATAGCTTTCTTAATATTCTTATATGTAAGAAGATTCTTAAGAAACAAAACAACAAAATTAAGTAATGAATCATTACTAGAAGAATTAGATAAATTGAACAATCAAGTTAGAAGATTAATGAAAGAAAATAGCGAATTAATGGCTATGAAAGTTTCACAATTAGGATTGAATCCAGAAGAAGATGGAGAAAATCCTGATGGAACTAGTAAAGCTACTGAGGAAGATGAAGAAGTAATAGAAAATGCTCACAGATTCCCTAAATTAGAAATGATAGACCAATCATTTGAAGGTAAAACAGTACCTAATTATAATAATAATTTCACACTAGAAGAATTAATTGATAACTTAAGAAGTTTCTCAGCTTCAAAATTGAAATTATATTACGAACCAAGTTTATTAAGAGTATTCGTAGCTGGATTAGCAATAAGTAAACTAATAATATTACAAGGTATCTCAGGAACAGGGAAAACTTCCCTTGCATACGCATGGGGGAAATTCGTTGCTAATGACTCAGTTGTAGCATCAGTACAACCTTCATGGAAAGATAAAACAGAATTCTTTGGATATTTCAACGAATTTACAAAGAAATTTACAGAAACAGATGCCCTTGGTGAAGTGTACGCAGCTAGTTACGATGATAACGTTCATACAATAATATTAGATGAAATGAACATCGCCAGAGTAGAGTACTACTTTGCAGAAATGTTATCAATTCTAGAAATTCCATCAAGAGATGAATGGATAGTTGAATTAGTAACAAGTGGATGGCAAAATGATCCAAAGTACATCAAAAACGGAAAAATTCAATTACCTGGAAACTTATGGTATATAGGAACAATCAATAATGATGATTCAACATATATGGTAACAGATAAGGTATACGATAGAGCAATGCCTATCGATATTAATAAAAAGATATCACCATTTGAGTGTCGTGAACAAGAAGCAATGAGTATTAACTCATCTTACTTAGAAGCACTATTTAAAGAAGCAATGACTAATGTAAAAATATCAGAAGAAGCACTAAATAAATTAACAAAAATAGATGATTACGTTATCAAACACTTCCGTGTAGCATTCGGTAACAGAATTATGAAGCAACTTAACCAATTTGCACCAGTATATGTTGCATGTGGTGGAGATGAAATGGAAGCAATTGACTACTTCCTAGCAAGAAAAATATTAAGAAAATTTGAACAATTAAATATAGCATTCATACGTGATGAATTAGATCCATTTATTTCATTCTTAAATAAAGAATGTGGTAAAGGTGTAATGAAAGAATGTATTGAATATGTACAAATAATTAAAAAGTCTATTTAGAAAGGGGTTTATTTATGGCTAGTGTTATTGATCCAAAAATAAATAAAGAGATAGAAAAAAATAATAAAGATTTTTTCGATAAAATAACTTCAACAATGAATTATAAAAGTAATATCAGTGGTGATGTTCTGAACTTCGAATGTTTAGATATAATATGGGATGCATGCCCTTATATCGATAACGTAGTCAGAAACCCTAAACTAATACTTATAAACAACTCAAGTGTAGAGCTAATAGAAAAAGCAAAAAAAGTAACAGCGGAAAGTGTAAAAGATTTAGCTAGACATACATACTATATAGATGAATTTTCCCCTGAAAACAACTCAGTAAGACCAAATAAAATATTAAATATATATAGTGAAGAAACATACAATATTTATGAAAATAAATTCCTTTACACTTTAATATTTTTCATTACAAAATTTGTAATGAAAAAAGAAAAAGAACTAAATGAACTTGAAATTGATAGATACAGAAAACTAGTATATTCAGGAGAAACCAAAATAGGTCAAGAAGATCTAGAAATAAAATTAATAATTAAAGGTACAGATCGTTCTAACGCTAATAATGATAAAAAACTAAACGAAGATATTAAAAGAGCTAAAGAACGTTTATCTAGAATAAAAGATTACATATCAGGATGGTCAAGAAGTGAATTAATTAAATCATTAGAAAAAGCAAGAGTAAAACTAATTAATCCACCAATTAAAAAAACAAATATAATCTTAAAAAATCCAAACTTTCAAGTAGCAGTAAATTTATGGAACTATTTATATAATTACGATGAAAACGAAAGTGAAGAAAGAAAGAATTTAGATGAAGATGGAAATAATCTATTAACAGGATTACTTGAACATGCTTTTCTAGTAGATTACTACGTAATGGACTCAGTATGTAAAACTAAAGTACAACAAAAAGAAAAACTAGGAGAATATGCATACTACCTTATAACAGAAGAAATTAATAGATTAATGACACTGTTAAAAAAATGCGGATTTAAAATAACAGATGAAGAAATATTAGAATTAATTGCTAAAAACCTAGGAAACATAAAAGGTGAACTAGGAGATAAAAATAATCTAGCTAATCAAGATATCAAAAAGAAATTTAAAAATGCAATGGATGATTATTTAGAAAGGGTACAAGAATACTTATGAAATTAAATAAAACGCTTAAAATAATTGGCACAGTATTAAAAATATTTGTAGGTATTGTTATCATAGGTTTCGTTCTTACAGTACTACTACAAAGATTTAGTAATAATGAAATCTCCTTTTTTAACCTTAGAATGTTCAGTGTTAGAACTGGTTCAATGGAACCAAAATATAAAATAGGTGATGTACTATTAAGTAAAGAAGTAGATCCTGCAGATATAAAAGTAGGAGATGCTATCAGTTACCTAGGAGATGAGGGTGGTTATAATGGTTTAATCATTACTCATGAAGTAATAAAAATAGAAAATAATCCCAATGGTAAACTAGATTTTATAGCTCAAGGAATAGCAAATCCAACAGCAGATCCTCCAGTTAGCGAAGACCAAGTATATGGTATCATAGTATATAAATCAGTAATACTATCATTCATCTACAAAGTAATAAGCACACCTGCTGGAATGTATATATGTGTAATTCTACCTTTAATTGCTATGATAGGATACGAAATAGTAGTTAGAATGCTCGATAAAGAACAAGAAAAAAGAGAAAAACAAAAAAAGAGAAAAAGAAAACAAAAAGATCCAGAATTATTTTAAAAAGAGAGGTGATATAAGTGATTAAAAATCATAAAAGACGATTATATATAGTAATTATCCTATTCTTAATACTATCATTTATATCAGTAACATATGCATGGTTCACATTCTCAGGAATGGTTGGCGGAAGAACTACAGTAGACGTAAAAGCATGGTCAATAGAATTTAAAGATGGAGAAGATACAGTAAATAATAGTATTGATATTGTATCAAGAGATATCTATCCAGGAATGGAAACAGTATATGAAGAAATAACAATAAATAATAAAGGTGATACAAACGCATTATTAAATATATTTGTTAATGAAGCAAGAATTCTTAATGAAGACCAATATAAAGTTGGAGAATCAATGACTTCTGCAGACATAATAGATGCTCTTGCACATGATTATCCATTTAAAGTAAATGTCATAACAAAAGATAATATAATAGAACCTAAATCATCAAGCTCATTTATAATTTCAATATCATGGCCAGCAGATTCTGGTGATGATATTGTTGATACATTTTGGGGACAAACAGCATATAACTTTCATTTAGAAGAACAAGCTAAATTAAATGCAGACCCAAGTTATCAAATGCTTAAACCGATAGAATTGAAACTAACTGTAATAGCAGAACAAGATGTTAAGGAAGCAACTGGATATGATGAATTTTATCAATTAGGTCAATCAGTATTGATAGATGTTGTAAGTCACACTGGATGTACATCAATAGGTGGTAACTGTATAAAAGCATCAGTAATAGATTCAAATAGTAAAATAGGAGATGAAACAGTTAACTTAATACCAGATGTAAAAAGTTCTTATCAAACAAGTAATTTCCAAAATTATCAAACAACTTATAACTCAATAGTAAGCGGATGGACAGTATCACATAGACCTCTTACAGCCCTTGATGTAGTAAAAACAACATCAAAGGATATAGAACAAACCGTAATAAAATCAGACTCAACTTCAGACATAATTGTTGGAAATTTACTGTTTGATTCAAGAGCAAATACTATAATAGATAGAACAAAAAGCTTAAGTGGATATATTTCATATTCAAATGACAAATTCAATTATTTAAATACTGCAAATTGCGTATGGACAAACACTGAATACAACATTGATAATGGATTTGCAATTAGTCAAATTGACCAAAATGATTCGAAAATGTATGGAGAACTAAAAAATACAACGTGTAAAGTAGTACCAGTAATAACAGCATTGAAAAGAAACTTGACTACAAATTAAAAAAGACTAGAAATAGTCTTTTTACAATGCAAAAAAAAAAGAACTTTAAATAAAGTTCTATATAATTTGTTCAAACAAGATGCTAGCTTCAAAATCAGCTTTAGCATTAGGATCGTTAGATACATCAGTATCATTTTGATCATCTGAATTTTCATCAACACCATCATACCAATTGAAATATACTCTAATAGTAAATGGTTGATGTCTATAAGTAATAGTTCCATCAGATAATAAAGTATTAGTAATAGTATCATCAATAATATCATTAACGTTTGCTGGATTACTTTCACTACCTTCATTAATAATTTCATATTGAGAAACGTATAAATCAGGGAATTCAGTAGCAATTGAATCAATAGTAAGTGTATATCTAAAAGATAAACCAATGTTTGAAGGATCAATTTCTATATCAAAATATCCAGAACTAGTTGGAGCAAGTTTATTACTTGCAATATCTTCACCATTAACAACTATAGGAGTGAACTCAATTTTAGAACCACTACTAGCTAAAACATCATTTTCATTAACTAATATTTGCCAAGATGCAAAACTTGTGGCTACTGTTCCATCCGTTCCAGCTACATATCTCGAATAAGTATGACTCATCATGCTCACAGTAATAGTCAAACAAACAAACAATAGTCCAATTAAAACCTTACGGTTCATACATTATCCCTTCTTTCTATACTAATTATATTATATACACAATTATTTACAATAGGTAAATGTAAATAATTTTAAAAAAAACGTAAAATTATACATAAAAATGTCAATAAAAATTAATAACTAAATAAAAGAAACAAATTGTAACAAAATTCGACAAAAATTATTGACTTGCCAATTGTAAATGTTATATAATAATCTTGTATTATAGATAAGTTATCAATATACCAAGGTAGGCTTATTAATAAGTGATTGGAAATGAAGGGTTGATGGTTATGGATAATAAATTTGTACTACATGCAAAGAAAGTAAGAAATGATAAAAAATTAACAAAAATAGTTTTATTACTATTAATGTTAATAATATTACTTAGTATTTTCTTGTATATGGTTATTGGATTTATTTATAATAGCGGAAATTTCACTATAACGCTAGATGACAACTTACATTATGACAGAGGACTGATAATATCAGATGATCCTCTATACAAGGCGTACAGATCTGAGTTGTTAGCAGAATCAGTGCAACATTTCGACAATATTAGTGAAGGATGGTTACCAGACACACTTCCGGGTGATGAATATGGTTCTCACAACGGTGATAACTATATAGCGTATTCATTCTATATTGAAAATATTGGCGAAATTACGACTGACTACTACACTCAAGTTGTAATCGAAGATGTTATAAAAAATGTTGACGAAGCTGTAAGAATTCGAATTTACAAAAACGGTGAAGCTACTACTTATGCTAAGGAAGCTAGCAATGGCAATCCTGAGCCTAATACAATACCCTTTGAAGATGGTGAAGCTGTGATTACGGATCATGTAGAAAATTTCGAACCAGGTTCAATTACTAAATACACTTTAGTAGTATGGTTAGAAGGAAATGATCCAGAGTGCACTAATAACATTATTGGTGGAGAAATCAAAATGAAAATGGAATTCAAATCAGAGATAGTCAAAGACTAGAAAAAAGAAGGAGAAAAAAAGTTATGCAAAAAAAGAGTGCAAAACGAAAAAGAAATGTTAAAAATTTAGCGTTAATTACAACATTAACTGCTGTAGTTTTAGTAGTTTCAACATTCGCATGGTTCATAGCACTTGATGAAGTACAATTTACTGATTTCAACGTAACTATAGCACCTACACAAGGGTTAGAATTCTCAATCAACGGAACTGAATGGTTCGGTGGAGCTGATGCAGTAGGAAGTGCAACAGCAGGAAATCTAACAATTGATGAAAGTAATTATGATACAGGTGCTTATGAAAACAATACGAATTCATGGACTGGAATAGCAACACCTGCTGTTATAGACACAGATGGAACTACTATATTAACACCAGCAAGTCACTGGGGACTAATCCCAATGTCATCATCTGGTCAAGTTAATCCAGCATCATCAAGACTTATTCTATACGATAAAACAAGTTTAACATCTACTGACTTAGATACAAACGGAGATTTAACAAGTAAAGAGTGGGGTTATAGACTAATGTCAGATCCAGTACCTAATACTGGAGCTGAAGAACATAAAGGATATATCGCATTTGATTTACTAGTAAAAAATACAACTGATGAAGCTTACTATGATAATGTAAATATTCAAAATGAAGAAGCAATTTATTTAACTATAGATTCAGCTGTAACTGCAGGAGTTGCAGATTACGGACTAGAAAACTCAGTTAGAGTAGGGTTTGCTCAAATCGCTCGTATGGAAATTCCTGAAACAGGAAATGTATCAGCAGCAGAAATACAAGGACTAACATGTTCAGCAACTGATGCAATTTGTCGTCCTGCAGCAATTTGGGAACCAAATGATACAAAACATTCAGCTAATGCTATAGATTTCTATGGTGAAAACTGTACTACAGCTGCTGATCCAGCAGTAAAATGTTCAGTAGCAACACCATTAGTTAATGGTACAGCAGTACCAACTTACGCAGTAGCACAAAAAATCGTTTCAACTGATGCTGTTGATATCTATGATGGTGTATTCAATGGTAATATGACTTCATCAGATACAACTGGAGGGTTACCATTAATTAATAATATGTCAACTACTTCATTAATTGGAAGTTACGATACATATGTTGCAGCTGATGCAGCTGATGCAGCAGAACAAATGGGATACTATTTTACTGATACAGAAAAGAATACAGGTATTACATATGATGTAGATGGTACAACAATTACTGCAGCACAACAAAATGACAGACCTGCATTCATGTACTTAGCACCTAACAGTATTACAAAAGTTAGAGTGTATGTATGGTTAGAAGGTCAAGATATTGATAATTATGACTGGGCTTCACTAGGTGAATCTGTTAATGTTAATTTTGGATTTACAAAACAACAATTATCAGATGACATTGAGTTTAACAGTTAATATAGGATAGAGTAGGAGAAATAATATGAAAAAAAATAATAAAAAAGTAAAAAAAGTCCAAAATATCATTGTATTTGCTGGTTTAAGCGCAGTAGTACTTCTAGTTTCAACTTTCGCATGGTTCATAGGTAGACAAGAAGTTGGAGTTAACAGCTTTAACATCGAAGTTGCAGCAATTGAGCACTTAGAACTATCGTTAAATGGAACTGAATGGAGCGACACAATTAGCATTACAAATGGTGCATGGACAGCTTTTGAAGCAGGAAACGCAAGTTCAGTATATAATGGACATACAAACAGCTGGGGAGCTGGTTTAGAACCAGTATCTACTGCAGCTGGAATCGATACTGATTCTTCAAGAATTGAAATTTTTGAAAATTCAAGTTTCACAAGAACTCCTGGTGGATTTAAAGTATTATCAGAACAAATTGATAATTCAACAAATGAAGCTGGAGATTATGTAGTATTTGATTTATTCGTAAAGAATTCATCAGGAACTCAATATTTACAAGGATATAATCCAACAGAAGAAGAAGAAATCTTCTTAACTTATAACTCAGCAGCAGTAGTTGATGCAGCTGGTGGTACAGTTGATGCAACACATATGGCTTCAGGAATTGAAAACTCTATAAGAGTAGCATTCATGCAAATCGGACGTGTAGCAGGAACAACAACAGACGGATCAACAATTACTGGTATGACATGTACTAGTACAGCAGCTGATGGTATTACACCAATTTGTTTAGCAAATAGAAATACTATTTGGGAACCAAATGATACAGTTCATAATGCAAATTCACTAGAATGGTATACAGACAACTGTAATGCCAGAGTTGGTGGAGATACAGCAGATTTATTAAATGCAACAAGTTACGATTTAACTGGAGCTTGTACTGCATTCGAAAACGGAACTGCATACAATACTAATGTAATTCATACAGCAATTCCAGAAACTGCAAGCGTTGATATCTATGATGGAGTAAATGGTGCAACACCAAATGCTACATATGTAAGTCAACTTGATACATTCACTGATTCAGATAAAGATACTGAAGGAGATGCAAGAAATCCATTTATGTTCTTAGCTCCAAATAGTATCACTAAAATCAGAGTTTATATCTATTTAGAAGGTATGGATTATGATAATCATGACCTAGCTGAAGTTGAAGATGCTGAAGTTAAACTAAACTTTGGATTTACAAAACAACAATACGAAACATCTACAGATTTTGGTGGAAGTTCACTTGATAATGGATATCCAACTATCTAATTTGTATAAATGTTAATAACTAATTATATTAGTAAAAAGGTTATATTTAACTAATAATTAGATTAGGAAAAAAGAGTAACCACTAGGTTACTCTTTAATCTTAATTAAAACGAATAGGTGATTTATGAAAAAAAGTACGAAAACAAAAAAAGTAGTTACTAAAAAAGTAGGAATTTCCAAAACTAAAGTTAAAAAGAATGTGAATAAAAAGGAACCTTCAAAAGTTAGTAATAAAATAATAAAAGAAAAGAAAAATAAAAATTACAACATGATGCTATTTTTTACCTTTATTGTTGGAATTGTCTTAATTGTATCTACTTATGCATGGTTTTCATCAACCTTAGACGCCAGCGTAGATTTTGTAACAGTATCTGTAAATCGTGAAACAGGAATTTATATATCACTAGATGGTGTAAATTATGACGAGACGATTACAGTAAATAAAGAAGAAGTAACAACAAATCTTGAAGATACATATCCAGGACATAATAACAAATGGGTAGATTCAAGAGGTTTAATTCCAATATCATCAAACGGAATACCTGATTCAAATACATTTGAATTTTCAATGTTCGAACTATATAGAGAAAGATATTCAAAAGAAGAAAGACAACTATATCTAGATTTTAGACAATATACAGAAGATCAAAGCGGAGCAAATTTTGTTGCATTCGATGTATTTATCAAAAATATAAGTAATTCAGATGTAAGTGATAATTTATATTTATGGGAAGGTACAAGTATAAAATTACAAGATGGAACATCAGACAGAATGGTAAGTTTATTAAACACAGTAAGATTAGGAATATCAAAAAGCGGATTCACACCAGATAAAAATGCTAGTGGAGAAACAGTTCAAAATTTAGAATGTAATAATAACTGCGAGTCATTTATTTATGAGCCATTTAGTACAGCTCACAATGATCTTTCAATAGAAAGAGCAGAAGATTATGGAGTAACTTTGGAAGATGGAGTATTTCATCCTACATATGCTGTAATAGCGGCAGGAGATAAACTAAGTCATTATAGTGGTCAAGGAAGACAACCTTTTGATAATGAACACTTCATATTTCAAAATACATTTAGAGATTTAAATACAAGATTATTCGAACTACCACACGGAGTAACTAAAGCAAGAATATATGTATGGTTAGAAGGACAAGATATTGATGCTCTTGAAACAAAATCTGGAGGAGATATATTAGAAATAGAAATAATACTGCATAAAGATTTAGCAGGATACGGATATTAAAGAGGGAGTTAATAATGAAAAAAGAAGATAAAAAAACAACTAAAAAACCAGTAGTAAAAAAAGCTACACAAAAAAAGCCAGTTACTAAGAAGCCAGCTGCTAAAAAAACAATAGCAAAAGCAGTACCTAAAAAAGTAGTAGCTAAAAAATCACCAGTAAAAAAGGTGGTAAAAAAAACGATAAATAACACACCAAAAGAAATTAAACCAACTAAAACAGATTTCGACTTATCATTATTAAACTATAAAGAACTAATTGATTTATATTATAAAATAGAAGAATTTATAGATATGCTTGATAACGAAGAACAAAAAATAATTGATATGGAAGAAGGTAATGCAAATGAATAACTTTTTAACTTATATCGATAAAGATACAGAAATAAAAAAAGAAATAATTAAATCATCTTCTACCAAAACAAAAACACAAAGAAAAGCACTTAAAACAAAAATAGAAGAATATAAAAGGAAATACAATTCTTATAAAGAAAATGTAACAAAATACATAGATTTAAAAAGTAAATCTATTGAACTTAAAGACATAGAAATAGAAACAAAAGAAAATTTAGCTGACATGAAAGCAAAAATTCATGACTATAAATTATTAGCAAAAAGTTTAAGCCCACAAACAACTTACTTTGAAAAACTAGGGTTTGACAACTTACTATTTAAATTAGGATTTTATAATAACTTTGATTTCGTTGAAGTTAATAAGATTATTAACGAACTATCAAGCAAATTTAAATTAATTAATATTAGTTTATCAGAAAAATACTTCAAACTAACACCTTATGTATATGAATATATGAAAGAATTTTATAGAGAAGCAAATAGAGAAAGACCGAATTTCTTCTTGTTAGAAAAGTCGTTTGAAAAAATATATTGGGTATGTCCAAATATTATAAAACATATAGAGCTAAACTTCAGAATTTTATGTAGTAAATATTCTGAAGAATTTACAAAAGAAGTAACTAATATTCAAATAGAAAACAAAAGAAAATATGGAATACATAGTTATGAAGAATGTATGAAAGAATTAAAAAGAGTTCATTATGAATATACATATGCAAGAAAAGAATCACTACAAGATATAATAGATATGGCAATAAAAGGCGAAATAGATATTAATGAATTCTTTGAAGATAGTAAAACAAGATTAGCAGCTGAAAATGTTATGGTTATTCAAGACAAAGAAAGAAATTACGATGAAAACTCAACAAGTAATCATGAAAACTTAAAAAAACTAAGAAACGTTTTAATTGAATATTCACAATACGTTCACTTTATTCCATATGTAGAATACAATAAAAATTTATTTGATAACTTTAAACTACCTAGACCTATTAAAGAAATAGAAGAAGGAAAAGAAAAACTTGAAACTGGAATGAAAATGATAAATAAAATAATCTTTGATGATTTATCGTTCACTGAAAAATTAATGTTATCATTTAAAAATAAAGAATTATTGAAAAAGCCTAAAAAACAACTAGTTGTTGACGTAACAACGTATGCAGATAAACTACTGGCAATATATCAAGGTTTAGATTCATACAAATTTTATAATATAGTAAAAGGAATAGTTAACGAATATGTTACACTTGATGACTTTTTAACAGCATTCAGAGATTTTGAATACTTTAAGAAAAAAGAAATGAAAGATACATATAATGTTACAACATATGATGAACTTATGGAACATATAGAAAAATTTGATATTTACTGTAATAATCCTAATAACTTAGTTATATCTTCAGTTCCAGTATATCAAGAATATAATGTTGCAAAAGTTATAGTAGATAAATATCGTATCAATAACTATAACCTAACAGAAGAACTTATAAATCCAAATAATATTGATACTTTATTAAGTTATATAGATATATTCATTAGATCTACTCACATCGAAGCATGTAATTTAACAATTCAACAAATTTGGTTTATAGTAGAAGCAAACAAGATAATGATAAACAATAAAAAAGATTAGCATTTGCTAATCTTATTTTTTTGTCCATTTGAATTTTTCTACTTCTGGAATATCTTCACCAAAGTCCTTAATAAACTCATTATGCTTATTTAACATACTATCCATATAACTAATTAACTCAGAGTTATTTTTAAGTCTAGGAACCATTTTAATAACAGTTTTAACTAAATTAAATCTATCCACTTTATTTAATACTTTCATATCAAACGGAGTAGTGATTCTTCCTTCTTCGCGATAAGCATGGAAACTAAAGTTTTTATTATCTCTATCATATAATAAATTTCTAAGAAGACCTTCATAACCATGGAATGCAAATACAACAGGTTTATCTTTAGTAAATAAAGAATTAAATTCATGATCCGTTAATCCACTAGGATGCTTATCTCTATTAAATAATTTAAACAAATTAACTACATTTATAAATCTAATTTTTATATCAGTATTACGTCTTAATATATCTTCAACAGCCATCATTTCTAAAGTAGGTGCATCCCCACAACATGCCAAGATAACATCAGGTTCTCCATACTGATCATTAGATGCAAAATCCCAAATACTAATTCCCCTTTTAACATGTACAGAAGCTTCATGAATATTTAACCACTGAGGCCTATTCTTCTTAGAAGCAACAATAGCATTTATACAATCTTTACTCTTATAGCAATGTTCCATAACAGATAATAAAGTATTAGAATCAGCAGGCAAGTAAGCATTTACAAATGCTCCCTTTTTATCAGCAAGATGTCCTAGTATTCCAGGATCTTGATGAGTATAACCATTATGATCTTGTTGCCATATATGACTAGTTAACAATACATTAATAGAAGAAATAGATTTTCTCCATGGTAGTTCACTAGTCATTTTTAACCATTTAGTATGCTGAGTCAACATCGAATCAACAACTCTAGCAAAAGCTTCATAACTAGAAAATAAACCATGTCTACCAGTTAATACATATCCCTCAAGCCATCCTTCACATAAATGTTCACTAAGCATAGAATCAACAACTCTACCACCAGCAGCAACAAATTCATCTTGAGGCTTAATACTTAAATTAAACACTCTGTTAGTAGTTTCAAAGACTTTATCTAATCTATTACTCTTAGTTTCATCAGGACCAAATAATCTATAATTATCTGGATTCATCTTTATAATATCTCTTAAATAAGTACCTAGTATTTTAGTATCTTCAGCAGTAGTTTCACCAGGTACTACTTTAATTCCATAATTATTTAAATCAGGTAAAATTAAGTCTTTTCTTAAAATCCCACCATTAGCATGAGGACTGCTTCCCATTCTTTTTTGACCCCTAGGAATAAATAAACGATACTCATCCTTTAAAGAACCATTTCTATTGAATAATTCTTGAGGTCTATAACTTCTTAACCAACTTTCAAGTAATTCTAAATGATGCTCACGACTCATATCAATTGGAACTTGATGAGCTCTAAAAGAATCTTCTATTACATTCCCATCAACTTCTTTAGGACCAGTCCATCCTTTAGGAGTTCTTAAAATAATCATCGGCCATTTTTGATCACATCTACGACCAGTTCTAACTTGTTCTTGAATATACTTAATTTCTTCTATAGCCTGATCCATAGTTCTAGCCATAGCTTCATGCATTTCCATTTGATTATCGCCACTTACAATATATGGTTGCCATCCAGATCCAAAGAAATAAGCTTTTAACTCATCATTAGGTATCCTTGACAAAACAGTAGGGTTACTAATCTTATATCCATTTAAATGTAAAATAGGTAACACAGCTCCATCAGTAATAGGATTAATAAACTTATTTATCATCCATGAAGTTGCTAAAGGACCAGTCTCCGCCTCACCATCACCAACAACACAAGTAGCAATTAAATCAGGATTATCAAATATAGCTCCACAAGCATGAGCAAGTGAATAACCAAGTTCACCACCCTCATGAATACTACCAGGTACATCAGGTGCTACATGAGAATTAATTCCTCCTGGAAAAGAAAACTGTTTAAACAATTTTTTTAGTCCATTAACATCTTCACTAATAGTAGGGTATACCTCACTATAAGTACCTTCTAAGTAAACATTACTTACGATAGAATTACCTCCATGACCCGGGCCACTTAAATAAATCATATCTAAATTATATCTAGTAATAACTCTATTACAATGAGTATAAATAAAATTCTGTCCTGGACAAGTACCCCAATGTCCAACAACTTTCTTTTTAACATCTTTTATATCTAAAGGTCTTTCCAACAGTGGATTATCTAACAAATATAATTGACCAGCAGTCAAATAATTAACTGCTCTAAAATAACCATCTAATACCTTTAATTCTTCTTTTGAAATAGCCATAATAAAACCTCTCTATTCTTATATCTATTTTACTATATTTTACTGCATTTTAAAAGTAATATTTATAAATAATTGTTGACAAAATAATAAAATAGTATTAAAATGTTAATAAGTAGTAATGATTACTATTTAGAGGTGAAAATGAGATATTCAAAACAAAGAGAGGAAATTCTTAAAGTAGTACAAAATAGCTATGACCATCCTTCAGCTGAAACTATTTATAATAGAGTAAGAAAAACTATTAAAAATATCAGTTTAGGGACCGTATATAGAAATTTAAGTGCTCTTGTTGAAAGTGAATCAATTAGAATAGTAAAAGGCTTAGATAAAGTAGACCGCTATGATTTAACTCTTCATGACCATGGCCATATATTATGTAGTCAATGTCAAAAAATCAGCGACTTATCAGAAAAAGAAATATCTATTTTAAAAGATAAACTAAATAAAGAAGGATTCAAAATTACAAATTACAACATATTAATAAATGGAATATGTCATGAATGCCAATCAAAAGAAAGAGGAAAATAATATGGAACTTAAAGGAAGTAAAACAGAACAAAACTTAATGGCTGCATTTGCTGGAGAATCACAAGCTAGAAATAAATATGATTATTATGCATCACAAGCAAAGAAAGATGGATATGAACAAATTGGAGCTATTTTTGAAGAAACTGCAAGAAATGAAAAAGAACATGCAAAATTATGGTTCAAAGAACTACATGGTGGAAAAATACCAACAACACAAGAAAATTTAAAAGATGCAGCAGCAGGAGAAAATTACGAATGGACTGATATGTATGCAGAATTTGCAAAAGTTGCAAAAGAAGAAGGTTTTGACCGTATTGCAAAACTATTCGAAGGTGTTGGAAAAATCGAAAAACATCATGAAGAAAGATATATAAAATTATTAGGAAATATTAACGATGATCTAGTATTCCAAAAAGGTGAAGAAGTAATGTGGATTTGTCGTAACTGTGGGCACATTCATATAGGAAATACTGCACCAAAAGTATGTCCAGTTTGTGTACATGAACAAAAATATTTCGAAGTTTTAAATGAAAATTATTAAAAATGTATAATATATAATTAACTCCTCATAAAAGGAGTTTTTATATGTATAAATATATAAATGTCAAAGATTCAATAAACTACCCAGAAGACTATGTACTGAAAAATAATTTAAATTATTTAAATCAAGAAATGTTAAAACATAAAAAATTACTAGATGATATTAACGGATATCCACTAGACCATGAACAAAGAACAGCAGTACTAGTAAATGAAGAAGTACTGTTAATAAATGCCGGAGCAGGATCAGGAAAAACTTTAACAATAATAGGAAAAATAAGATACTTAATGGAAGTAGAAAAATTAAAAGAAACAGAAATACTATGTATATCATTTACCAACGAAGCAGTAAAAAGTTTAAAAGAAAAACTATTAAAAAATTACAATTATAATATGGAAGTAAAAACATTTCATAAATTAGCAATAGATATAATAAATGAAGATTTACTAATAGCTGATGAAAAATTACTAGATGAAATAATTATAAACAATAATGAACAAAAAAACAAAAAACTTATTAAAACATTTATTAATCTATATAAGGGCAACTACTCAAATAACAATTATTTTAAAGAATTATTCAAAAATAACTATTCATATAAGAATCATAAGCTACTAAAAAAAATCTATAAGATATATTATCTTTATCAAGAAGAATTAAAAGATAATAATATTGTAGATTTTAACGATTTAATAAACTTTTCAATTAATAAAGTTAAAGATACAGAAATAAACTATAAGTATATAATAATAGATGAATATCAAGACACATCCTATACAAGATTTAAACTTATAGAAAATATCGTAAAGAAAGGTGAATCTAAACTAATAGTAGTAGGTGATGACTTCCAATCTATTTACAGATTCACTGGTTGTGATTTAAATTTATTTTTAAATATTAATAAGTCATTTCCACATAGTAAAACACTGTCTATCACTAATACTTACAGAAACCCACAACAACTAATAGAAACAGCAGGAAACTTCATCATGAAAAACAAATATCAAATCAAAAAACAGCTTAAATCCAATATAAATATTATAAAGCCTATAAAAATAATATTTACTAGTAACGAGAAAAAAACAATAACTGATTTATTGACTAAACACAATGAAGAAGAATTATTTATAATAGGTAGAAATAACTATGACTTTAAAAAGTATGATATAAAATTAACAAACAATCATAGATACTTAACAGCTCACAAATCAAAAGGACTAGAAGCAAAGATAACCATATTAATAAATCTATCTAATAGAACCGATGGATTTCCAAATAAAATAAAGAATCATAAATTAATAAATAAATTAGTAGTAAAACCCAAATACCTTCATGATGAAGAAAGAAGACTATTCTACGTAGCACTAACACGAACCAAAACTATAACTTATTTAATAGTTAACAAAAATGATATAAGTCCTTTTGTAAAAGAAATAATCAAAAAATACAAGAAAAACATTGAAACTTTCTACTTTTAAACTTATAATGATTATAATAGAGGTGAATGATATGGAGTACAATAAAAAAATCACAAGTATTTTTAAGAAATATTCACTTAGCCTGTTCTTAGAAAATGAAAATTTATTACAAGAAGTTCCAGAATTATTAAGAACCCAAAAAGAAGATTTATTATTAATAATAAATCAAAGTAACAATATAGATAGAATAAACGAAGAAATAGATATAAATATTAATAAGTACTTAAAATCTTTAAACAGCTTAACGTATACATTTAAAAATATATACATTTACTTACTAACTGTAGGTAATAATATCAAATTAGATAAATACCAAAGATTATCTAAAATAGTTAAATACTTATCAAGTCTTTTAAGTTTAAATAATTTTAAAGTAAATTATGATGATTTAAGTTTTGAAAATTATTATGACAAAATAATTACTATATTAGAACAAGATGCAAATTATGATTGTTTACTAATAACAGAACTAAAAAAACATCAAATAAAAGAATTAGAAGAACTAACAGATTATTATAACTATTATCCAGAAACAATAATAGAACTAGTATCAGATATAATATCATCTCTAATAAATATTGAAGTATTAGAAATAAATCCAAACGATCCATTTGATATTAATAAACTGATTTATCACATTCAAAAGATAATGTTAGATATAGAAAATCAAGAAAATATATTCAAAATAGAAAACTACATAGTAGCTACGAACGTATTAGATATCTATCTTCAAATATTAGAACAAAGTCTAACTCTAAATGTTATTGATCAAAAAACATTCAATTATGTAGAAAATCAAATTAATTCATTTAAGAACAAACCTAAAAATGAAGAAGAATTAGAAAAAATAACAATATACAGATTGTTAAGTAATAATATACCTGCATAAAAATAAACTTTAATGAGGTGATTATCATTAAAGTAGGTTTTCCAAGAACACTAAATTACTATAAATATAAAGATTTAATTTGTGTTTTTTTTAATGAATTAAAAATTGAATTAATTACTCCAGAAATAAATGATGAAATATTAGAATTAAGTAAAGAATACATTGATGAAGATTGTTGTGACCATATTAAATACCAAATAGGAAGTATAAAATATTTAGAAGACAAATGTGACTACATTCTTCTTCCAGATGTAAAAAAAGTAAATCATAAAGAATCAATATGTCCCATAATAAAAGAATCGTATAATATAGCAAAATTAAACTTTCCTAATATTGAATTTCTCCATTTAGATATTAATATTAAAAAGAACAAAGACGAACTATCAAGCTTGATAAAAATAGGACAAAAACTTAATATTAAATATGAACAAATTATAAAAGCTTACAAAAAAGCTTGCTACAATTTAGAATTACTCCATAACTATAATAAAATTCAAATAGATGAAAAAAAACTAAACAATAACAACATTATAGTAGCAGGAAACTTTTATAGTATTACTAATAAAATAAGAGATAGCTTAGTCAATA
Source organism: uncultured Muribaculaceae bacterium (assembly GCA_964370475.1). GTDB lineage: Bacteria > Bacillota_I > Bacilli_A > RF39 > UBA660 > CAYJCL01. The sequence goes on along the minus strand of CAYJJI010000003.1, from coordinate 52,669 downwards.
AATACTATAATATAATCTTTTCAGATTATATAGATTATAGATATGACAGTATTAATTCAGAAATGATAGATAATGTTAAATATACCTATATAAAAGAGTATATAAAAAGTATAGAAGATAACATAGATATCTCAGAAGCTATAATTCTTATACCAGAAAAAAATTGCTTCATAAACAACTTAGTAATAGAAACAATAAAAAACAAAATAAATAATAAACCTATATATATCTTAAAAGAAAAAAACTATCAAGAACAAATTAAAAAAATAATAGATACTTTAAGAGGTAGCTATGAAACCAATAATTAGTTCATCTACAAATCAATTTACACCATTAATGTACATATTTAAAAACGCAACTAATATAGAAATGATTTCATCAAGTAAAGATATTAAGACAAAAGAAATAGATTCATCAATTCCAAAAACATATCAAAAGTTATATTATAAATATAAATCAGATCTAGAAAATAAAGCAACAGTCCTAATAAATAACTACAATAAATACGGTAGTGAAGAATATTTTAATTTAATAACCGAACAATTAAAAAAAGAAGGCTATAAATTTACAACGATTAACATGGTAACTAATGACAAAATAACTTTCAAAAACATAATAACTACAATATCTAAATTAAATCCAAATATAAGTATAATTCAATTAGTACTAGTATTAATAAAATTCCTAATATTAGTAATCTTATTCTTCATTAAAAGAGTAAACGTTGTAGCAAGTCAGGAATACACTTTTAAAGAAATATTTACAAACTTAATGAAAACAAAAAAAGTTCACAGACAGAAACTAATAATAAATCCTAATCAAGTAAATATAGATGAACTAATTAAAGATAAATCAAATTATAACGAAGTTAAACATATAAATTTAAAAGAATTAAAATTCTATCAAGACATAACTTATATATACGAAAAATATAATCCTAAGTACTATACTGAATATTTAAAAATAAAAAACTATACTAAACAAAATAATATAAATATTAATATAGTAAAAATATAACTTCTATTCATAGAAGTTTTATTATTGTTTTATTACTTCGAATATTGTATAATTATATAAAGAATAGGAGGGATGTTTGTAATGGGTTTATTCAAGAAAAAAGAAACAATAATAAATAACGAACAACCAGTTGTTGATAACTCTATAGTAATAAAAACCACAGATGAAGTAAACAAACTTGATGGCGTTGTTAAAATAGCTAATATAGATGGTGAAAAAATAAACATGTTAACAAACACACTTCCTGAAGCAATAGATATTGATAAGAGAAAAGAAGAATATTTAAAAAAGAAAAGAGAACTAGCTCTTAAAAGAAATCCAAACTATAAAAAGATAAGAAATGGCTCAACAGTAGGAGCATTACTAGCTATTATTTTAATAATAGGTGGAGTAATATTTTATAACTATTATATAAATATAGAACAACCCCAAGACTTTATCCTAAAAAATATAACACTAGAACTAGGAGAAAAACTAAATAACAACCCTAGTACATACATAACAAGGCAAAACATAAATGAGATTGACTATAAACTTGATTTAACAACAGTAACTGAATATAAAATAGGTACATATAATTATTCAATAACAGCATTCGGAGTAACAAAAACAGCTAAAATAGAAGTAGTAGATACAACAACACCTTCAGTAGATATAAAAGAAGCTTTCATAGAAGTAGGACAAAGATTTAGTGAAAATGCTTTTATTGATTATTGCTATGATTTAAGTAACTGTAGTTATGACTTCGACAATGATGAAATACTAGATAAAAACCAACTAGCTGGAGAATATGAAACGCTAATAACTATTAGCGATGATTATAATAACTTTGTTAAAAAAAATACAACACTTCACGTAGTAGATAAGTATGAAGAATTAATATGTACTAACACTGATAAAATATCTTCATTAAGTTACGAAAAAAAAGATATTATAAAAGTTCAATATGTAAATAACTTCTATTATAATTACACATATAATATCTATCTAAGATATTACAACCAAGATATATATCAAGAAAATAAAGATAAATATCTAGAAACAGAAGAATATAAATACAGAGATGAAGAAAAAACTATCATTGTAAATGAAAGATATACAATAAATCAAAACTATAGTATTGATTTATTACAAAGAGAACTAGAAAATGATGGGTATACATGTGAAGTAGAGTAGGTTTACCTACTTTTTTTATGAAAAAAAATTCATTAAAATCATATATTTACATAGGTGATAAAATGAATAAATATAAAATATGTGTATATGCAATAGCTAAAAATGAAGAAAAATTTGTTGATAGATGGATAGATTCCATGAAAGAAGCAGACGAAATATTCGTACTAGATACAGGTTCTACAGATAATACAGTAAATAAACTAAAACAAAGTAATGTAAAAGTTACACAAAAAAAATATGAGACATGGAGATTTGACAAAGCCAGAAATGATTCCTTAAATCTAGTACCTAATGATTATGATATTTGTATATGTACAGATTTAGATGAAGTATTTGATAAAGGATGGCGCAAAGAAATAGAAAATCTATGGGATGAACAAACTGATAGACTAGCTTATAATTATATATGGAGTTTTGATGAATTAGGTAATCCAGGAACAACATTCTATATCGAAAAAATCCATTCAAGAAAAAATTATATATGGATAAATCCAGTTCATGAAGTTCTAAAAAAAATAGTACCAAATAATCTTATTAAAAAAACAACCGACAAAATAACTTTAAAACATTATCAAGATCAAAATAAATCAAGATCATCCTATCTACCTTTACTAGAACTATCAGTAAAAGAAGATCCTAATAATGATAGAAATGTTCACTACTTAGGTAGAGAATATATGTACTATGAAAGATATGAAGATGCAATTAAAACACTTCACCAGCATCTAAAACTAAGAACATCAACATGGAAGGATGAAAGAGCAGCATCAATGCGTTTCATCGCAAGATCATATAAACGATTAAAATACTTTGAGGAATCAATAATGTGGTATAAAGAAGCCATAATAGAAGCACCACATTTAAGGGAAGCTTACACAGAACTAGGATTCCTTTACTACGATTTAGAACAATATCAAAAAAGTATTGATGAGTTAAACAAAGCTCTAGAAATTAAAGATAAGCCTAAAACATATATCAATGAAGCTTTTTGTTATAATGAAAGAATACATGATATTCTAAGTCTCGATTATTACTTTCTAAACGATTATGAAAATGCTATCAACTCAGTAAAAAAAGCAATAGAAATAAATAATAAAGACGAAAGACTAAAAAATAATTTAATAGAATACGAAAAAAAGATGAATCATTGATTCATCTTTATATGCTTAAATAATTGTTGATTTTTTGATTTATACAATCCCCACTTTTAATAATCACATTATAATTATCAAAGTATAATTCATCAAAAGAACAAACTAGATCTTCGTCATTAAAAATTAATTTAATTCTCTTAAATATATTCTTATTAACAATAGAGTTAGTAAAAGTATATGAACTATTAACTAAATTTAACAATTCACCCTTATATACATTAGAATATTCCTTATTCTTACTCTTAATAATTACTAAATCATCATTTAAATAATTAGTGAAATAATTAGTATTAGATAAATTATCAGTAGTAACATAACTAATATATTTATAATTACTAAGTATATAATCGCTAAAAATATCTAAAACATCATCACTAACATTGCCACTAACAATTAAATTATTACCATCCAATTTTGTTTTAAAATACGACTTATCTTTACCTATAACTTCATAATATGTAACTAAAACATCATCTATCATTTCTAGTTCTGTAGTTCTATCATATTCCTTACTATTAACAACTCTAATTAAACTTTCATAATTATTTAAACTTCTAATAGTAATAAGATTATCAATATATATATTACTAACATATTTTTCATAATTCTTAACACTACGATCAAATATAGATTTCAGATATTCATCATCAAGAGTACTATAGTAATTAACATCATAACATTTTAATACATCTCTAATATTACTGCTATTTAATTTCTTATTTATATTTAAACATTCAATAAAATTAGTAGATAAAACATTGTTATTCATTAAAAAATCATTACTACTAGATATTATTTTAGATGGATTATTTATAACTTTAGTAAACATTAATACAAAAGCTTTATTATTAATTAAATATTCAAAATAAGTATTATCAAAAACACTATCATCAAAATCTAATCCAGAAAACACTTCCAAATCATTAAGATTAAATAACTTGACTACTGGTATATAATCCATAACATTTAAAGAACTAATTTCAGAATATAATTCATTATAATAAACTTCACTAACTCTAGAATTTTTAAATAAACTATTAACTAATTTAGTACTATAATCAACGATACTAGAAATTAACTTATAAGCATTATAATAATTTAAACAATCATCATCTAAATAAGAATTGAATAAATTATTAAATAATATCTTATTAGATCTTTTATCATATATTAAATCTACATTACTAATTCCGTTAATAAACCTCGAAGATATTTCTTCCAAATCATCAATATTTTTATTCTTCTTCAACTTCCTTAAATACTTATTAAAAATAACAACTCTATTCCTAACACCCATTAATTCATTAAAATAATCATAATTAGATGGTTTTACAAACGAATTAGTTAATAAATATTCATCAATATTAAAACTCCCGTTAGATAGGGGAATAATAACATTCTTTAAGTATTCATTAAAACTAATCTTATCTGATATAAAATCATTTAGTCTAGAAACTTTCTTTTCAACAACAACATTCTTCTTAAATAAATCACTATCATTAATAGAATTAGTTAATAACTTATATAACAATTGAAACTTAATATTAGTAATAACTTCTCCATTAATCTCTTTCAATCTCTTATCTTTAACTTTTTTCTTTAACTTTACTAAATCTTTAATCAAATAGAAATATTCTCTAGTATAATTATTTCTAATACTTAAAAAATACTCTTCTTTAATTTTATTAACATATTCCCTAACTTCACTAACAGCTTCATCATAATTAACATATTGATAATTTATAAATCTATTAATCACTCTTATTAATTTAACCTTATCAATATTAAATTTTTCTAAATAATTAAATACTTTATTATCTAAATAACTTAACTTAATTTCCTCGTCAAAACCCTTAAATGTTTTAATAATATTAATATCTAATTTATCTAAATAAATACCACTAGTACTTAAATATTCACCCATTTTCTCATTGACATAATAATTCATATAAAACTTAAGTTCATCAGTACTTAAATAATTCTTATCATTAAATAAAATTTTAAGAGTATTACTAATACCAAATTTAATATAACATAACAACAAACTCTTAATAGTTAATACACTTATTTTAGAACTATTCAAAGATAAACTCTCTTTATTCAAGATAGTAGTAATTAAATAATTAAAGTCATTAACATCAATTTTATTAATAATATTATCATCAAGTGAATACAATGTTTTTAATAACTCTAAATCTAAAATAACATCAATATCAAATTTAAGTTCCCATAATTTATTTAAATAAGTTATTAAAAAGTTCTGTGTAATTCTATTGTTTAATAATTCTTTTAAAGAAACTAAATTAATATTCTTAATAACTAAAATATTAATAATCTCTTCATCATCCAAACAATTAAGAATATAATCCTTCTTAATAAAATCAATAATTTCTTCATGACTTAACTTCATCAATAACTTATAAAACATTCTGTTATCAAGCTTAACACATAACTTAATAGAATCTAAAAACCCATTAATTAAATACTTATCAGTATTTAAAAGATTAAAAGATAAACTACTAGTTTTATTATAAATAATATTATTCTGTAAAAAATTAAATATATATTTAAAACTAAGTTTTGATAGAAGAGTAGTAATACTTACTGAATCACTTTTTTCTATAAATTCATTATCTCTTAATAAACTTATTATTTCATCCTCCGTCATATCGTTATATTTTACTAACTCTTTATCAATCTTTTTCATATTATCTCCTTTATTTAATTAATCTTGCATGTACTACAAATCTATTAGTATATTCATAACAAGTAGATAATGTTAATATATAATCATCAGTTGTAACATTAACATCAAAATCATATAAACTTCTATTAGAAATTAATTCTATAAAAGTCAAATAGTGATTATCACTATTAAAGTTATTAGCTATATAATCATTGGTATTACCAATTTTATAAATCGAAAATATCTCAAAACTCATTTCTTCATTCAAGGTGTTAAACGTAATAATATGATTATTCTTGTTAGCTAACCAATCTTCATCTTTAGCATTATCCAGTGTTCCAAACATCAGACCACTATCAAATCTATTATGTGCATATATTATAGTGTTGTGATCCATCTCATCAATATCATTTCTAAAATCCATAAACACCCATCCACTGTAGTCCTTTTCTTGATAATAATTTCTATCAAGATAAAAATCATTATCACTAGTTTGTACTACAGGATAATCAATATTAGTGTTTCTAACAGTTAACCATCCAACAGTATCATCATTAACTTTTTTAAGCTCATTAATAACACTAGGTCCATGAACACTTTCAACTATATCATTATTGTCATTTCTCTCTTTAACTTCATTTACTATTTGATCTACTTCCATAGTTATTTCATCAACATTCTTAAGAGAAATATAATTGCTAACAAACATATAACTAAAAGAAGTAAATGTCATTAATAAAACAATTACTAAAGAAACTTTTAATATCGAAAATGATACATATTGTAAATAATTGTTTCTAATATAATCTTTAGAATAATTTATTTTGATTTTAAAAACACCTTTATGTTTTTTATTTAAACTCTTAATCTTAATGGCTTCACTTTCAGAAATAGTATTATTATCTATAAGTATACTTATATCTCTAATTTTTTTCTTTTTTATAATTTTAATTAATAATTCAATATCACTATCACTATACTTACTAATATGAATAATCTGTAAGTATTTATTAATCTTAAGAAAAGCCTCAAAATCTAATACATCATCTTTGGAAATAGGGCAGTCAAACTCTACAATTCTTTTATAATAAATATTAGAATAACTATTAAGTTCATTCTTATCCATAAACTTACTAGTGAAAAAAATTTCACTTCTAGTAACTAATTCAATATTATGTTTATCAAAATATTGAATTGCAAACTCAGGTGCAGTATAACAATTTAGTTTTTTAATATTTTTATTTCTAATTATAGCTTCAACAATAGTAAAGTTAACAACATCATCTTTTCTAATAGTTAATGAATTAATTACTTTAAAGTTATTTAAAACTTCTAATACAACTAAAGCTAGTGAAGAAGATTCAATTTCAATATTAGTAATATCACTTTCTAAAGCAAGTTCACTAATAAATTTACTAACTATTTTTTTATTCTTCAAAATATATTCATCACTAAATAATAATTCACCATCATTAATAACATTAGTATTCATTAACTCCTCAGAGCTCTTGCTTCTTTTCTTAGAGTATTTAAATATTAATTTATCATTTTTAATAAAAAGTCCTATCTTATTCATTAAATCACCACTTTTATTCTACTTATATAATAATACCATAAAACTAAAAAAAATAATAGCTCTATTAATAACTGATACTTTGACAAAAGAATGTAAAAATGTAAAAAAAAAGAAAAAAATAATCCAAAAAGCTAAAAATATGTTATAATAAACTTAATATATGGGAATTATATAGATAGAGAGGTATATGATGATTAAAAAAATTACAAAAATGGGAGTGTTCCTAGTTGCGCTAATGGCAATGCCAATAATGGCAAACGCAGAAACGAGATTTGATCTTAAGTGTGAGAAATCAGCACTTAATCCAGGAGAAACGACAACTTGTACATTTTATGCAATAATGGATGCGACAGAAGTAAACGCAGGTAATGGATTAACAGATTTAGAAATGTTTATAGAAACAACTAAAAACTTAACTATAGAAAACGTTACTATAGATAGTGCATTTAATGACCAATCACCAACAGATCCAGGGTTAAAAACTGCAAGTGTTGTTCTTGAATCTAAAGATGCTGGAGGAATAGTAGAAGAAGAAATTCCAGTACTTACAGTAGAAGTTAAATTAGATGAAGCTGCAACAGATGAATGTGGAGGAATTTGTATAGAAGCAACATCATACGAATTATCAGATTCAAATGAAGTGTACAAAGGTAACGAAGCTTGTAAAGAACTTGAATTAGGTGGAGAAAATCCTGAAACAGGAGCATTTACATCTTATTTAATCCTTGGTGGTGGAGCTGTACTTGCAATAGGTACAATGGTAGCTCTTAAAGACAATAAAAAATTCCACAATGTATAATTAACGAACGATAGTTCGTTTTTTTATTTTTCTACAATATTTTAAATGTATCTATGATATAATTAAAAAGAAAAGGAGAATACATGTTAGAAATAAAAAATATTAAAAAAAGTTACAAAACAGGTGACTTTATCCAACATGCTCTAAAAGGAGTAGATATCAAATTTCGTAAAAATGAATTTGTATCTATACTAGGAGCAAGTGGAAGCGGTAAAACAACACTTCTAAATATATTAGGAGGACTAGACCGTTATAATAGTGGAGATTTATTAATTAATAACTTGTCAACAAAAGAATTCAAAGACAAAGATTGGGATGCATATCGTAATAATTGTGTAGGATTTATCTTTCAAAGTTATAACTTAATAGGTCACATTTCAGTTTTAGGAAATATTGAAATGTCTATGACATTAAGTAATATTTCTAAAGCTAAAAGAAGGAAAAAAGCTCTAGAAGTGCTAGATAGAGTAGGTCTAAAAGACCATGCTCATAAAAAGCCAATGCAACTCTCTGGTGGACAAATGCAAAGAGTTGCAATAGCAAGAGCTTTAGTAAACGATCCTGATATTATCTTAGCAGATGAACCAACTGGAGCGTTAGATACAAAAACTAGCGAACAAATAATGCAATTAATTCAAACTATAGCTAAAGATAAATTGGTAATTATGGTAACTCACAATGAGGAAATTGCCAAAGAATATTCAACAAGAGTAATTGAATTAAAAGATGGAGAAGTAATTAAAGATAGTAAAGTCTATACAAAAGAAGATAAAGATGCAAAAATTAAAATTAAAAAAACAAAAATGAGTTATATGACTGCTTTATCATTATCATTTAATAATATAATGACAAAAAAAGGTCGAACGTTTATAACTTCGTTAGCATCATCAATAGGTATCATAGGAATAGCTTTAATATTGGCTCTTTCAAATGGATTTGATATTCAAATTCAAAACTTTGAAAGAAACTCCTTAGCAAATCTTCCAATAATGATTAGCCAACAAGCAACAGAAATGTCACCAGAATCGATGATGGAATTACAAACAGAGTTAGAAGAACAAGAACAATATCCAGATAACGATATAATAGTTCCAAAAGAAAATATCGATGAAATGATATCTCATCAAAATATTTTTACTCAAGAATACATTGATTATATTGAATCACTAGACAATGAAAAAGTAGATGGTATATCATATACTAGAGCAATTTCGTTAAATTTAATGAATGAAGCGAATGGAAAATATAATTTTCTATCTGATAAAGAATATTTCAGTAGTTTACCATCAAGTTTAGATGGTTCAAATGCTAACATCGAAAAAAATCTAGACATTCTAAGTGGTGAAATACCATCAAACGAAAATGAGTTGTTATTAGTTGTAGATTACAATAATGGATTCCCACAAGAACTATTAAAAATAATGGGAATAGATTATGAATCAGAACTAAAATTTGAAGATTTAATAGGTGAAGAATTTAAAGTAATAAGCAATAACGATTTATATCAAAAAATGGGAAACATTTTTATTCCTAGACAAGAACTTGAAGATGAATATAACGACAAAGACACAAGAACACTTACAATTACAGGTGTAGCAAGATCTAAAGAAGGAAATCTGTTATACGAAAATTTTTCAGGAATAGTTTATGATGAAGAATTAATTAATCAAGTAATTGAAGAAAGTAAAACGTCAGATATAGTTATAGCCCAAAAAAATAGTGATTATAATGTTTTAAGTGGCGAAAAATTTGAAGATACACCAACAGGAGAAGAACAAAAAAATCAAATATTATCATATCTTGGAGACGATACATATCCTTATATGATTCAAATTTATCCTAAAGATTTTGAAAGTAAAGAATATATTATAGACCAATTAGATAAATATAATGAAGGTTTAGAACAAGAAGAAATGATTGTATACACAGACATGGGAGCGATGATAAGCTCATTATCATCAAGTATCATGGATGCAGTAACAATAGTTCTAGTAGCTTTTTCTGCAATTTCTCTAATAGTTTCAAGTATAATGATTGGTATAATAACTTATATTTCAGTATTAGAAAGAACTAAAGAAATTGGTATCCTAAGAAGTTTAGGAGCAAGAAAAAAAGATATAACAAGAGTGTTTAATGCAGAAACATCGCTTATCGGTTTATTCTCAGGAATATTAGGAATATTCATAGCTTGGTTATTAACATTCCCAGCTAATATAATAATAGAAGATTTAACTGATTTAGCAAATGTAGCAGTATTAAATCCGGTACATTGTATAATATTAATTTTAGTAAGTTTAACGCTTACAATTATAGGAGGATTAATACCTGCTAAAATGGCTAGTAAAAAAGACCCTGTAATAGCACTAAGAACTGAGTAATCAGTTCTTTTATTTATAAAAATTAAAATATATAAATATCATTGTTAAAATACATCATGATTAATAATAGTAATATGAAAAAGACTCAATTGAAAAAATATAGAAGAAACTATAAGGTATATTGATAGGTTAATATAATATATGGTGAAAACCAAACGAAGGTAGAAAAGATATTTCTAAACAAACACATAAATAGATATATGTCTATTTTTTTATGTCCAAAAGTATAAATAATCATAATATACTACAGGAGGTTTATTATGTTATTTAATGAATTAGAATCGGGAGTATTTGGAATAGCTAATAACAGAGATTTATATACTCCTTTAGAAGGATTATTAAGAGGAACTATGTTTAGTAATATTTATGATACTTACAAAAACATGAATTACTTAAAATTAACACCTAAAAATGAAAAAGAGACATTACTAATGAAAATATATGCATATGATTTTGCTATTAATGACTTAAATTTATATTTAGATATATATCCAAATGATTTAGATAAATATAACTATTTTAAAGAATGTGTATACGAATCAAAAAAGCTAAAAAAAGAATATGAACAGTATTATGGTCCTTTAGATTTATGTGATATTTCATCACTAGATTATACATGGTATAAAAACCCATGGCCATGGGAAGGTAAGGTATCTAAATATGTATAAGTATGAGAAAAAACTTAACTATCCCATAAATATAACAAGAAAAAATTTAAAATTAGCTAAATGTATAAATACCCAATTAGGTGGACCAGCAGGAGAACTTGGTGCTGCTTTAAGGTATTTTTCTCAAAAATTTTCCATGCCTGATGAAAAAGGTAAAGCTTTATTAAATGATATCGCTTGTGAAGAATTAGGACATGTTGAAATGATAGCTACAATGGTCAGACAATTAATAAAAGATTCATCAGTTGAAGAAATAAAAGAATGTGGATTAGAAGCTTATTATACAGAACATCATTTAGGAATATATCCAACAGATGCCAACGGAGTACCGTTTTCTGCAGCAACATTTGCATCAACAGGGGATGTATTTGCAGATTTATCTGAAAATATGGCAGCTGAACAAAAAGCAAGAGTAACTTATGAAAATTTAATAGATTTAGCAGAAGATGAAGAAGTAATTGGACCACTCTTATTTTTAAGACAAAGAGAAGTAGTTCATTTTCAAAGATTTAAAGAACTATATGACTATTATAAAAAATTATTAAAATAATAATAATTTTTTTATTGGAAATTAGTTTTATTTTAGCTTTATTTGTGATATCATTATAGTAATGAAAGGTTAGGTATTTATGACAAAAAAAGAAAATAAATTAAAAGCTATTCCAATAAAGAATTATGTAATTGTTGGAGCAATTATAATAGGATTAGTATTAATAACTACATATATTTATAATTGGTATGTATTAACTGAAGAGGAACGCATTGCAAACAGTTATTTGATAACAGAAAAATATTTAACATATGAATTAAATGACATAGAAGAACTTACAACAACTTTAACAGCAGGAGAATTACCAACAGAATATTTTGTATTTATAAACTATACAAAAACAAAAGAAACATATGAACTTGAAAAAGAATTATCAACAGTTATTGAAGAATATAACTTAAATGATAAAATGTATTATGTAAATGTAACAGATTACAAAGAAGATAAAACATTCTTAAGTGATATTAATAAAGCATTTGGATTTACAGAAAATATTATCAAAAAAATTCCAACAATTTTATATTTCAAAGATGGAGAATTAGCAATTGATGGTATTATTTCAAGAGAAGATGATAACTTAATGAATTCAGGAGATTTCGTTAAAATGCTAGATATACATGGATTTGAAAAAAATGAATAATATAGTTTTATTCGAACCAGAAATACCAGGTAACACAGGAAATATCATGAGAACTTGTGTAGCTACAAACACAAAATTACATTTAATAAAACCTTTAGGTTTTTCGCTTGATGAAAAATACCTAAAAAGAAGTGGTGTTAACTATATTGATAAATTAGATTATCAAGTATATGAAAATATTGATGAATTTTTCGATCAAAATCAAGGTGAATTTTATTTTCTAACTAGATACGGTCATAAACCGCATACAGAATTCAATTATACTAGTAATAATAACAAATACTTTGTATTTGGTAAAGAAAGTACTGGAATTCCTAAAGAAATATTAAAAAATAGATTAGATACATGCATGCGCATGCCAATGAGTGATAATGTAAGGTCATTGAATTTATCAAATACTGCAGCTATTATGATTTATGAAGCCTTAAGACAACAAAATTACAAAGGTTTACTTTTTGATGAACCTCATAAAAGTAAAACATTTTTAGAGGATTAATATGTATTGTAGAAATTGTAATAGTCAATTAAGTAACAATAGTATAAAATGCTTAAAATGCGGTACATTAGTACCGCCAGAAGACTTACCATTTAAAGAAGAAAAAAAATATGACTTCAATAAAGTTAGAGCTGCATTAATAATATTAGGTATATTAATATTAATAGTATTAATAGCTATAAACATATAAAAGGCTGATGCCTTTTTTTGTATGTTATAAATAACATTGTACAAAATAATAAAGAGGTTAAAATGAATTTATTATTTATATGCATACAATTATTTACCATTAGACTAATTGATATTACAATTGGTACAATAAGAACATTATTTATCGTTAAAAATAAAAATATAATAGCATCAATATGTGGATTTTTTGAAGTATTAATATGGTTTTATGCAGTAGATAGTGCACTAAATAACGGACTGGATAGTATATGGATACCAATTGCATACGCAGCAGGATACTCAGTAGGAACACTGTTAGGAACTTCGCTAGCTAAGATATTTTTAAATCCTCTAATAAGTGTTCAAATAATAAGTAAACAAATAACAAAAGAAAATATAAATTTAATAAAAAATAACGGCTATGGATTAAGTATCATAAAATTAGAAAATAATAAGAGTAAATTAGTAATAATTGAAACTCATCATCATCAGTTAAAAAAACTAAGTAAATTAATGAATAAAATAGATAATAAAGCATTCATATATATTAATGATATTAGGAATCATTATAAAGGATATTTCAGTCATATAAACAAATAAACTTGTATAAAAAACAACTCTGTGGTATAATTTATTTACAGATTTAAGTGGGCAAAAACCCGCTTTTATTATTGGAGGGAAAATGGATAAATTTTTAAATGATGTGCGCGAAGCAATCAAACCTAAAATGGAAGAAATGGATATTATAGTTGACGATGTAGAATACCTAAAAGAAGGTAACTACCAATTCTTAAGAATTACCTTAGATAAAGTAAACGGAATTGATTTAGATACTATCGTTGCAGCAACTCATGTTATCAACCCAATAATTGATACATTTGATGTAATTGATGATTCATACATTTTAGATGTAGTAAGTAAAGAGAGAGGAAGCAAATAATATGGCAAGAGCAGCAAAAAAAGAAGAAAAAACAGGAATGGATACTGACGCTTTTATTAAAGGTGTTAATTTCATAGTAGAAGAAAAAAATATTTCAGCTGATCTAGTATTTGAAGCAATGGAACTTGCTCTAGCAACAGCTTACAAAAAAAACTTTAACAGTAAAACAAATGTAAGAGTAGATATTAACAGGGAAACAGGAGATATTAAAGTATTTTCATACCTTGTAGTAGTAGATGAAATCGATGAAGGTGATGAAACTGTTGACGAAGAAGGAAATATCATAGATATTCCTCCAGTAATCAATATTGATGCTCAAATCCTAGTTGAAGAAGCTCAAGAAATAGTAGAAGGAATCAAAGTAGGAGAAACAATTGAAAAAGAAGTTACACCAAAAGATTTTGGTAGAGTAGCAGCAGGAACAGCTAAACAAGTATTAATGCAAAAAATAAGAGAAGCAGAAAAAAATAGTATTGTTTCTGAATTTGCAGATAAACAAGATGAAATGTTATTAGGAATGTTAGCTATGGAAGATCAAAGAAGTTATTACATTGATCTTGGTAGAACTAGAGGAATATTGCCTAAAACAGAAATGATTCCAGATGAAAAAGTAGAAATGGGATCAAGTATAAAAGTATATGTACAAAAAGTTGAAGAAGGACCAAAAGGACCATTAATACTTTTATCAAGAAAACATTACGGATTTGTTAAAAGATTATTTGAATCTGAAATACCAGAATTATCTGAAGGAACTATCTTACTTCATGGAGTAGCTAGAGAAGCAGGAATTCGTAGTAAAGTAAGTGTAGGAACACTTGTAGATAACATCGATCCAATTGGAGCTTGTATTGGAGAAAAAGGTTCAAGAATTGGAAGAATCTTAAAAGAATTAAATGGAGAAAAAGTAGATTTAGTAGCATATAGTGAAGATCCAGCAGAATATATAAAGAATGCACTAAGTCCTGCTAAAAACGTTATAGTAAACGTAACTGACCCAATGAAAAGAGAAGCTCTTGCAATAGTTGATCAAGATAACTTAGCACTAGCTATAGGAAAAAAAGGATTAAATATTAGATTAGCATCTAAACTTACAAGATATAAAATAGATATCAAAACTTTAGATGATATAAATAATAGTCAAGGTGAATAAAATGAAACCGAAAAAGATACCAAAAAGAACTTGTGTAGTAACTAGAGAATCATTTGAAAAAAAAGATTTATTAAGAATAGTTAGAACACCAGAAGGAACAATCATATATGATGAAACAGGTAAAAGTAATGGACGTGGAGCTTATTTAAAAAAAGATATAGAAGTAATTAAAAAAGCTCAACAAAAGAAAATATTAAATAAAATATTAGAAACAGAAATACCTAATGAAATATATGAAGAGATAATAGATAAATTAAATAATTAGAAAGAGGTGGGAGTATGATGAACGTTAATGAATATGCACAAGATTGTAACCTTTCAGTAGCTGAAATACTTAAAAAATGTCAAGACCTAGGAATTGATGCCAAAAATAAAGAGAGTATGTTAAGTGAGGATGATATTATTATACTAGATAATACAATTGACACAGAAGCAGACGATACTAGCTCATATGACACAGAAGATGAAATTGATGATGTAGTTAGTGATATCATGGAAGATAAAGAACTAGAAAAACTAGGTGGAAGTCTTAGCAAACAAAAATTAAAAAAACGTTCTGATATTGTTAGTTCCAAAGCAGAATACCTAAGTAAAAGAAAAGCAATGTACAAAAACAAAGAAAAGTTACAAGGTAATAAAACAGAAGAAAACGTAGTTTTCTATAAAGAAGGAACAACAGTTCAAGACTTAGCCGAAATGCTTGATATTTCAGGAATGGATTTAATTAAAAAATTAATGGGACTAGGTTTAATGGTAGCCCTAAATCAAGTAATAGATTTTGAAAACGCTAGTATTATAGCTATGGAATACAATAAAGTATTAAAAAAAGAAGAAAGTAATGATATTTCAAATTTCGAAGAATTTGAAATTGTTGATGATCAAGAAAATCTAGAAAATCGTCCTCCAGTAGTAACAATCATGGGTCACGTTGACCACGGTAAAACATCTCTATTAGATAAAATAAGAGAAAGTAAAGTTGTAGATACAGAATTCGGAGGAATTACACAACATATTGGAGCTTACCAAGTAGAAAACAAAGAAAGTAAAATCACTTTTATAGATACTCCAGGACATGCAGCATTTACTGAAATGAGAGCACGTGGAGCTAGTATTACGGATATAGTAATAATAATAGTAGCAGCTGATGATGGTGTTAAACCACAAACAAAAGAAGCTGTAGAACATGCACTAGCTGCAAATGTTCCAATAATAGTAGCAGTAAACAAAATTGATAAACCAGATGCAAATGTTGATAGGGTATTAACAGAAATGGCAGAAATAAACATCACTCCAGAAGCTTGGGGTGGAAAAATACCATTCGTTAATTTATCAGCACTAACTGGTGAAGGAATTGATTTATTGTTAGAAACAATTTCAACAATAAGTGAAATGTTAGAACTAAAATCAAATAAAAATCGTTATGCAATAGGAACAGTAGTAGAATCTAAAGTTGATAAAAACATTGGTGGAGTAGTATCAATGATTATTCAAACAGGGACATTAAGATTAGGTGATCCCCTTGTAGTTGGAACATACGCTGGAAAAGTAAGAACATTGAAAAATGACCTTGGAGAATCTATTGTAGAAGCTGGACCATCAACACCAGTTGAAATAACAGGTATTAATGGAAATCCATCTGCTGGTGATAAATTTATGGCTTTCGAAACTGAAACAGAAGCAAAAAACATTGCAATGAAAAGAGAAAATTTAGCAAAAGAAAATAAATTCAAAAAAACATCAGTAACTCTAGACGATTTATTTGCAAAAATAAATAGTGGAGTTAAAGAAGTTAATGTAGTTTTAAAAGCTGATGTTAGAGGATCTGAAGAAGCTGTTAAAAACGCATTAGAAAAAATTGATGTTGAGGGAGTTAAAGTAAAAGTAATTCGTTCAGGAATCGGTGCAATAACAGAAAGTGACGTAGTACTAGCAAATGCATCTGATGCAATAATAATTGGATTCAATGTAGTACCAAATTCAAAAACAAAAGAAATAGCAAAAGAATATAATGTTGATTTAAGATTATATACTATTATATATAAAGCAGTTGAAGAAATGGAAATGGCAATGAAAGGTTTATTAGAACCGGAATTTGAAGAGAAAAATCTTGGAACTGCTGAAATAAGAAAAATATTCAAGTTCTCTAAAGTAGGACAAATTGCAGGTTCTTACATTACAGATGGTATAATTAAAAATAATGCTAAAATGCGTTTAATAAGAGATGGAGTAATTATCCATGAAGGAAAAATATCATCAGTACAAAGAGAAAAAGACACAGTTAAAGAAGTTAAAAAAGGCTTTGAATGTGGTATAACACTAGAAAGTTATTCAGACATCAAAGAAGGAGATATCATCGAAGCTTATGAAATAGTTGAGGTAAAAAGATGAATCAAGTAAAACAAAAAAGAATATCAGCTGAAATAAATCGTTGCTTATTTGAGATAATAATCAACGAAACTTCAGATGAATTATTAAAAAATATTACTATTACTGATTGTGAAGTTTCAAATGACTTATCATATTGTAAAGTGTTCTTCACATCACTATTAGATAAAACTCAAGAAGAATTAGAGCGTGAACTTAATGATAATACTTCGAAATACTTAAGAGGTCACTTATCACAAAAAGTCGAACTAAGACACACTCCAAAATTAGTTTTTAAATATGATAATTCTATTGCAGAAGGTCAAAAAATAGAAACTATTATCTCTAAGATTCATCAAGGAGAATAATATGGTACTAAATGTTTACAAAAAACCAAATATGACATCAAGAGATGTGGTTAATATTATAAGTAAACATTTCAATACAAAAAAAGTAGGACACACTGGAACATTGGACCCAATGGCTTCGGGTGTCCTTATTGTATGTATTGACAATGACACTAAACTTGTAGATATTATTACGTCAAAAAACAAAGAATATATCGCTAAAGTAAAAGTAGGTATAAAAACCGATACCGGAGATATAACCGGTAACATAATTGAAGAAAAAGATTATAACTTTAATGAAGAAAAATTGGTGAAAGTAATAAATTTATTTATGGGTAAATCAATTCAAACAGTACCAATATATTCTGCTGTTAAAATAAATGGTAAAAAATTATATGAATATGCCAGAAATAATGAAATAGTAGAACTTCCTAAAAGGGAAATAGAAGTATCTCAAATATCATTAATTGATTATGATAAAGATACATTCTCATTTAAAGTAACAGTATCAAAAGGAACGTACATAAGAAGTTTAATTGAAGATATTTGTGAAAAACTAAATACAGTAGGAACAATGTCAGATTTAATAAGAACTAAACAAGGAGATTTTAATATAGAAAATTCTAATGAATTAGATAATATTTTAAATAACAACTACCAAGAGTTGACTCATCAAGAAATATTTAAAAACTACGAAAAAAAAGAACTAACAGAAGAAGAATATTTTAAAGTCAAAAACGGACAAAAAATGATTATTAACTTTAATAACCAAGAAGTAATATATACATATCAAAATAAATATATAGCTTTATATACAAAAGATGTAGATGTAGCAAGAATTAAATTAATGTTTAGAAAATAAACAATGGGGGTAAAATGGGGGATAAATTAGAAATAATAATAAATGATGAATCATTAAATTCATCATTAGAATTATTATATAACAAAGGAATATATCATCAAATGTTATTGGATCATATATTAGAAAAAACTAATGAATTTATGGACATAATAGATAATATCTATTTAGAAAATGATATATATTTAAAACATCATAATATTATGTATCGAATAGACCCAATAGGATTAATATTATATATTATTAACTCTGAAGATATATCAATAGATATTAAAGATACATGCTTAGTTAGTATAAGCAAAACCATATCAGAAGAAGATTATGATGCACTATTTAGTGGAAAATATAATACAACAATAAATAATAAACAATATCAATTTAATCTAATAGAAATAGCAAACTTATTTAACTTATCAAATAGTCCAAAACAAAACAAAATAATAAAAATTAAATTAAGTCATCAAGATGCAAATGAATCAAAACAAGCAATATGGAACTTATCAACAAAAATTTTCAACGTCTCAGTAAATAAATCAAAGTTGTTGAGTCAATTAAGAGAAGAAACAATTCATGATAATAATTATTTAAATAAAATAAAATTAAATGAAAACTTTGTTCATGAAGTTATAAAAAACATACCATCAAATTATGGCAAACTAAAAAGCTCTATTTATATTTACAAAAAACTGTGTTTAATATTAAACTATAATATAGATACACATATATTTAGAAATGATATTTCATATTCAGAAGATATAGAGAATTTGAGTATATATCCAGAAATATCTTTAGGAAATCCTAATGTAAATTGCTATAATTTCGCAATAATATATGCAAAGTTACTAGAAACTATTGGGGTAGATTCAACGTTACAAGGATTAACATTTGATAATTCATATGAAGAACATACTTACTTATCTTATTATGTAGAAGGTATAGGTATAGTAGTTGATCCAATAGATAATATCTACTACGGTGACTTAGTAAATCAAAAAATAAACCGAGAAATTACAGGCTTAGAATATGAAGAAGAATATGATTACTTAGAAAATTTATTTATAGAAAAACTAACAGAAGTAACATCAGATTTTAACAAGATAGAAAAGGTCTACTTAGATTTTAATAATTACATAAAAAAATATATTAACAAAAATTCTACTCCAGAAGACATAATAGAACTATTTACCAATTACGATTTCAATGGTTTAACATTTCTATCAATATTTAAAATATTATTTTTCTGTGTTGATAATAAAAAAATGAGATTCAACTCAGTATATACAACAACTCAATCAGGAGTAATAATTAGTTATAACAAATCTGATTTATCAAACATCGAAAATACAACTTACACAATATTATTTGATAACGGATCATTTATTAAATGTAATCAAAACTATTTAGAACAATTATTAGATAATGAATACATAATAAAATTAAATCATAAAAATACAATACCAGGTATAGAAAAACAAAAAGAACTTAAAAGAGCCTAAAAGTATTTAATAATACAGAATAATGATGAAACTACTTGCATTTAACAGAGAAGTATTATATACTATGTAAGACATTTGTTCTTGGTTTTGATATACCTTTCAAATCACTACTAGGATCAAATAGATAATAAATAAGAAAGGAGCTATAATTATGGCTATAACAAAAGAAACAAAAGCTGAGTTGGTTAAAACTTTTGGTAAAGATGCAAAAAACAGTGGTAAAACTGAAGTACAAGTTGCAATCTTAACTGCAGAAATTAACGACTTAACTGAACATTTAAAAGTTCACACTCATGACTATCATTCTAAACGTGGTTTATTAATGAAAGTTGGTAAGAGAAAAAGCTTACTAAATTATTTGAAAAATAATGATGTAGTTGCTTATCGTGAATTAATTAAAGCATTGAATTTAAGAAAATAGGCACTTGATTTTAAGTGTCTTTTTTTAAGATAGAATAGAGGTAAAAATGAAAAAAACTTATGAATTAGATTTTGCTGGAAGAAAAATAGTTATAGAAACTAAAGAACTAGCAAAACAAGCAAACGGTTCTGTTTTAACAAGATTTGGTGACACAGTAGTATTAACTGCTGCAGTAATGGGTAAGAATGCTATTACACAAGATTTCTTTCCTTTAACAGTTGTATATCAAGAAAAATTATATAGTGTTGGAAAAATTCCAGGTGGATTTATTAAAAGAGAAGGAAGACCTACAGATGCAGCAACACTTGCTGCAAGACTAATAGATCGTCCTATCAGACCAATGTTTGATGAAAACTTTAGAAATGAAGTACAAGTAATTAATACAGTACTATCTGTAGAACAAGATAATGCACCAGAAATGGCAGCTTTATTTGGTACTTCACTAGCTCTTGGTATAAGTAATATTCCATTTGATGGACCAGTAGCTGGTGTAGTAGTTGGGAAAATAGGTAAAGAACTAATAATAAATCCAACAGCAGAACAAATGGAACAATCAGTGCTATCACTTACAGTTGCTGGAACTAAAGATGCAATATGTATGGTAGAAGCAGGATCAAAAGAATTATCTGAAGAAGATATGTTAAAAGCGTTAATGTTTGGGCATGAAAATATCATAAAATTATGTGAATTTCAAGAAAGTATTATAGCTGATTGCGGAGAAGAAAAAGTTGAAGTTGAATTAGCAAAATTTGACGAAGAAATCGTTAAAGATGTCGAAGAATTCTCAACAAAAGATATGATTGCAGCTATTCAAATTAAAAACAAACTAAAAAAATATGAAGCAATAGATGAAGTAAAAGAAAAAGCAATTACAAACTTTACTGAAGTATATGCATCAAGAGATGATTTCGATAACGCAATTAAACAAGTTAAAAAAATCGTTCATAATATTGAAGCTAACGAAGTTAGAAGATTAATTACCGATAAAAAAATAAGACCTGATGGTAGAAAAATGGATGAAATAAGAGATTTATCAGGATATATAGATTTATTACCAAGAACACATGGTTCCGCTGTATTTACAAGAGGAGAAACTCAAAGTTTAGCAGTAACAACACTTGGAGCTTTAGGGGAACATCAAATATTAGATGGACTAGGTCTAGAAGATACAAAAAGATTTATGTTACATTACAACTTTCCACAATATTCAGTAGGAGAAACTGGAAGATATGGAGCGCCAGGTAGAAGAGAAATCGGACACGGAATGTTAGGAGAAAAAGCATTATCAGCTGTAATCCCTACAGAAGAAGAATTCCCATATACTATAAGAGTTGTAAGTGAAATTCTAGAGAGTAATGGATCAAGTTCACAAGCAACAATATGTGCAGGTTGTCTAAGTTTAATGGCAGCAGGTGTTCCATTAAAATCTCCAGTTGCAGGTATTGCAATGGGATTAATTCAAAATGGAAAAAAATATACAATCTTAACAGATATTCAAGGATTAGAAGATCATATGGGTGATATGGACTTCAAAGTAGCTGGAACACATAACGGTATAACAGCACTTCAAATGGATATTAAAATTAAAGGAGTTACTAAAAAGATTCTAAAAGAAGCTTTAGAACAAGCTAAAGTAGCTCGTTTAGAAATATTAAAGATGATGAGCAAAGTAATTAAAGAACCAAGAGCAGAACTAAGTCCATATGCTCCAAAAACAGTTACAATGCAAATAGACCCAGAAAAAATCAAAGACGTAATTGGTCGTGGTGGAGAAATGATTACTAAAATCATTCAAGAAGCTTCAAACGTAATCAGTGTTAATGATAAAGATGCAGTAAAAGTAGATTTAGAAGATGACGGAAGAGTATTGATATATCACTATGATATGGCAGTAATTGAAAAAACTAAAGATATGATTGAAGCAGTAGTAAGAGAAGTAATACCAGGAGAATTATACTCTGGTAAAGTAATAAAAATTGAAGATTTTGGATGTTTCGTAGAACTATGGCCTGGATGTGAAGGATTAGTTCATATATCTCACTTGGCTCATGAAAGAGTAAATAAAACTAAAGATATAGTAAACATTGGTGATGAAATAATAGTAAAATCATTAGGAAATGATAATAGAGGAAGACTAAATCTTTCAAGAAAAGAAGCATTACCAAAACCAGAACCAAAAGAAGAAAAAACAAAAAAAGAAAGTGCTAAATAGCACTTTTTTTTATAGCATAAAAAAAGAAGTAAAACTTCTTATTTATTAATCCAGTCGATAATAGTTTGTTTATCTGTACTTCCAGACATAGATTTACTAGTATCTTTATTAACAACATGATACATAGTTGGTGTACCAGAATAAGGAAAATCAAATTCTAACCAATCAGCATCATAACTATCTAATTTATCAACTTCAATTACCCAAGCTTCTTTTCCAAGTTCTATCATTGCTTCATTAAGTTCGGGTTTAATTTCATCACAAAATTTACATCCAGTAGAACTTATTAATAAAATCATTTCATCAGGATAATAACTAGTTAAAAATATATCATCATAAGTAATTTCTTTAATATTACTATAACTAGTATCTTGAGGTACAATATCATCATTTAAATCACCAAAAGAGTCATTATCTGATCCGTTTAATGATTCATCATCAAATTCAAATCCATTTGATGATGCAATATCAGCAAAATCTTCAATAAATGATTTAATTGGTTCTGTTTCCATTAGTTCTAATACATTAGAAGTAATAGTATTAATATCATCTTCACTAAGGTTATTAATATTAACACCGTCACTTAATTCAGGCAATTTATCAACAACTGATAAAGAAGTATTAGTATTAATATTTAATTCAATATCATCGTAACTATCATTTAAGCTAGCACTCATTGTTAAAGTAACACTCATTTTATCATCATTATCTTTAGATAATTTTACTGTAGAATCTAAAACAGCTTCAGTAGAATCCAGTGCATAATCAATTTTAATTCCATATTCACCATCACCATATTTTAGTTCAACATCAAACTTATCAAATTCAGCTAATGAACTTTTAACTTCAAGATTTAGTTTATTTTTTTCAACATCTCCAAATATTTCTAATTGTTCTTCTAAAATAAAGAAACCTACTTGTTCATCTTTTTCAGTATATAATAACAACTCTTCATTATTAATTTCTACAGAAATACCAACTACAGTATTAAAAATACCATGAGTATGTAATATTATTTCTATTTCTTCTTCTCCAACAGCATCAGTATTTTCAACACTATCAATTAAACTTTCAATTACCTCGTTAATGTCAAATTCACTATCCATATTATTTTGAGAAGCATATACTTCGTAAGTAGATGCAAAAGCTTTTTCGATAATTTCTAAATACTTATCATCATCTAACATGGCTTTTAAAATACTTACAGTCATATTTTGCATAGTTTTATTATCAATTGTATAAACATGTTTAGTAACATCTATTTTTTCACCATTGACTCTGATACTTCCATCTTTCTTTTCAAACTCATCTTCATCAAGAGAATCTCCAAAGAACTCAGTAGTTTTTTCAATAATATAAATAGATTCATCAAAAGTAATTGATTCGAAATTCATATTCTCTATAACACTCATATCAACATCAAGTCCTAAGTCAGAGAACATAACTTCAAAAACCTCATTAAATATTTCACTAGACTCAACTAAGAAACTTTCATCAGTATAATCTAATTTAACACGAGCTATATCAGAACTATCTTTAACTCCAAGCTCCATATAAGCATCAAAATCACTTAAATTAAGTCCAAGTTTATAATCATATGTATAATTTTCATAATCAGATAACTGATCTAAATTACTATCAACACTCATATCTCCCTCAAAGATAAAAGTATCTTCATTCATATCAACTTCAATCATATACTTGTTGATATCTTCTAAAAATTCAACTAAATCCCCAGTCTTAACATCTAAAACTGTTTTATACAGTTGTTTAGAATTACTAGTAAGCGCGTAATAAGTAATACCACCTCCAGCAATTAGAACAGTTAGAACAATACCAATAATTAGAAATAATTTTGACATCTTCTTTTTCGGCTTAATATAAGAGCCATCATTATTAAGTGTATTATCAACAATAGGTTCATTAACAACAGGACTAACAGAACTATCCATAGTAACTATTTCCGGTTGTACAACAATTTCATCTTGTTTTGGGACACTTCCACCCAAATTTTCATTTTCCATATTTTACTCCTTCTATATTAATTAGTATAACACAAGTAATGTAATTATTAAATACAATAAAAGCATAAAAGTTATAAATTATATCAAGTAACATATACCTTTATTAGAGGTGAAACTATGAAAAAAATATTTATATTATTATCAATATTTTTATTTATCCCAAAAATATCAGCAACAGATCTAACTCCAAATTCAAAATCAGCTATATTAATGGAATATTCAACAGGAAAAGTATTATATCAAAAAAACATTCATGAAAAACTAGCGCCAGCATCAATGACTAAAATAATGACTCTATTATTAGTTATGGAAACAATTTACGAAGGAAATTTAGATTACACAGATGAAGTTCATATATCCGATAATGCCCAATCAATGGGAGGAAGCCAATTGTTTTTAGAAAGTGGAACAAAATTAACAGTAAATGAATTGTTAAAAGGAGTATCAATAGCTAGTGCAAATGATGCATCAGTTGCTCTTGCAGAAAAAATAGGTGGAACAGAAGAAGAATTTGTAAAAATGATGAATGCAAAAGTAGCATCACTTGGATTGAAAAATACACAATTTAAAAATGCTCACGGATTAGACGAAGAAGGACATTATTCAACAGCTCATGATATGTCAATAATAGCCAAAGAGTTAATAAAATATGAAACAATATTAAATTACACTAAGATATACGAAGATGAATTAATCAGAGATGATGGCAGTAAAATGTGGTTAGTAAATACCAATAAGTTAGTAAGATACTATGAAGGGGTTGACGGTTTAAAAACCGGATACACAGCAGAAGCCGGCTACTGTATTACAACAACAGCTATGAAAAATAGTATAAGATACATAAGTGTAGTAATGGGTTCCCAAACAAGTGAATTAAGAAGTTACGATACTACATCGCTACTAGATTATGGATTTAACAACTACAAATTGAATATAATATATCCCCAAAACACTCAACTAGGTAATATAAAAATAGAAAAAGGTAACTTAGATTACGGAACATTAATAGTAAAAGAAGATATAACTGAACTATTAAAAGTAACAGATAAAATAGTCAAATATGAAAAAGAAATAATTATAACAAATAACAAAGCTCCATTAAATTATGGAGATGAAGTAGGTTTAATAAAATTAATTCACGAAGGTGAAGTAATAGATGAAATTCCAATAACTATAAAAGAAAATATTACAAAAAGATCATACTTAGAAAGTATGATCAAAGTACTAAAAGAATTAACTGGTGGAAAGTATTAATTTAAAAATAAAATAAATCCTAATATATTAATAGCAATATTAGCAAACATATGAACTAACCAAGAACTATATATATTTTCATATTTAAGATTAATATAATTAAATATTAATCCACCTATAAATAATACAACTATTAAAAGCAATAAAGTCCATATATTAAACCAACTTATCATTATAGCAATATGATATAAAGAAAAAGTAATAGAACTAAAAAACAAAGATAATCTAAAAGAACTATATTTCTTTAAAATTAAAAAAGAAAAACCTCTAAAGAAAAACTCTTCCAAAAAAGAATTAACTATTGATATATAAATAGAAACATATAAATAATTATCAATATTAACACCAATATCATTAGTTAATGAATTAGTAATATTAGATAAATCAAAAATATTACCTAGTATAAAATAAGACACTAAAATAAAAATAAAAATAGATATCCCCAATCCTAACGATTTTAGGATACATTTTTTATTAATTTTTAAAATACTTTTATATTCTATATCCTTATAAATAATAAAAGTAATTATAGGTCCCACTAGAAATAAAAATAATTTAATTAAAGATTTAATAAAATAATGAGGCACAATAACAGCATCAACAATCCCCATAAGTATACAATTAATCACCACTACTAAGATAATTAATAAAGCTCTTTTATTCATAAAATTATCACCTAAAAAAAGTATACAACTATTAATAAAATATTGCAACGTTGCTATTTTATAACTAATTTGATAAGATAACATCAACAAAGGCACAAATAGGTGATAATATGAAAAAAAATAAATTAAATTTAGCTATAATTATATTAATAGTTATCTTTACACTATCAACACTAGGACTACTATATATTTTAAGTTTAATTCCTTTAAAATACTTTTTAGGAATAACTTCAATTTTAAGTATAATAGATATATTCTTAATATATAAGTTAGTAAAAAGTAAAAAACAAAAAACTTTTAAAACAATGTCTATCTTATCAATAGTAATATTAATAGCAATAAATTTTTATTTATTTAGTACTCTAAACTTCTTTAATAACTTTGGTCTTACAGAAGTAACGAATAATTACTCATTAATAGCACTAAAAAGCTCTTCCGATGAACTAACTAACTACAATGATTCTTCTATTGGAATATATAATGGAGCAGAAGAGTACCAAGAAGCTATTGAAAAACTAGAAAAAGAAATTAACTTTCAAAAAGTAGTGATAGAAGATTTAAGTAGTATAATAACAAATCTAGAATCAAAAACAGTAGATGCAATACTAATTGAAACAACAGTATTAAATTTATTAATCGAACTAGACCCATCAATAGAAACAAGTATAACAACAATATACCAATTTGATATTATAATTTATATTGAAGACAACGAAGAAAATAAAAATATTAACTCTCCAATAAACATATATCTAAGCGGCGCAGATAATTACAATAACTTATCATTAACTACAAGAAGTGATGTAAATATGTTAATAAGTATCAATCCAAGTACTAATGAAATACTAGTAACATCATTTCCAAGAGATTATTACATAGAAGTTGACGGATCTGCTACTAAAGATAAATTAACTCATATTGGAGTAAAAGGTATTAATACATTAACAAATTCCGTAGAAAACTTATTAGATATAGAAATAGATTACTACATCAAAATTAACTTTAACTCTGTAATAGATATTATAAATGCTATTGGTCCAATAGAAGTCTACTCAGATTATAATTTAACAATAAGTTCAGATAATGTTAATTACACTATAAAAAAAGGAATGAACGAAATGGATGGTCACAAAGCTCTAGCTTTTTCTCGAGAAAGAAAAAGCTTTACAGGAGGAGACCGAACAAGAATAGAAAATCAATTTAATGTATTAGAAGGAACATTTAATGCAGCGATAAATCCTGCAATTTTAATTAAATATTCATCATTCTTAGACACTTTAAGTAATTCATTTATCACCAATATACCCAACGATTTAATAACAAATTATATAAAGAATCAACTAGATAATAACTCAAGTTGGAAAATAACTTCTAATTCATTAGAAGGATACGATTCAAGTGCAATAATACCAAACTATGGAACACAAGAATTGTATATAATGGAACCAAATGAAGAAAGTGTACAAGAAGCAATAAAATTATTAAAAGAAGTATTAAACTAAAAAAATTGTCAAAAACAATTTTTTTTATTTTCATTTTTTCGTTGAAGGGTTATTGCAATTATGATAATATTATATAAGGAGTAACATAATGAAAATAAAAATAATAATAACAATAACAACAATACTAGTAATTTTTTTGGGAATATATATAGCTAATTCATATTCGGAAAAAGCTACTAATGAAGACGGAAATTGTATAAGTACAAACCTAGGTGATGCCAACCAAGTGAAAGTAGAAACTATTGGTTTACTACCACAAAGCGACGAATCAGCATTAAAAAGTGAAGGACAACAAATAGAAATAAAAAACAATTGTAGTACCGAAGCTAACTATGTAGTAAATATAGTATTAAATTACATCACAAACGTTGAAACAAATAAAGTTAAAATAGGGTTGAATGATAATATATATTTATTAAGTTCCTTAACTAGCACATCTAGTAAAGGAGTAAAAACTTACTCAACAACAACATATACAATTCAACCAAATGAAACAGTAACAGTTACATATCGATCATGGGAAGATGAATATTCATACGAAGTGTCAGCAGTAGAAAGAACTATTTCAACAAATATAACAATTAAGGAAGAGTTTTAAGATAATATGATAGATAACAAGAAAAAAATAATAATAGTAATTATATTAGTAATTATAGCAATAACATCAATTGTCTTTATAAATTACAATATAACAACTAAAAGTAATGATCAAAATAATAGTAACCAAACAACTGATCAAGATAAAAATGACAATCAAAACGATGACAATCAAAACGATGACAACCAAGATAATAACGATGACAATCAAGATAATAACGATGACAACCAAGATAATAACGATGATAATCAAAATGATGACAACCAAAATAATAATGATGATAATCAAGGAGACAGTAACCAAAACGACAATGACAATCTAGATGATGATAATCAAGGGGACAATAACCAAGATAATAACGATAACAACCAAGACAATAATGATAACAACAATGATAATAATGATAACAACCAAGACAATAATGATAACAACCAAGACAATAATGATAACAACAATGATAATAATGATAACAATAATAATGACAATAACCAAGATGATAATGATCAGGAACAACCACCAGCTGAGAAGACTGTTAACAATGTAGAAGAAATGATCAATAATCAATCACTAGTAGAGGGTCAAACAATAACAACACTAGGATACTACAATGAAGGAATAGGACAAGCAATCTATGAAATAGTAAAAACTTCAAATGATCCAAGTAAAATAACATTAAGCAATGGACTATACGCAGTATACTCTGATAAAAATGTAACAACTAATCCAATGCAATTTGGTGCAGTTGGTGATGGTGTTAAAGATGATTCAAAAGCAATAGAGTTATTTCTAAACCAAAAAAGTACAAATCTAAACTTATTAGAAAATAAATACTTATTAGAAAATTCTATTACTATAAATGAACAAAACAACATAAATATAATAGGTGATAACACTGAATTAATCCTTGATAATTCAATCATAAATATTAACAATTCAAAAGGATTAAATATTTCTAATATCAAACTAACAAAAACAGAAGGTCAAGAACTTCCAATAAATATAAATGATAGTGAAAATATAAAATTAATGAATAATACTATTCAAATAACGACATCCAACTCATTAATAAAAACTAATAGATCATTAAATACAACTTTAGAAAATAACACAATAAAATATATAAATAATGGAACTGAAATGATTAATGCATTTGATGGAAACTCAATAAATATTAACTCAAACAACATTGAAATTTCTTCAAGTAATGCTATTAACATATTCGCATTAGATATAAATAGTTCAATAGATAATAATACCTTAGTAATTAACTCAATTAATAATAAAGTATTTAATAATGTAGGAAAAATATCAAATAATGAAGTTACATTAAATAATAAAACTAACAATATTTTCTCCATAGAAAATATGACACTAAGTAAAAATATAAATATAAATGATAATAATATCATTAATACTTATGATGAAACTACAAACGATCAAATCTCAAGACTGATACAAATAGAAAACAATAACCAACAAAATAATGAAATTACAATTGAAAACAATAATGTAACAGGAACAAATATAAATAAAAGTAGTTACTTATATGTATATAAGTCACTAGAAAGTAACCAACAAGTAAATATTCAAGGTAACGATATTGAAACATACTATACAAGATATAAATCAGGAAACAATGATGTAAGTTATATACCTGTAGTCACAAAAGAAGTTTCATCGTATGCTAAGATGTTGGCTGAAACAGAATCGCAAGCTGGTGATATCATAAAAACTACTAGTTTTTATGAAAATAACAACAAAGGAGCATCATATTATACAGTAGTAGAAAAATATCCAAGTATTATATATAGAGATATAGAAACAGTAAGATTAGCAAATGGAATGTATGCGATTTTACTTAACACTGGAAATGGAATTTCTATTAACCAATTCGGAGCGATGGGAGACAGCCAAACAGACGATTCTGGTGCATTCTCAAAAGCTATCTATTCAGGATACGAATATATTTACCTAGAAACAGGCGAATACAGAATGGATAAAGAATTAACAATGAATACTAGAGCTAATATCGTACTTGATGGAAAAGATAATATAATTTACTATGATGATAATTATATAGAGTCTTATTCTAGTTCTCACTTTCTTCAAATTTGGGGATCAACAAATATTGACTTAGTAAATATGAATATTGAAACAAGAATGAAAAAAATAATGGTTGGAGTTACAAATCAAATAGTAGTAACTAATAGTAGATATATAACTATTACTGATAGTAGGTTATACATTGCCCCTGATTCCAAAGAAACAACAAATATTGATTTAAATGCAAGTTGGGAAAATGTAATAGTAGACAACAACGAAATATTAAATTATTGTGACCAAGAAGCAGGAGGAAGTATCTGGATCAGAGATGAAGAAAATAAAGAAAGTGGCGGTTTAGTATTTAGTAATAATTATGTAGATAAAATAAGCCACGATGAACATCTAGCAGTATTTTCTGGAACTATCAAAAATATTGAAATTATAAATAACGAATTCAAATCTTCAAAAAAGAATGCAACAAGTAGCGTAATGGCTTTCTCATTTGGAACAGCATTCCCAACAGAAATGGAAAACATTTTATTTGATAATAATACAGTTGATGTAATAGCAAAAGGTGCATTGTTATATGTTAAAGAAGATAGTGACGTTATAATAAGTAATAACAACTTAACATTTACTAAAGAATTACAAGATAGCAATGGAGCAGTAATAAACGGAAATGCAAAATCAGTAAACAATAATATAATTCATGTAAAAACTCCGTTTGGTACAGGTTTAACAGGACAAAAAGTTATAGAAGGAAATAATGTTATTGATAATGAAATAATCATTGATACTGATGTAAGATTCCTATTCTATGAAGTTGATAACTTAGTAGGAAATAATATTACAATAAATGGTAATGTAGAGCAAATGTTTAAAAGAGTAGTGAATGCTAATAATAATACAATAACAGTAAATGGTAATATAACTAACATAATTGATATGGCTTGGGTAGATGTAACAAAAGATACAACCATAGAAAATAATACCATCAATTACAACTATGATGAAGTAGCAAATAACCATACATCCACATACGTCTACATAAACGACATATTGCTAAATAATCATAATATATCAATAAATAATAATAAAATTAATGCAACTAATTTAAATCCAAATAGTTTACTATATAATATAGAAATAAATGATGCTACAGCTCAAACAATTAATATAAAAAATACTAATTTCTTAACAACACAATATCAATCTACACACATAAATCCAAACAACCTTCATAATGTAGTATTAAATTAAATGTAAACTAAAAAAATATACAAAAAATATGTCATATTGTTGACATATTTTTTTTGTTAGTGTATAGTTAAATTATAGTAAGGTAGGGTAGAAAATGAAATTGAAATATAAGTTGCCAATAATAATAATTGCTGCCCTAATAATCCTAACTTTAGTAATAAGTACTAGTTACGGAATATACAATGGTATCAATGATAATACAACATTTTATAGTTACGAAACCTCTTGTCTAACAGTAATATATGAGCACGAATTTATCGAAAAAGAACTTTCAATATCTAATGATGACTACGGAAAAATAACTGATCCCTTTACAATATCAATTGAAAATAAATGTCAAGAAGAACAAGAAGTAGAAATTAGATTAAATAATCAGTCATTAGATGAAAACGAAAATAATATAAAATTAAATATATCAGGAAACTATGAATTAGACTCAACACTTTATAAATCGCTTTCAAACAGTGCAAGTAACAAAAATGAAACATATAATTCTTCAAAAATATTAGGTGTTATTAAAATAGCTAGTAATGATATATCCAGATTTAACCTAAGACTATGGTTAGATACTAATAGTTCAGTAGCAGAACAAACTTTTACTGGTACAATTGAAGTTACATCAGAAAAAACTTTTATAAAACCAATATTTAAAGAAACAATAATATCATCAAATAACTTATTTTCAACAATGGATAATGAAGGAGTAAGTTATTACTATAGTGGTCTTGTTGAAAATAACTATGTATCATTTGCAAACCAATTATGGAGAATAGTGAGAGTTAACGGAGATGGTACAGTAAGGCTAGTGCTAGATAGTGAGCTTCCAGCATCATCTTTTAACACATATTCAAATAAAGAAATGTACTTAGGCTATGTCTATGTCAATGATGAAAAAAACGTATCTAGTATTATAAAAACTCAACTAGATGATTGGTATAAAGAAACATTATCTGGAGTAGAACAATACATTAGTGAAGGAAATTACTGTAACGATTTAACGCCAATTGAAAAAATAAACCAATACGGTACAGACTACTACATAAGTAGCGACAGAGTAAATAAAAACACCCCATCACTAACATGTCATAAAGATGAATACAATATAGGACTATTAAGTGTAGATGAAGTAATGTTATCAATAGATAACTCATCAACATATTTAGATAATAATATAGCTTTCTACACAAGTTCTCCATCAAAATACTCGTATAACGTATCATATATGTATATAATGAATATATATGGTAATATAGCTGAACTACCTGTTAATTACTTATTAGCAACTAAACCAGTAATAAATATAATTAACGAAGCAACAGTAAGTGGAGAAGGAACAATAAATAATCCATACACTATAGATATAATAGAGTAGAAATACTCTATTTTTTATATATTATTAGAACATTTGTCGAAAGAGTATAAATAATATTAAAACTGTACTATATTCATTAAGACAGGTGATAAAAATGGATTATGAAAAGATAATCTTAAATAATGAAGGTTTAATATATAAGATGGCCTCTAAGTTTAAAAATATAGATAAAGACGATCTTTATCAAGTAGGGGCAATAGGTTTAATAAAAGCAGCTAATAATTACGTTGATAGTTATGAAACAAAATTCAGCACTTATGCTTGTGATTATATATTTGGAGAAATGTATAACTTAGCAGTAAATAATAACATGATAAAAATAAGTAGAGATATCTTAAAATTAAGAAAAACTATCGAAGAAACAAAAATGTATTTAACCCAAAAACTAGGATATATACCAACTAATACTGATATAGCACTATATTTAGAAATAGACGAAGAAAAAGTTAATAATGCTATAAATAGCTCAAATAAAATAATGAGTTTAGATTACGATCAAGAAATAAATCTTCATGAAGTAATAAGTGATAGTACAATTCATGATAACAAAAAAATAATTATTGATGAATCTTATCAAGTTCTATCAGATGAAGAAAAACAAATAATTGATTATAGATATTATCAAGATTATACCCAAAAAGAAGTAGCCAAAGTATTAGGAATATCTCAAGTGAAAGTTTCAAGAAGAGAAAAACAAGCAACAAACAAAATGTATCAATTCTTAACACAATAATGAATAAATAAATATAAACCCTTCATAATAGTAATGGAGGTTTTATTATGGATAAAACAGAATATCAAAAACTTGTAAAAAAAACCACACCAAAAGAAAAAAGAATTAGAAATGGATTATATGCTTTTCTAGGTGGGGGATTAGTAGGAATAATATGTCAATTAATATATGATTTATTAAAATTATTGGGAATCTCAAACCAAGATTCAACGATATGGACAATAATAATTTTAATATTCATTAGCAGTTTACTAACTGCACTTGGTTTTTTTGATAGATATGTAAAAAAAGCCCAATGTGGATTTATAATTCCAACGAGTGGATTCGCTCATTCAGTCACATCAAGTGCACTAGATTATAAAAAAGATGGAATGATTACAGGTTTAGGTAGTAATTTGTTTAAGTTAGCAGGAAGCGTAATAATATATGGAATCATCAGTGGATTTTTACTAACAGTAGTAAAGGTAGTATTAAATGTCTAGTTTTAAATATAAAAACGTATACATAAATGATTTATATTCAGTAATAGGTCCATACGAAAAAAAAGGGAATATTAAACATTATGATTATTCATCAGAAACACTGAATTTCGAAGAAAAAACATTTGAAAAAGCTGAGGTTAAAATGCAAACAACAGCTATAGATGGATTGTTGAAACGACTAAATTTAAAAGAAGAAAAAGTAGATTTATTAATAGCAGGAGATTTAAATAATCAAATAACTACATCTTCAGTAACAGCATCAAAATATAACATTCCGTTTCTAGGTATATATTCAGCTTGTGCAAGTTTTAATGAAGCTTTGATAATAGGTGCTAATAACTTAAATAAATTAAAAAAAATAATAGTATATACAAGTAGCCACAACCTAAACAGTGAAAAACAATTTAGATATCCAATTGAATACGGAGCTCCAAAAAAAGAATGTACAACATTTACAGCAACAGCATCAGTAGCAGCAATTTTATCAAAAGAAGAAAGCAAAATAAAAATAGAATCATCAACAATTGGAAAAGTAACTGACTATGGTATCAAAGATGCAAATAACATGGGCGCAGTAATGGCACCAGCTGCATACGAAACATTAAATAGTCATTTAAAAGATTTAAAAAGAGAAGCAACATATTATGATTTAATAGTTACAGGAGATTTAGGATCCGTTGGATCAAAACTATTCTTAGAATTATTAAAACATAATAATATTAAAATAAAAAAACATTTAGATTGTGGAACTTGTATATATAAAGATGAGCAAGATGTCAAAGCAGGTTCAAGTGGACCAGTAACGCTACCATTAATACTATTTAACACTATTTTAAAAGATAAAAAAAACAAAAAAATATTGTTGCTAGCAACAGGTTCGCTTCATTCTCCAAATTTAGTTAATCAAAAAAATACAATCCCAAGTATTTCTCACGCAATAAGTTTGGAGGTTTCAAAGTGATATATATAAATACATTTTTATTAGTAGGTATAATATGTTTGATAGGTCAAATAATATTAGATAATACCAAACTAACTACCGGACATATTACAACAGCTTTCACCGTAGCAGGAGCAATACTAGCTTTTCTAGGATTATACGAATATTTAGTAGAATTTTCAAAAATAGGTTCAAGTGTTCTAATTACTAATTTTGGAAATTTATTATATAAAGCTTGCTTAGAAGGATATAATCAAAATGGAATTTTAGGAATGTTTACTAATATATTAAGTACTACTGGTGGAGGAATAACAGCATCAATAATATTTGCTTCATTATTAACGATATTTTTTGAAGCTAAAGACTAAGTCGACTAATATCGACTTTTTATTATGGTTGAATAACAATACCAGTTTTGATATAATTAAACAAAAGAATTGAAGTGGTTAATATGAATGAATATAATGGACAAAATAATAATGAACAAAAAATAACGAATACTAAAGGTGAAGAAGTAAATCCTAGATTTTTAACTGAAAATATGAATAAAGTTGATATCAAAGAAGAACAAATAACAAACCAAGCACCTTTAAATACTGTAGCATCTGTAATTGAGCAACCAGCACAACCTACACAAGCTACAAAAAATAGCGATATAGTAGTTGGTAAAATAGCAAAAGAAAAAGAAAGTTCACCCATAGCAGTGTTATTTATTTTTTTAATACTAGGAGGTATACTATTCTTTCTGCCAGTAATAACTGAAGAAATTAATAAATTCCTAGGCAAAGAAGAAGTAAAAGAAACACCAGTAAACGAAGAAGAAATTTTCGCAACAGAAATACTATCGCTTGATACAAATCCTTCACTGACTTTAGGATATTTTACTGTATCTAATATTGAGTTTAATCAAAAAAATGATGATATATATATTGATTACACTCTAAGTAAAGAAAATGCAACAGTTAGTTATAGTGACAATTTATATATAGAATTATATGAAGGTGATAAATGGGTTAAAAGAATTAAAGTAATTACTACTAGCGATAATAACACAGTTAATATAAGTGCTTTAGCACCAAAAGATTATAATACTATTACAAATATCCAATTATCAGTGAAAAACGAAGCAGATTACGACGAAATATTTTTAAATTATGATATATTAGATGAACAAACGCTAATGTGTGATAGAAATAATGTAGAATATGCCTACAAATTTAAAGAACAAGTATTATATAAATATACACAGACAACAACAGTAATAAAAGGTTTAGATGAACAAATTTATCAAAATAGTTTATTAATTCACCAAGATGAAAATATATATTATAATACTATTCCAAACGTTAACTCATCATTAATAGAGAGTGACACTGGATATACATTGGAAAATGAATTCGTTTTAAAAGGGTTAAGTCAAACAGATATAAAAAATGACTACTATTTTAAAGAAGGA
The DNA here is from genome assembly GCA_964370475.1 of uncultured Muribaculaceae bacterium. GTDB lineage: Bacteria > Bacillota_I > Bacilli_A > RF39 > UBA660 > CAYJCL01. The sequence continues at coordinate 15,243 of CAYJJI010000003.1, read as the reverse complement.
ACAAAAGCAGGTGAAATAAACTTTAAAATGGAAGCAATGGGTTACGACTGTAGATAGGGTGGTTTAAATGCAAAATAATTATACAATCAACGACTTTGAAGGTCCGCTAGATTTACTTTTACATCTAGTAAAATCATCAAAAATGAACCTAGCAGAAATAAATATAAAAATAATTATTGAGCAATACTTAAAGTTTATTAAAGAAATGGAATCTTTAAATATCGATATTGCATCAGAATACTTAGTAATGGCATCAGAATTAATTCATCTAAAAAGTAGAATGTTGATAAATAAAACAGCCGAAGAAGACGAAATAGATAACGAATTCCACATAGTAGATGAAGATGATTTAAAAAGAAAAATAATCGAATATGAAATATACAAAAATATTACAAAAGAATTTAAAAATTTAGAAAATAAAAGAAATGAAATTTATACAAGAGAACCATCTAAATTAGATGAATATATAGAAAAAAAAGAAATTAAATACGGAGAGTTATCAATAGATGAATTAGTAAACGCTTTCCAAAATCTTCAACAAAAACTAATAACAAGAAAACCACTAAACACCAAAATAACTCACAAAGAAATAAGTATTAAAGACAGAATTAGTAAAATAAAAGAAATATTAAAAAACGAAGAAAAGGTAGAATTCATTAAGTTATTTGAAATCCTAACTAAAGAATACGTAGTAGTAACATTTCTAGCGATACTAGAGATGAGTAAAAACAAAGAAATATTAATTAAACAAAATTCTAATTTTGACCCAATAATAATTGAAAGGAATCATCATGAATAAATTAGGTATAATTGAAGGATTATTATTTGTTGTAGGTGATGAAGGGCTTACTATAAATCAAATATGCGATCTATTAGAAATAAATGTTGAAGAAACAAAAAAATTATTAAAAGAATTAAAAGCTCAATATGATAAAGAAGATCGAGGAATTAGAATTTCATATTTAGGAGATTCATTCAAGTTAACAACCAAAAAAGAACATAAAGAATATTACAAAAAATTACTAGATAACGAAAATGACAACTTGTTAACTCAAGCCTCTTTAGAAACTCTAGCAATAATAGCTTATAACCAACCAATTACAAGAGTGGAGATAGAAGAATTAAGAGGAGTGGGATCAATCTACCCACTAAGAAAACTATTAGCAAAAGAACTGATAAAAGAAGTAGGGAAAAGTACAATGCCAGGAAGACCAAACCTTTACGGTACTACAAAAGATTTCTTAGATTACTTTGGAATAAACTCATTAGATGACTTACCTTTAATTATAAAAGAAGAAGAAACAGATGAAAAAGATTTATTTACATCTATATATAAGGATAATAATGAAACTAAATGAATTGATTGAATTAGAAGATGACATTATAGGAATAGAAATAAATGATGAAGAAATAACAATAGATGAAATAGAATATATATTTTTCACTAAATGTACATTCAATAAATGTATCTTTAAAACTAAATTTATTTCTACATTAACATTATCAAAATGCAAATTTAATACTTGTGATTTTTCCAATGTAACATTTGAAAAAGTAGATTTTCATACTAGTGAATTTAACGGTTGTAAAATGATTGGAACTTCAATATATAACTCAAAAATAATAAAAACAAAAATCAATGAATGTACACTAAGTTATAGTAGTGTAAAAGATAACAAAATAATTAATTCATCAATAACTTCATCTGAATTAAATGAAGTTATGTTTGAAAAAAATACCATGGATAATATCACTCTTGAAAATAACTTGATAAATACACCAACGTTTATAAATAATCCACTAAAATACATCGACTTTACTAACAATAAATTGATTAATTTAAATGCATCCTTAGATGATCTAAAAAAATCTATATTAACAATGGAACAATCAATAGATTATCTACTACATAAAGATATTGAAATAAAATAATAGAAAAAAAAATTTATATATGCTATAATGCGTATATGCCCGTGTGGTGAAACTGGTAGACGCGTTGGACTCAAAATCCAATGGTAGCAATACCGTGTCGGTTCAAGTCCGACCATGGGCACCATATAAAATAAACTAAGGAAACTTAGTTTTTATTTTGGTAGTATATTTAAACAAACTTTACATATAATAATAATGCCAGGTTAGTTTATAAAAAATAGTTACAATGTTAGTAACAGTTGGTTTTTATAACCACCTGGCACCATTTTTATTGGTTAAATATCCATGATATTACTTTACATCGAGAATATAATAATTAGAATCATAAATTGACTTTTAGTTTAAATATGATAAAATTACACTACGAGGTGGAAAAGGGATGGCCAAAAAAACATCAGATAAATTTGAAGATGTAGTAAGTGATATACTGAAAAATGAAGAATTTAATAAATTAAAAACACAGTTACATCACGGAATAACTAGATATGAACATTCATTAAGAGTAGCTAAAGTTACTTATAAAATAAGTAAAAGACTTAAAATGAAACATACAAAAGAAATAACTAGAGCTGCATTACTACATGATTTCTATATGGATGATGAATTACATAACGAAACACCAAAAGATCGACTACATTTACATCCTGCGCTAGCGGATGCAAATGCGAAGAAACATTTTAATATAAATGATTTACAATCAAATATAATAAAATCACACATGTTCCCACTACAAGGAGATAAACCGAAATATAAAGAAAGTTGGTTAGTTACCTTAGTAGATAAATCAGTGGCTACATATGAAATGCCAAGATTTAAATTAAGTGGAGCAATAAGTGTATATATTCTTTTCTTATTTAATATAATAATACAAAAATAGAACTATAAAGTTCTATTTTTTTTCAATTGGCGTCCACGAGAAGATTCGAACTTCCGACCTATCGCTTAGGAGGCGATTGCTCTATCCAACTGAGCTACGAAGACATTTAATAAAGTATACCATAATTAGAAAAATTTGACTATATGTTAAATTAATGTAAAATTTGTCTAAAATTAGCATTGCCTATTGCTTTTTATTATATAATTTAATTAGGAAGTATAGAGTCTTCCAAATATTAGAAAGAGTGGGAGAAAATGAAATTCTTAAAAAATTATAAGTCAACATTAATTTTATTAGGATCATTAGTAATTGGATGTCTAGCTGGTATCATCTTCAAAGAAGATGCTGAAATAGTTAAACCATTAGGAACGTTATTTTTAAATTTATTATTTATAGTAATAGTACCTTTAATATTCTTAACAGTAACAACATCAATTGCTAAAATGAAACAAGCTAAAAGATTAGGGAAAATAGCTAAAAGTATAGTTATAACATTTATTGGAACATCTCTAGTTGCAGTAGCAGTTGGAGTTGTAGCAACTTACAACGCAAACTTAGTAAGTTCAGAAGACGCTGCTATTATTAAGCAAGAACTAAGTTTAACAAATGAGGAACCAGATGTAGAAATGAATATACTAGAAAAAACTGTAGAAGTTATTTCAGTAGATGATTTTAGTGGTTTATTATCAAAAAATAACATAATTGCACTTCTAATTGTATCAATATTAATTGGTATATCAATTAGAATGTCAAAAGAAAAAGGAGAACCAGTATTAAAGTTATTAGAAAGTGCTAATGACGTAGTTATGAACTTTATAAAAATAATTATGTATTATGCTCCAATAGGAATAGGTTGTTATTTTGCAGCTTTTATTGGAACAGTTGGTGCTTCAATAGCAGTAGGATATTTTAAAACTTTCATTATTTATTTAATAGTAAGTTTACTATTCTATTTTGTAATATATACATTATATGCATACTTAGCTGGTGGAACAGAAGGAATCAAAAGATTCTGGAAAAACATCCTTCCTCCAACATTAACTTCGATTGCAACATGTTCATCTGCAGCATGTATTCCAGTTAATGTTGAAGCAGCAAAGAAAATAGGAGTAAGCGAAGACATAGCTGAAACTATTGTACCTCTAGGAACAAGTTTCCATAAAGATGGTTCAATAATAGGAAGCGTATTTAAAATAATGTTCCTAGTATCTTTATTCGGAACAAGTATAACTGGTATTGGAGGATTCTTAGAGATAGTTGGAATCGCTCTTATAGCTAACTTATTAGTTACAGCAGTACCAATTGGTGGAGGAACTATATCAGAAGCCTTAATCATATCAATGATGGGATTCTCTTATGGAGCTTTACCGATACTAACTGTAGTAGCTACAATTATAGATGCACCTGCAACAATGTTAAACGTTGTTGGAGATACTTCAAGCTCAATGTTGACAGCACGTTTGGTTGATGGACCAAATTGGATGAATAAGAAAAAAGATTAACGAAAGTTAATCTTTTTTTTAACACCTAAAACATTTATGAATAAAATAAATTAGAAAAGTAGGTGTTAAAATGATTAATTTAAATGAATTGAAAATTAATCAATCAGCAATTATTGAAAAAATAGAAAAAAATAATTTAAAAAACAGATTAACAGATCTCGGCTTTGTAAAGAAAACTATAGTGAAACCAGTGTTAATAAGTCCTTTCAAAGACCCTATTGCTTACAAAGTAAAAGGATCAGTAATAGCGTTAAGAAATGAAGATGCAAAGTATATCAAAGTGAGGGTTATAGATGAATAAAGAGATAATTCTAGCTGGAAATCCTAACGTAGGAAAAAGTAGTATATTTAATATATTAACAAAATTAAAACAACATACAGGAAACTGGAGTGGTAAAACCGTTGAATTAGCTAAAGGAAGTTACAAATATAAAGATGAATTAGTATATGTCCATGACTTACCAGGTACATATTCTTTAAATTCAATAAGTGAAGAAGAAAACATAGCAAGTAAATTCATTCAAGAAAAACAATTTCTTACAGTAATAGTATGCGATTCAACAATGTTAGAAAGAAATTTAAATTTAGTTTTACAAATTATAAAAATCAATAAAAAAGTAATAGTATGTTTAAATTTAATAGATGAAGCAAAAAATAGAGGAATTACAATTGATATTGAAAAGCTAGAAAAGTTACTAGGTGTTCCAGTAATACCAACTAGTGCTAAAACAAAAGAAGGAATCACAAAATTAAAAGAGACAATAAATTCATATCAAATCAAAACCCCATTAAAGATTAAAAAAAATATCAACTCACAAGCTAGCGAAATATATAATCAAGTAGTAACAGATAATAATAAAGAAACAAGAAAAATAGATAAAATACTAACTCATAAAGTATTCGGATTAATTACTATGTTCTGTTTATTTATGTTAGTATTTTGGATAACTATAAGTGCTGCAAATGTACCGTCAAGTTTGTTATTTGACTTCTTTGATAAAGGTTATTCCATAATAAAAGAAATGCTCATAAATATAAATCTTCCCAATGTAATGATAGATTTTCTAATGGAAGGTATATATAAAATATTAACTTGGGTAATTAGCGTAATGTTACCTCCTATGGCAATATTCTTCCCACTATTTACATTTTTAGAAGATTTTGGTTACTTACCTAGAATCGCTTTTATATTGGATAAAGCTTTTAAAAAATGCCATAGTTGTGGTAAACAAGCTCTAACTATGTGTATGGGTTTTGGATGTAATGCAGTAGGGGTAATGGGTACAAGAATAATAGATTCCAAAAGAGAAAGATTAATAGCAATTCTAACTAATTCATTTGTCCCGTGTAACGGACGATTTGGAACAATAATATCATTAATAGCAATTTTCATTATAGGATTAAATAACACTTCTAATGTATTAAATTCCCTAGTATTAACTATAATAATATTCCTAAGTGTTATAATAACTTTAATTACATCTAAAATATTATCTAAAACTATCTTAAAAGGAGAATCGTCTTCTTATACTTTAGAATTACCTCCATATAGAAGACCAGATATAAAGAATATTGTAATAAGAAGTATTTTTGATAGAACATTAAAAGTACTATATAGAGCAATTATATGTTCAATACCAGCAGGAATAATAATATGGTTGATGTTATTAATTCAAATAAATGACACTTCAATACTAGTCCACTTCACAAACATACTAAACCCCATAGGAATTGTTCTAGGAGTAGATGGAGTAATTATAGCAGCATTAATTTTAGGTCTCCCAGCCAATGAAATAGTAATGCCTATTATATTAATGATATACTTAAGTACAGGAACATTAACAGAATCAAACGACTTACTAAGTCTTCAAAATATTTTAGTAAATAATAACTGGAATCTACTAACTGCTATAAATTTTATAGTTCTTTCATTATTCCACTCTCCATGTGCAACGACAATAAAGACAATATATAAAGAAACTAACAGTAAAAAATGGACGATATTATCAGTATTAATTCCAACAATTATAGGAATAATATTAACAATCATCATAAAATTGATATTTACAATATTATAGTACTAAACATTTTAAAAAAAATATCTATGTGATATAATTATTTTTACAAAGGAGATACCATGAAAGTATTACGTATATTTGCTAAAAAAACACCTATAATTATTATAATAATTTGTTTACTAGTTCTTCAAGCAACTTGTGATTTAAAATTGCCAGAATACACAGCAAATATAATAAATACAGGTATTGCTAATAAAGGAATAGAAAACACAGTTCCAATAGTATTAAGTGATGGTGATTATTTAAAAATACAAATACTATTAAACGAAGAAGAAAAATATCTCATTACAAAAAACTATCAAAAACTAAATATAAATAATTTCGAAGAAAAAGAAATAAATAAAATAATAAAAAAGTATGAAGTAGACGAAGAAGTATATATATATAACGAAACAGATGACTTAACAAAAATTTTTAATAAAATAAATACATTATACTTAGGTTTTACAACAAGTATTACTCAAATACAAGGTCAAGAAACATTTATGTATTTAGATACACTAGATAATATAACTAAAGAAGAAACATTGAAAATTTATGAAACAGAAATAAATAAACAATTACCAACAGATATAAAAGAAACAGCACTAATAAGAGCGGTAGAGATTTATTATCAAAATGCAAACTTAAATATAAATGAAATACAAATGGATTATATAATATCTAAAGGTTTAGTGATGGTTCTATTAGCATGTACCGCTATGATTTTAACAATAACAGTAGTCTACTTAGCAGCTAAAACAGCAGCATTAGTATGTAAAGAATTCAGAAGAAAAATAGTCGAAAAAACAATAGAATATTCAAGTAGTGAATACGAAAGATTAACAACTTCTTCTCTAATTACTAGATCAACGAATGACATTCAACAAGTACAAACTTTTATAGTAATAGCAATCAGATTAATATTCTATGCACCAATACTAGGTATTGGTGCTTACTTAAAAGTAAGCGATAATCAAATGAATTGGATAATTATATTATCAATTATTGCTGTCCTTATAGTATTAGTATCTTTGTTCACATTAGCTATGCCAAAATTTAAAAGTGTTCAAACTAAAATAGATAAATTAAATTTAATTACTAGAGAAATATTAACAGGAATTCCTGTCATAAGAGCTTTCGGTACTGAAAAGCATGAAGAAATGAAATTTGATAAAGCTAATGAAGATTTAACCAAAACTACTAGATTTATTGATCGAATAATGAGTGCTATGTTCCCTTTAATGATGTTTATAATGAATGGTGTAGCAATATTAATAGTTTGGGCAGGTGCAAGATACATCGACAATGGTACAATGCAAATAGGTGATATATTAGCAACAATTACATATTCAATGCAAATAATTATGTCTTTCTTAATGTTTAGTATGATATCAGTAATGATGCCAAGAGCAATAGTATCATTAAAAAGAATAAATGAAGTACTTAAAACAGATACAAGTATTAAAAATTCAGAAAACCCAATATATCCTAAAAATATGAAAGGTTTAATAAAATTTGAAAATATAACATTTAAATATCCAAATTCAGATGAATTGGTAATTGATAACCTAAACTTCGAAGCATGCCCTGGAACTACAACAGCAATAATAGGGAGTACTGGATCAGGAAAGTCAACAATCCTAAATTTAATTCCGAGATTATATGACCCAACATCTGGTAAAATTACAATTGATAATAACGATATAAAAGATATAGATGTCGAAACTTTACGAGATAACATAGGATATGTTCCACAAAAAAACCAACTATTTTCAGGAACAATTAATTCAAACATAGGATTAGGATTAAAAAGAACAGATAAAAAGAAAATTGAAACCTCAGCAGAAATAGCACAAGCAGATAATTTCATTCAAGATAAAGAAAAAAAATACGACAGTATTGTTTCACAAGCAGGCATAAATTTTTCTGGTGGTCAAAAACAAAGATTATCAATTGCGAGAGCAATAGTTAAAAATCCTAAAATATATTTGTTCGATGACTCATTTGCGGCACTAGATTACAAGACTGATATAAAACTAAGAAAAGAACTATCAAAAATAGCAACATCAGCAACAATTATTATTGTAGCACAAAGAATAAGTACTATAAAAAATGCCGATCAAATATTAGTTATAGATGAGGGCAAGATAGTTGGAATAGGTAAACATAAAGAATTATTAAAAACATGTGATATCTATAAAGAATTAGCAACTTCTCAATTAAGCAAGGAGGAGCTATATGTTTAATAAATATAATAATAACGAAACAATTAAAGATATTAAAGGTACAATTATTAAATTATTAAATAGAATGAAAAAATACAAAATAACATTAATAATTATAATAATATTTGCTATAGGAAGTTCTATATTTTCTATACTTGGACCTAAAATACTAGGTAATGCAACAACTTTACTATTCGAAGGTTATATGGAAAAATTAACTAATAACGGATCTATAAATTTCGAAGCGATACTAAATATTATTTTTCTACTACTAGGTTTATATATGGCAAGTATGATTTTATCATTTGTTCAAGGATTTCTAATGTCAGGAATATCTCAAAAAGTTACATATCAAATGAGAAAAGACATATCAATAAAAATAAACAACATCCCGTTAAATTATTTTGACACTAATAACCACGGAGAAACACAATCAACAATAGTCAATGATGTAGATACTCTTTCAGTAGGATTAAATCAAAGTATGACTCAGTTAATAACAAGTATCACATCATTAGTAGGAATATTAATAATGATGCTTAGTATAAATGTAACTATAACAATAGTTGCTTTAATAATCCTACCATTATCAATGTATATAGTATCTAGAGTAATCAAAAAATCACAAATACACTTCAAAAACCAACAAAATCACTTAGCTAATATAAATGGCAAAGTAGAAGAAATATACCCAAATCATCTAATTGTAAAAACATTTAATGCACAAAATAAACTATTAAAAGATTTTGATAAAAGCAATGATGAATTATATGAATCAGGATGGAAAAGCCAATTCATTAGCGGAATACTACAACCAACAATTAACTTTATTGGTAATATATCATATGTAATTGTAGCAATAATAGGTGCTATATTCGCAGGAAAAGGTATAATTTCAGTAGGAGAAATCCAATCTTTAATCCAATATTCTAAAAACTTTAGTCAACCTATTGGACAACTAGCACAAGTATCCAATATGATTCAATCAATGTTAGCGGCAAGTGAAAGAATATTTACATTCTTAGAAACAGAAGAAGAACAAAAAGATATAATTAATCCTAAAAAAATAAAAAGGATAAAAGGTAATATTGAATTTAAGAATGTAAATTTCAGATATAATGAAGAACAACAAGTAATAAAAAAATTCTCAGCTAAAATAAAAAGTGGTCAAAAAATTGCCATAGTTGGACCTACTGGAGCAGGAAAGACAACAATAGTGAAGCTATTGATGAGATATTACGATATTGAAAATGGATCAATTTTAATAGATGGTATAAATATAAAAGAAATGAAAAAAAGAGATTTAAGAAATATGTTCAAAATGGTTTTACAAGATACCTGGTTATTTAATGCATCTATCATGGACAACTTAAGATATGGAAATTTATCATACAGCGATGAAGAGATAACTAATGTAGTAAAATCAATGGGATTAGACAATTTTATTAAAACACTACCATCTGGATATGAAACTATCATTAATGAAGAATCGTCAAATATATCATCAGGACAAAAACAACTAATAACTATCATAAGAGCAATGGTAGCAAATCCTGAAATTCTTATTTTAGATGAAGCTACAAGCAATATTGATACAAAAACAGAAAAAATGATTCAACAATCTATGGACCACTTAACTAAAGGAAGAACATCGTTTATAATAGCCCATCGATTGTCCACAGTTAGAAATGCAGATAAAATTTTTGTTCTAGATAACGGTAACATAATAGAACAAGGAACACATAAAGAACTATTAACAAAAAAAGGATTTTATAACGAATTATATAGTAGCCAATTCGATATATAAAATATAGTAGACTTATTCTACTTTTTTAATTAACTTATTGACAACAAAAAATAAAGTATTATAATAAAGTATACCTAGAAGAGGAAGTTATGGAAAATGCAAACATATTAGATGACATAAGTCTAGAAGATTATTGGAATTTTATTAGTAAGCCAAAGCTAACTGAGATGATTTATACAAATAATGCAACAACATTTGAAGAACAAATGAAACAGTATGAAAAATACATCATAGTTATGGATTTTATGAGTAACATGGACGAATTAGTGGTAAATGAAGAAGATTATCTTATGGAAGAAAAGATTGACGAAACGATTTTGATGTTAAAAGATAAAAGAACGAAGCCACTACTAGATAGAGAAAAGTATTCAACAAAATTTATGCAAGTTAATTTTGACTCAATTATATTTGAACTGGTTAATTTAAAATGTGTATATTTTAAAAACTATCCAAGTGATGAAGAACAAATAATACTATAAAATTACTTGACACCATCTCTTATAAAAAATATAAGAGTGGGTCTTTTTTTGGTATAATAATAGTAGTAAGAAGTGATAATATGAAATACAAAATAATATTTATATCATTAGATAATACTTTACTAGATAATGATCAACATATTAGTACATACAACAAAAAAATAATTACGAAACTTAAAAAGCACAACGTTGATATAGTATTAACTAGTAGCAAGCATTTAAATGAAGTGATTGAATTTGCCAAACAATTAAATATAAAACCTTATGTAATAAGTTCGAATGGAGCTGTAGTATACGACTACATAGAAGACAATATAATATATGAAAATACCATGGATAACAAAACTGTAAAATCAATTCTAGAATACGCAACTAAAAATGATTTAAAAATATACATAGATACAGAAAACAAAAGATATTGTAATCAAATAACTGAAGATAACAAAACTTTATCACTAATTAAAGATAAGGAATTAAAAATCCATCAGATAACTGTATTAAGTAAAAACTACAATAGAATGATATCTCTTCCAGAATTATTTAATACTAAACATTTTGATATTTATAATAACGATTCATCAATTAACTTAAGAGAAAGAAAACCCCTTCAAAACCATACATACCGCCATAATTATATAAATGTAGGAGTAAGTAAAGGTAAAGGTATAAACGAGTTATTAGAACATTTAAAGCTAGATAAAGAAGATGCTGTGGGAATCGGTTACACATATAACGATTTGTCCATGTTTGAATCCGTAGATTTATCAATTGCAATGGATAATGCAACATCTTTATTAAAGGAAAGTGCAAACATAACTACAAAATCTAACAACGAAGATGGAGTTGGATTTATATTAAATAAAATATTTGAATTAGGAGAGTAAAATGAAATTAGTAAAAGATTTTAACGATTATCAAATAATCGATATGAGTAATGGCTATAAAAAAGAAGTTTGGAATAATGTAACATTATTAAGACCAGACCCACAAATTATCTGGCCAACATTTCAAGATGATTTTGAAAAAAACATCGATGCAAAATATACAAGAAGTAAAACTGGTGGTGGAGAATGGACTACATATGGTAGAGTTCCTAAAAGCTGGCAAGTGAAATATCAAGATCTTACTTTTAATTTAAAACTAATGGGTTTCAAACACACAGGTTTATTTCCAGAACAAGCATATAATTGGAACTTAATAAAAAATTTAATCAAAAAAGAAGAAAGACATATAAAGGTTTTAAATTTATTCGCCTACACAGGTGGAGCAAGCGTAGCTGCTTTAAGTGCTGGTGCATCAGTAGTTCACGTTGATTCATCAAAAGGAATGACTGATTGGGCAAAAGAAAATGTTAACTCTTCTAACTTATCGGATAAACCAATTAGATTTATAGTAGATGACGTTGTTAAATTCGTTGAAAGAGAAATAAGACGTGGAAATAAATATGATGTGATAATTATGGATCCTCCATCATTTGGGCGAGGATCAAACAAAGAAGTATGGGATATAGAAAACGATTTGTATAACTTAGTATCTAAATGTAGTCAAATATTAAGTGAAGATCCAATTTTGTTTTTAATTAATTCATATACCACTGGATTATCTATGACAGTATTAGAAAACATTTTAAATATAACTATAGATAATAAAGGCTTTATTGATAGTGATGAAATTGGGATTGAGTCTAAAAATGGTCTTATCCTTCCATGTGGTATATATGCAAGATGGACAAAAACTAAAATAGAATAATAAAATAAAAAAAGGGCAAACTCTTATTAGGAGAGTGAGCTATGAAAAATATGATTATAAATACAATAAAATACTTTATTGTATTTTTTATTACAATGTTTATTGCAGTAAATATAGTCAGTTTTACGCAAATACTAGGAGATTCAATGGAACCAAACATAGATAGCGGAACAGTGATGATATTAAATAAGATTCATTATAAAATATTTGAACCCGCGAGAAACGACATAATTGCATTTTCGTCAAGTACAGATAGAAACTTAATTAAAAGAATTGTTGGTCTACCAGGAGAGTCAGTTGAATATAAAGATAATATGCTTATCATTAATGGAGAAGTAATAAATGAAAATTTAAATTTACCAGAAACTCCAGACTTTAAACTATCAGAATTAGGATATAACGTAATCCCAGATGATATGTACTTAGTACTTGGTGATAATCGTACTAATTCATATGATAGTAGAGAATTTGGACTGATAAATGAAAAGAATATTATTGGTAAGTGTGGATTAACAATATGGCCATTATTGTAACAAAAAGATAACAAAAATTTTATTATTTGACTCGATGCCCTTCTAAAAGTCAAATATAGCTTGAAATAAGAATATAAATGTGTTATCATAGCTTAACTGGAAAATTAATGCTTGCAATTATAAAATAATAGGAGGGAAAGCAATGAGCAAAAGAAAAATCGTAGCAGTTGTATTATTTATCTTCATCGGTTTATTTATGTTTACTTTCGCTGGTACAGAAGATGGACTAACGTCAGTAACTGAAACACTTGAAGAATATGAAATACAATTCAACAACTATGATGGAACTGTATTGCAAACTATCATCGTAGAAGAGGGACAAGACGCAGAATATACAGGACCAACACCAATAAGACCAGAAGATGCATTATGTGATTATGAATTTTCAGGTTGGAACCAAAGTTTAGTAAATGTTCAAGAAGATGAAATATTTACCGCTCAATTCACGTGTGATACTAAATCTTACACAGTTACATATGAAGATTACGACAACACTGAATTAGCAAATGTAACGGTAGATGCTGGAGATAACGCAATTTATCCAAATGCATTACCAACAAGAACTGGCTTTATCTTTATAGGATGGAGTGCAGGAACAACAAATATACTTGCTAACTTAACAGTACAAGCAGTGTATGTTGAAGATCAAAATGAAAATGGAATACCTGATGAGGAAGAAACTGCAGCACCAATAATAACATTATCAGAAAATAATGTATATTTAATGACAGTATATGATATAGTGCCAACATTTAGTGCAACAGCAACAGACTCAACAGAAGGTGATGTATCAGTTAATATTGATTCATCAGCAATAAATCCAAATGTACCTGGAATATATGAAGTAGTAATTACTGCATCAGATAGTTTAGGAAACACTGCAGAAGTTAGATTTGATTTTGAAGTAATTAAAAGAAATATTACTGTAGAAATTGAAAATAAAACAAGTGTATTTGGAACATCTTTAGAAGAATTAACTTACAATGTAATATCTGGAACTGAAGTTGCAGGTTTTGAAGCAGGAATTGTACTTGAAAAAGCAGCAGGAACTGACAAAGGAATTTATGCAATTACTGGAACTGCAAGTAATACTAATTACGAAGTAACATTTGTAAATGGTACATACACAATTACAGCTAAAGAAATCACAACTCCAGAAGAATTAGAAGATATATTCGGAATAACACTTCCAGAATATAAAGAACAATTTGATAATGCTTCTCATAGTTTATCAGTAGATGGAAACGATGAAGGATTTGCAGTAGATTACTCAGCAAATAATGCATTAACAAATGTTGGAAAAGAAACAGTAACAGCTACAGTAACAATAACAGGAAACTATAGTGGAACTGTAGAACTTACAAATACATTAGAAGTTACAAAAAGAGAAATAACAGTTACAATTGATGATAAATCAAGTGTATTCGGAGCTTCTTTAAAAGAATTAACTTATAATGTAACAACTGGTTCAGAAATAGCAGAAGCTAAAGCAGGAATTGCTCTTGAAAAAGCAGCAGGAACTGATGCAGGAACTTATGCAATTACTGGAACAGCAAGTAATACTAATTACGATGTAACATTCGTAAATGGTACTTATACAATTACAGCTAAAGAAATTACAACTCCACAAGAATTAGAAGATATATTCGGAATAACACTTTCTGGATATAAAGATCAATTCGATAATGCATCTCATAGTTTATCAGTATCTGGAAACGATGAAGGATTTGCAGTAGATTACTCAGCAAATAATGCATTAACAAATGTTGGAAAAGAAACAGTAACAGCTACAGTAACAATAACAGGAAACTATAGTGGAACTGTAGAACTTACAAATACATTAGAAGTTACAAAAAGAGAAATAACAGTTACAATTGATGATAAATCAAGTGTATTCGGAGCTTCTTTAAAAGAATTAACTTATAATGTAACAACTGGTTCAGAAATAGCAGAAGCTAAAGCAGGAATTGCTCTTGAAAAAGCAGCAGGAACTGATGCAGGAACTTATGCAATTACTGGAACAGCAAGTAATACTAATTACGATGTAACATTCGTAAATGGTACTTATACAATTACAGC
>CAYJJI010000002.1:0-98964 GCA_964370475.1 uncultured Muribaculaceae bacterium | reverse complement strand
GTTCCACGTGAAACATAAGGTATTTAATATACCTAATTAACCTAAATAATTACTATGATGAAAAAAATATAAAAACAATAATTAATCAGAAAAGATTCATCACTTATAAAATTAACGAATTATTGTTATCAACACATAGTTTCACGTGGAACATTATCCACAAGTAAATTATTTCCCGGGAAATATAATTGATTAAAAAAATTACATAATTAATATAATCTCTATAGTTATTAACAACTTGTTTCACGTGAAACATTATAAACATATTAATTATTTCCCAAAATATAAATGTACTTAATTCAATTAGGTAATAAATAACACAGTTAAAATGATACTATTCTAAGAAAAATCACTTATAACTCTGGAGATATCAACATATAGTTCCACGTGGAACATTATCCACAACCTAAATTATTTCCCGGGAAATAAAAAAGAGAGTAATTATTCATTACTCTCTTCAATAGAATCTTCTAAAACTCTATCTATTAAACTTATTGTAGCAACTCTTTGATCATCTTTTAAGTTAATTAATCGTAATCCTTGAGTAACTCTACCTAATGTAGATACTTGATCTAAAGGCATTCTAATGATCATACCACTATTAGTTATTAAAACCAAATCTTGTATACCATTAACTACTTTAAATGCTGTAATCGAACCATTTTTATCGGTTATATTTAAAGCTTTTACACCTTTACTACCTCTTTTAGTAGTTCTATATTCGCGAACATTTGTTTGTTTACCGTAACCTAACTCAGTAGCAATCATAATAACATTATCATCAGTAGCTATTTCAGCACCAATACACTTAGCATCATCTAAGTTAATACCTCTAACTCCACTAGCTGTTCTTCCCATTATTCTTACTTCATCTTCGTTAAATTTAACCATTCTACCAGCACTAGACCCAAGTAAAACCATGTCATTTCCATTAGTTTTACGAACTGAAATCAATTCATCATCTTCTTTTAATGTAATAGCTATCTTACCACTAGTTCTAATACGATCGAATTCACTAACAGCAGTTCTCTTAACAAGTCCTAACTTAGTAACAAATAATAAGTTACTTACTTCCTCTTCTTTACCTATTTTAATAATAGAATTAATCATTTCATCTTTTTCTATTTGTAATAAATTAATAATAGGTAATCCCTTAGCTTGTCTACCATATTCAGGAACTTCATAACCTTTTAATCTATATACTTTACCTTTATTACTGAAGAATAAAACATAATCATGAGTAGATAAATTAAGCATATGTTCCACAAAATCTTCTTCATTTGTGCTCATACCTTTAACTCCAACACCACCACGATTTTGAGATTTATAAACATCAGTAGTACTTCTTTTTACATATCCCTTGTTAGTAAGTGTAATTATGATATTTTCCTCAGGTATTAACGCCTCATCTTCAATGAAATCAATAGCTGTCATATCTATATTAGTTCTTCTTTCATCACCAAAACGTTTCTTAATTTCTAACATTTCCTCTTTTATAATTCCAAATATCTTTTCATCACTACTTAATATTGCTTGTAACTTGTTAATAAGTTCCATTAATTCAGCTATTTCTTTTTCTATTTTATCTTTTTCAAGACCAGTTAATCTTCTTAACTTCATTTCCATAATAGCTTCAGCTTGAATTTCAGATAAGCCAAATTTAGATATTAAAGATTCCTTAGCTATAGCATCAGTATCACTATTTCTAATAATATTGATAACTTCATCAATATGATCAAGAGCAATCTTTAAACCTTCTAATATATGTACTCTATCTTGAGCTTTTTTTAGTTCAAATTTAGTTCTTCTAATAATTACTAACTTTTGATAATCAATATATTTAGAAATAATTTCCTTTAAATTTAGTGTCTTTGGTACTCCACCATCCAACATTAATAAATTAATACCATATGAAGTTTGTAATTGAGTATGCTTAAATAAATTGTTTAAAACTACATTAGCATTAGCTTCTTTCTTAAGAGTAACCACTACTCTAATACCATTTTTATGTGTAGATTCATCATGTAAATCAGCTATTCCTTCAATAATCTTATCTCTAACTAATTCACCAATACGTTCTTGAAATGTACTTTTATTAACTTGATATGGTAATTCAGTAATTATTAATCTAGTTCTATTAGCAGATTCATCAATCTCCACTTTAGATCTAATAGTAATTGAACCTTTTCCAGTTTCATAAGCTTTTCTAATACCACTATTACCTAAAATACTAGCAGCAGTAGGGAAATCGGGGCCCTTAATATAAGTCATTAATTCACTAATTTCAATGTCATTATTATCGATATAAGCCACACAACCGTCTATTACTTCACCTAAATTATGTGGAGGAATATTAGTAGCCATACCAACAGCAATACCCATAGTACCATTAACTAAAATATTTGGATATCTACTTGGTAATACAACCGGTTCTTTTTTATTATTATCAAAGTTTGGTACAAAATCTACTGTTTCCTTGTTAATATCTTTCAATAATTCTAAAGATATTTTATCCAATCTTGCTTCAGTATATCTATATGCAGCAGCTCCATCACCATCTATTGATCCAAAGTTACCATGTCCATCAACTAAAGGATAACGATAACTAAAATCTTGAGCCATTCTAACCATTGAATCATAAACAGATGAGTCACCGTGTGGATGATAAGACCCTAACACATTACCTACTGTAGTTGCAGACTTACGAAAAGCTTTATCAGGTGTTAAACCATCTTCACTCATCGAATATAAAATACGACGGTGAACAGGTTTTAAACCATCCCTTAAATCAGGAAGTGCACGAGATATAATAACACTCATCGAATATTCTAAAAACGATGATTCCATTTCATTAACAATACTTTTTGTTTCTAATTTATCCATAAAACCCTCCTATATATCCAAATTCTGTGCATAAGGTGCATTTGTTTCTATAAAGTTACGACGAGGTTCAACCTCTTCACCCATTAATGTTTCAAATACCTTATCAGCAAGCATTGCATCTTCTATTGTAACTTGTACTAAAGTACGATTCTCTATATTCATAGTAGTATCACATAATTCTTGAGCATTCATTTCTCCAAGACCTTTGTTTCTACCAATATCATACTTAGCATTTTCTGGTAAAGTTTTTAAATATTCTTCCAACTCAGAATCATTTAATATGTATTTAGCCGATTTACCATACTTAACAACGTATAAAGGAGGTTGGGCAACATAAATATACCCATCTTCAACTATACGTCTAAAAAAGCGGTAAAATAGTGTTAAAAGTAATGTTCTAATATGAGATCCATCTACATCGGCATCCGTCATAATTACTATTTTATGATATCTCAACTTTTCAATATCAAAATCATCACCTATTCCAGTACCAAAAGCAGTAATTAAACTTCTTATTTCATTATTGTTCAAAGCTTTATCTAAACGAGCTTTTTCAACATTTAATATTTTACCTCTTAAAGGAAGAATAGCTTGTGTTTTAGGATCTCTACCACCCTTAGCAGAACCACCAGCAGAATCCCCTTCGACTATAAATAATTCAGATATTGATGGATCTTTACTAGTACAATCAGCAAGTTTACCCCATTGATTTGTAATTTCAAGACCACCTTTTCTTCTAGTTAACTCACGAGCTTTCTTAGCAGCTAATCTAGCTCTAGAAGCTGTTAATGCTTTATCTACAATAATTTTAGCTATATCAGGAGATTCCAATAAAAACCTCTCAAAACCAGCACTAAAAACGTCAGAAGCTATCTTTCTAACTTCAGAATTCCCCAGCTTAGTTTTAGTTTGACCTTCAAATTGAGGATCAGGATGTTTACAAGAAATAATCATTGTAATACCTTCTCTAACATCTTCTCCAGCCAAAGCATCATCAGCTTCTTTAACTAATTTATTAGTTTTTGCATAATTATTAATTACTCTAGTAAGTGCATTTTTAACCCCATCTTCGTGAGTACCACCTTCATAAGTATTAATATTATTTGTAAAAGAATAAACAGATGAATTATAACTTTCATTATATTGAAAAGCTACTTCAATTTGAATATCCTTATCTTTTCCATCAACATAAATAACATTTTCATGTATTCCTTTTTTTGTTTTATTAAGCATCATTACGTACTCAATAATACCACCATGATATAAAAATTCATTTTTCTTATCATCTTCACGTTCATCAATTAAAATTATTCTTAAACCCTTATTTAAAAACGCTAATTCCCTTAAACGAGTAGCTAAAGTATCATAATTAAATATAGTAGTTTCAGTGAAAATTTCTGGATCAGGAGCAAAAGTAACTTCTGTTCCAGTTCTTTCTACATCACAACTGTCGATAACCTTTAATGTATCCACAGGTTTTCCACCATTTTCAAATCTTTGATAATGAATTTTACCTTCTCTATATACTTTAACTTCTAACCATGAAGACAAGGCGTTTACTACTGAAGCACCTACTCCATGTAATCCTCCAGATACCTTGTATCCTTCTCCACCAAACTTACCTCCAGCATGTAATACTGTAAAAATAGTTTCTACAGTCGAAACACCAGATTTAGCATTCATACCAGTTGGCATTCCACGACCATCATCTCTAACAGTAATTGTATTACTTTTACCAATAATAACTTCAATATCATCACAATAACCAGCAAGTGATTCATCTACAGAATTATCAACTATTTCCCAAACTAAATGGTGTAAACCTTTCTCTCCAGTACTACCAATATACATACCTGGTCTTTTACGTACTGCTTCTAAACCTTCTAATACTTGAATATCGCTATCCGAATAATTTGTATTACTCATCTATACCCTCCTTGATTAATCCATTTTCTACTAAAAAACATTTAGACTTATTTAAAACTACTTTCTCGACATTATCAATCTCAGTAGTAGTTATAAAAACTTGTAACCTATCATCTATTAACTTTAATATATTATTAATCTTTTCAATATCTAATTCACTGAATAAATCATCTAAAATTAATATAGGCAAATCTGAATTTATTTCCTCAAAAACACTTATTAGAGCAAATTTATAAGCAATAATAGCATTCTTTTGCTGTCCCTCACTAGCATATTCCTTCATTAAATGACCATCTAAATAAAACAAATAATCATCTTTATGAATACCTAATAAAGTACTTCTAAGTAATAAATCCCTATTATAATTATTTCGATACATATCCAAAATGTCATCAAAATTCTTATTATCATAATCACTTATATACTTAATCTCTAAATTACCAGTCTTCATTATTCTCTTATAAATAACAGAAGTTTTACTATTGATTAATTCAATAATTTTCTTACGTTCATTAAAAATTTTAAGACCATAAGAAGCTAATTGCTCATTTAAAGATTCTATATACTGACTACTCTCTACTTTAGCATTTTTCAAAAAAGTATTTCTCTGCTTCAATATTTTATTATAATTATTCAAATAAGCTAAATAATTATTATTTATTTGAGAAATATCAATATTTAATGCTTTTCTTCTGGTATTTGGACTATCTTTAACAACTCTCAAATCATCAGGATTAAACAAAACAACACCAATTAGTGATATATAATCACTCAATTTAGACACATTATTTTCATTAATCTTAACTCTCTTACCTTCGTTACTGATTACTATTTTATAAGAATTTAATCTTTTCTTTAAAACATCAGCCTCTACCTTTGCAAACATAGAATTTTCTTTTATCAAAATCTTATCTACAGAACTTCTAAAGGATTTAGTAAGAGCCAATACATATATGCTTTCAACTAAATTAGTTTTCCCCATCCCATTTTTTCCATAAATCAAATTAAATTTACTACTAAATTTCAAATCTAATTTAGAATAATTTCGATAGTTAACTAGTTTTAAATTAATAATTTGCATTTTAAAGCCCCTTACCTATAAATTAGTACTCCTATACCTAAATACATTATAACACAAAAAAAACCTCAATTAAAGGTTTTTTACACTAATTTAACTAATTCTATCAGTTAAAATTGACTCTAATCGACAAGATCTTAATACTTGGTTATCAAAAACATTAAAACTAGTATCCAAAAATAATTTTTCACCATTTTTAAATTCAATACACAAGCAATTATCAACATTGTAATAACTCTTGATATGCTTTAATGAAATCCAACTACAATCTTTATTTCGTGGTGAAGACGTAGGAAAAAATATAATTTTATTAGTCTCCTCTATAATTATAGGTACTTTGTGAGTAACTCCCGTTAACTTTGTTGTACCTACTTGCCTTCCACTTAATGAACTACCAAAATATTCACAACTATTTTCCATTATAGATTTAGTAGAAGTGTTGATAACATATGAGTTATCCACTTCATATATTTTAGTCTTATCCTCCTCAGATATAACAGCTAGTGTATATCTATTAATTTCATAATTTTCCATAAAATTCCCCTTTCGAAGAACCTTATACACTATTTTATTGTCATAATTTGTCGAATCATGTCGAAAAAAAAACAATTATATAAATAATTGTCTAATTAATAAGTTTTAATAGGTAAAATCAATTGAATTAATGACTCATCAGTAACTGATTTTATAATTAAAGGTTTAACTTCACCACTTAATAATATTAATATATTTTCATCTTTGATAGTTTTTAGTGCATCTAACATATATTTAGCACTAAAAGATATCTCAATTTCAGCATCTTTAGATGTTTCAATAGCTAATTTTTCTTCCACTTTTCCTATTTCAGAAGCAAATGAATTAATAACCATTTGTTCATTTTTAATTTTCATCTTTATAATATTCTTATCTTTACCTAAAGTAAGTAATGCAGCTCTATCAACAGCAGCATAATAATCATTTAAGTTTATATTAACAATAATTTGAAAGTCAGTAGGTATTAAATTACTAGTATTAGGATAACTTTCTCCTATTAAATTAGATTGAAATAAGATATTTTCATATTTAAATAAAACTTTATTACTAAATATATGTAACTCTAAATCAATATCATCTTCAGTTAAAATCTTATCTAACTCCATAATGTTACGTCCTGGAATAACAATGTCTACTTGTTCATCAACAGAATTATTTAATTTTATATTCTTTTTAGCTAATCTATATGAATCAGTTGCAGTACATTCTAAAACATCATCATTAATTTTGAAATTTATTCCTTTTAATACCGGTCTAGTTTCTTGTGTAGATATAGCAAATGAAGTTTGATTAATAATAGATTTAAAAACTTTACTTTTAATGATTATAGGATTTTTATTATCTTCCCATTTTAAATTAGGATACTCACTAGGATCTAAGATATTTAAATCATATTGAACAGCTTCACATTCTATCTTAATCTTATGCCCATCTACTAAATTAATATTTATTATATCACTAGGCATTTTTCTAATTAAATCAATAATTAATTTACTCTGTAATATAATAACTCCTTCATCTTCTATGTTAGTAATCTTCTTCTTTTCCACAAAAGATCTAATAGTTAATTCACTATCACTAGCTGTAAAAAATAAACCTTCACTATTTAACTCTATCTTAATACCATTTAATATAGGTATAATGTTCTTAGAAGATAAAGCCTTCGATACATAATTTAGATTTTCTAACAATAAACTTTTTTCAATTGAAAATTTCATATTTTTTTCCTTCTTTCTTATTTATATAATATATTATTTATTATTATAGTGTTTATAATGTTGATAAGTACGATTTTATCAAGTAAACACTGGATTTACTCATGTTGATAACATCAGAGTTATCAACATCACAAAACATCTTTTATTTCTTCAATGATATTTTTTAACTGAGAATTACTCTTCATATCACTTTCAATTTTATCACAAGCATGAATAACTGTCGAATGGTCTCTATTTCCAAACTCTAATCCTATCTTAGGAAAAGATTCATCAGTTAATACTCTACACAAATACATAGCTATTTGCCTAGGATAGGCTATATTATTACTTCTCTTACGACTTTTCATCATTTCCACAGTAATTTTATAGTGATCAGAAACAGCTTTCTGTATATTAGATATATGATTATTTTTATAAAAATTCTTAGGTAAATAGTCTTTAGTGTAGTCTATAGCAAGCTCCAAAGTTATTTTATCTGGAACATTTATTGCTACCATTGCACTCAACCTATTTATAATTCCCTCTAATTTTCTAACATCACCATCACAATTATTAGCAACGTACTCAATAGCATCTTCACTCATTCTATCTCCAAAAGTATAGTGTTTCAATTTATCTTTAATAATTAAACACTTTAATTCAAAGTCTGGAGGATAAATATCTACTGGTAGTCCCCAAGTAAACCGACTTCTAAGTCTATCTTGAAGTAACTTTAAATCATCTGGAGATCTATCAGAACTAATAATAATTTGCTTGTTAGCTCTGTGCAACTCATTAAAAGTATGGAAAAATTCTTCCTGAGTTTTTTCTGCACCCACTAAATATTGGATATCATCTATTATAAGTACATCTATATCCCGATATTTCTTTTTGAAATTATTAATATAATCAAGTGTATTTTCATAGGGTTTTAAATTAGCTAAACCAGTATAATCATTTCTAAATTCATCACTAGATGTATATAAAACTCTTAAACTACTATTTTCAACGATATAATTACCTATAGCATGCATTAAATGTGTTTTACCAAGGCCGCTTCTTCCATAAATGAATAAAGGATTATATGTCTTACCAGGAGCCAAAGCAACAGTCTGTGCACTTGTTTTAGCAAATCTATTGGTATCACCCATCATATAATTATCAAAAGTATATTGTTTTATTAAATTACTTTCAAAATTATCTACCTTTTGAACAGCAATTTCCTCTACTAGATTAGGATTTAATAAGTTCAAACTATTTAACTCTTCTTCTAAAATAACTTCAATATCTAGCATATCTCCAGTTATTTTATATAATGAATCAACAATAATATCATGATAATTCCTCATAATATGATTTTTATACATCTCACCAGGAACTGAAATAACCATTTTACTACTGTCTATTGAGACAATGTTACTATTAGAAAACCAAGTGTTATAAGAAACATTATTCAAATTGTCTTTTATTAACTCTAAAAATTGTTTATAAATTTGATTTTCATCCATAACATTACCTCCTAATCCACAACATGTATAAAATATTTTAACTTAATAATCCAAAAAATAAAAGTATTTTTTATTTATCAACAAGATATCAACAAACTTATCAACAAAACTTTATCTATAATATAAGATATTTAACAACTTATCAACAACTTTCTAAAAAAAATTTAATAACATGTTAAAAAAGTTATCCACATATCCACAGGTAACTGTTGATAAAATTCATATATCACCTTAAACAAAGGATTTAAAAGTTGCTAAATGAAAATTGATAAATGTTGATAACTAATAAGTACTCAACAACCTTAAACCTTAAAAATATAAAAAATTGTAAATTAGTTAATCAATATTAAATAAATTTTCAATGAATATTATAAAAAAAATAAATCAACAAAATTATCAAACAAATTCATATCAAAAAAAGTACGATAAAAACTTGACAATTCAAGCATTATAATACTATAATAAGGAGACTTGTTTAGAGGAGGTGCAAATTATGAAAAGAACTTTTCAACCTAATAATCGTAAAAAAGCTAAAAAACACGGATTTTTCGCTCGTAAAGAAACTAATGTTTTAAAATCAAGAAGAGCAAAAGGACGTAAGCAACTAACAAAATAAACCGCTATTTTTTAAGTGGTTTTATTTATTATAAAGGGGTAATTCCATGAAAAAAGTAGAAATCATTAAAAAAAGTACTGAATTTACCAAAATAATAAAAAAAGGAAAATACAATAAAAATGATTATTTTATTATATATAGGTTTCCTAAAAAAGAAATAGTTCCACTATATGGAATTACGATAAGTACAAAATCAGGTAACGCAGTAGTAAGAAATAAATTAAAAAGACAAGTAAAAAGTATTTTAGATGAATATAAAAATCAATTTGCTAATAATTTTGATTATGTGATAATGATTAGAATGAAATCAGTAAATAAAGAATATTCTAAACTAGAAGATAAATTAATATCATTAATTGCAAATAAGGAGAATAAATGAAAAAGAAAATATTAATATTATTATCTATAATATTATTAACAACTGGTTGTACTGAATATGTTAAAGATGATAATAAAAATGTTATCAATGAAAATACGGGGCAAACATTAACAGCAAATATTTTATGTCAACCATCAGATAAAGATACTTTAAATTTATATGAAGAACATAAAGTAGAAATTATTAATAAAGTTCCTACATGTGAAGAATTTACTATTACAAGTAATGGATATGAAGGTTTATGGGATACTATCTTTGTAAAACCATTAGCGTACATTATATTACAACTAGGATATTTAGTTAATAATATGGGTATTTCAGTTATACTAATTGGTATAATAATAAGATTAGCAATGCTGCCATTAACAAGAAAATCTCAAATGCAATCAGAAAATATGAAAAAAGCTAATCCTGAGATAAAAGCATTAGAAAAAAAATATAAAGACAAACAAGATAAAGATTCAATGATGATGAAAAGTCAAGAAACTATGATGATTTATAAAAAATATAATATCAATCCAGTTTCAGGTTGCTTAGTAGCATTCATTCAATTACCAGTATTTTTTGCATTCTTAGAAGCAATCAATAGAGTACCAGCAATTTTTGAAGGAGAATTCTTCCTTGGATTAAAGTTGGGAACAACTCCATGGGTTGGAATAAGCGATGGAAATTATATTTATATAGCATTAATAGTATTAATCATTCTAAGTACATACTTATCATTTAAAAATACAATGAGTTCTCAAACTACTGATGAAATGCAAACACAAATGAATTTCATGATGAAAATTATGTTAGTAACAATATCACTAGCATCATTCAGTTTACCAACAGCAATAGCGCTGTATTGGATTGCAACAAATTTATTTGCAGTAGCTCAAAACTCAATTATTAATAAATATATGAAAAAGAAGGTGTAGTATGAAAGTTGAAACATTTACTGGAAAAGAAAAAGATAAATTACTAGAAGAAACACTTAAAAACTTAAATTTAGAAGAAAAAAATGTAATTTATCATATGGAAGAAGAAAAAGGTGGACTATTTAAATCTAAAACATATACATTAAAACTAGTTACAATAGAAAATGTTAAAAAATATTTAATAAAATATCTTGAAGAACTAACAAATAATATGAATTTAGAAGTTAAATTTGAAAGTAAAATCAGAGAAGAACAAATTACTATTAAAATGTACTCTGACAATAATTCAATATTAATAGGAAAAGATGGAAGAACATTAACTTCTATCCAAATGATTTTAAGACAATTAGTCTTTAATGAAATTGGGAAATATCCATATATAATTTTAGATGTTGAAAATTATAAAGAAAAACAACTAAAAAATCTTGAATATACCGCTAAAAAAATAGCTAAAGAAGTTCAGCTAACAAAGATAGACGCGAAATTAGAAAATATGAATTCTTTCCAAAGAAGAACAATTCATAATGTACTAACAAACTTCAAAAATATTCAAACAGTAAGTGAAGGCGAAGATCCAAATCGTCATATAATTATTAAATATAAAGATTAAACCTAGAAATAGGTTTTTAATTTGTTCTAAAAAATAATTTAATTATTACATCATGATAATTAAAACTATAATAAAATAAAAAAATATGCTATAATACCACTAAAAAAGGGAGTGAAAATATGGATGATACTATCTGTGCAGTAGCAACATCTCAAGGTGTTGGAGCAATATCAATAATTAGAATAAGTGGACCAGAATCCATAAATATTATAAAAAAATTATATAAAGGAAAAAATATAGATCAAGTATCTACCCATACCATAAATTATGGTCATATAATTGAAGATTCAAAAATAATAGATGAAGTTTTACTATCTGTAATGAAAAAACCAAATACATATACAGGTGAAGACATAATTGAAATAAATTCCCATGGAGGAATTTCTACAACAAACAAAATATTAGAATTATTATTGATGAATGGTTGTAGATTAGCAGAACCAGGAGAATTCACAAAAAGAAGATTTTTAAACGGAAAAATAGATTTAGCCCAAGCAGAAGCAGTACAAGATTTAATAGAATCAGATACAGAAAATGCAAGAAACTTGGCAGTAAACCAATTAACAGGTTCTCTAACAAATAAAATAAATGATTTGAGACAAATATTGGTATCACTATTAGCAAATATAGAAGTAAACATAGATTTTCCAGAATATGAAGATGCAGAAGAAATAACACACCAAATTTTAACACCAAAAATTAAAGAAATAAAAGAAAAATTAGAAAAACTATATAAAGATTCATCAAATAGTAAAATTATAAAAGATGGAATAAATATAGCTATAATAGGTCAACCAAATGTAGGAAAAAGTTCAATTCTAAATCAATTCCTAGAAACAAATAAAGCTATAGTAACTGATATACCAGGAACTACAAGAGATATAGTTGAAGGAAGCATCTACTTAAGCGGTGTAAAAATTAATTTTATAGATACAGCTGGTATAAGAAAAACTACTGACTTTGTAGAAAAAATAGGAGTAGACAAAAGTTTAGAACAAATAAAAATTGCAGATTTAGTAATATTAGTATTAAATAATAATGAAAAATTATCTAGAGAAGATGAAGAACTAATTGAAAAAATAAAAAATAAAAAATCAATAATATATATAAATAAGTGTGACTTAGAAAATAAATTAGATTACTCTAAATTAAAACATGTAATTAAAGGAAATACTATTAATAATGATGGTTTAAGAGAATTAAAAAAAGAAATAATAAGGTTATTTGAATTAGAAACTTTTAAATTGAAAGATTTAACTTATTTATCAAACGCCCGTCAAATAGCTTTAATAAAAAAGTCAATACAAAAAATTAACGAAATTGAAGAACAAATAGTAAATCAAACACCAATAGATTTTTTAACAACAGATATAAAAATATGTTGGGATTTATTAGGAGAAATAATAGGAGCAACATATAAAGATGAACTTCTTGACGAATTATTCAGTAAATTTTGCTTAGGAAAGTAGGAAAAAATGAAATACGATATTATTGTTGTAGGAGGAGGACATGCCGGTTGTGAAGCAGCTAATGCTGCAAGCAAGTTAGGTAATAAAACTGCTCTTGTGACAGCAAATATAAAAAACATTGCTGACATGCCATGCAATCCATCAATAGGTGGAACAGCAAAAGGTATAATAGTAAGAGAAATAGACGCTTTAGGTGGATTAATGGGTATCGTCGCAGACGAATCACATTTCCAAATCAAAATGCTTAATGATTCTAAAGGTCCAGCAGTTAGGTCATTAAGAGCACAAGCTGACAAAGTAACATATCCAAAAATAATGCTAGAAAAATTAAGTGAAATTGAAAACTTAAATATTATAGAAGGTATGGTAGAAGATCTTATTATAGAAGATAATACAGTTAAAGGAATTATATTAAAAAATAATGAAATCTTATATGCAAATGCTGTAATATTAACTACCGGAACATATTTAAAAGGTACAATTCTCATTGGAAACACAAAAACTAACAGTGGACCTCACGGAGAAGAAAGATCAAATCATTTAAGTGATAAATTAAAATCTCTAGGATTAGATATTCAAAGATTAAAAACAGGTACACCGCCAAGAATAGCTCAAAATTCTATTAATTTTGATAATTTACAAGAAGAAAAAGGTAGCAAAAAATACTATACATTCTCTCATATAACGAAACCACTTTATGATATTGATAAACAAAGAAGTTGTTATTTAATCTATACCACTCCAAAAACACATGAAATTATCGAAAATAATTTAGAAAAATCAAGTATGTATGGAGGCCATGTTGAAGGTGTTGGTCCAAGATATTGTCCTTCAATAGAAGATAAAATTGTAAGATTTAAAGATAAAGAAAGACACCAACTATTCTTAGAACCAGAATCTAATTACACAGATGAATGGTACATTCAAGGTTTTTCAACATCAATGCCAAAAGATATTCAAGAACAAATGGTTCATTCACTTCCTGGATTAGAAAATGCAATTATAAAAAAATATGCTTATGCCATCGAATATGATGCTATAAATCCTTTACAAATCAATAATTCATTAGAAAATAAAATAATCAAAAACTTATATACAGCTGGTCAAATAAACGGAACAAGTGGTTATGAAGAAGCAGCTGCACAAGGACTAATAGCAGGATTAAATGCATCAAATAAAATAAATGATATAGAACCTTTAATATTAAAACGAAATGAAGCTTATATAGGAGTATTAATTGATGATTTAGTTACTAAAGGAACTGGAGAACCATATAGAATGTTAACTTCAAGAGCAGAATTTAGACTAATCTTAAGACATGATAATGCCGACTTAAGATTAGGACATCATGCCTATAAAAATAAATTAATAAATCAAGAGAGATATGATAACTTACTACTTAAAGAATTAAAAATATTGAATTTTACTACTTGGTTAAAAGAAGAAAAATTGAAAATAACAGATGAAGTTAAAGAAGTATTTAATGAGCATAATATAAATATTCCAACAACTACTTTGTCATTATTTCAATTACTCAAAAGACCAGAAATCACTTTAGATTTCTTAAAAAAAACAAATAGTTATTGTTATGGATATAATGAAGAAATTCAAGAACAAGTTACAATATCAATAAAATATGAAGGATACATCGAAAAAACATACAAGGAAGTAGAAAAATTATTAAAATTGGAAGAAAAGCAAATTCCAAAAGATATTGATTATAATAAAGTAAATAATTTAGCTTCAGAAGCAAAACAAAAGTTTATTCAAATCAGACCTAGTACAATTGCTCAAGCAACAAGAATAAGCGGAGTAAATCCTTCAGATATAGCGATACTTACAGTATATTTAAGAAAGTATTATAATAAGGAGTAATATGAATTTAGAAGAATTTAAACAAAAAATAAAAGAATTTAATATAGAATTAACTGATATTCAAGAACAACAACTATTAATATATAAAGAATTTTTAATAGAATATAACAGTCATACAAATCTAACAAGAATAACTAATGAAGAAGATATATACTTAAAACATTTTTACGATTCAATAACAATTTTAAAAGCTAATGATTTAAAAACTGTAAATAATCTATTAGATATTGGAACGGGTGCTGGATTTCCTGGAATGATCATAAAAATATTATTTCCGGAAATAGAAGTAACTTTATTAGATTCAAATAATAAAAAGACAAAATTTTTACAAGAACTATCTAAAAAATTAAATATAGATAAAATAAATATAACTCATCAAAGAGCAGAAGAATTTGCATCAACAAATAAAGAAAAATTCGATATAGTAACATCTAGAGCAGTAGCTAATATAATTACTCTATCAGAATTATCAATACCTTTATTAAAAATAGATGGCTATTTTATAGCTTTAAAAGGAGATTTAACAAAAGAAGCAGACTATACCTTCGCTCTATCAATATTAGGTGGAAAACTAGTTAAGAATATCGAATTTAAATTACCAATTGAAAATAGTCAAAGAAATATATTAGTAATTAAAAAAACAAAAAAAACTCCTTCAGAGTATCCTAGACTATACGACAAGATAATCAAATACCCATTGCTAAATTCAAAAAAATAGGTTATTATTAATAATAGAAGAATAGATTAAAAAGGGGCTGTACAATGAATATAGAATCAGAAGTATTACAAATAAACTTAGACGATATCATACCAAATCGTTTTCAACCACGTTTAGCTTTCGATGAACAAGGACTAAAAGAATTATCAGATTCTATAAAAGAACATGGTATAATTCAGCCACTTGTATTAAGAAAATTAGGTAATAAATATGAAATAATAGCAGGAGAAAGAAGATATAAAGCTGCAACTCAAGCAGGTTTAGTAAAAGTTCCAGCGATTATTTCAAACATTGACGATAATAAAAGTGCTGAAGTAGCTTTGGTAGAAAATTTACAAAGAAGAGATTTATCAGCTATAGAAGAAGCTAGATCTTACAAAAATTTATTAGATAAAGGATATTTAACTCAAGAACAATTAGCAAAAAAAATGGGTTTATCACAATCTGCAATAGCTAATAAACTAAGACTTTTAAATCTTGATGAATCAATTCAAAAAGCATTAATGGAAAATAAAATAAGTGAAAGACATGCCAGAACATTATTAAAAGTCGAAGATAAATCAAAACAACACCTATGGCTAAATAAAATAGTTAATGAAAGACTAACAGTTAGACAACTAGAACAAGAACTTAAAAATGATCCAACAATAGGTAATGCAGCACAACCAATAATTGATAACTTACCTAGTTTTGAAGACATCAAGAATAACGCTAGAGATATAAGAGATGATAAACCAAAAAGGAGTGTTGAAAGTATGATGATGCCAGAAGATACTATGACTGAATTCAGTGGTTCATTGCCTACTGACGTTCAAATAAATGAAAAGAAAGTTATAGAAAATAAAGTAGAAGAAGTTCAACCTGCAGAAAATAAATTCTTTAACTTCGCAGAAAGTGAAACAGCAAACTTAGATACAGGAATAAATGTAGGAAACAGTGAAACATCAGTGTTCAAAGTAGCTACAAATAACATCGACACACTAGATTCTACAATTAGTGCTAAGGCGCCTATTGAACATGAAACACTAGATTTTGCACTTCCAACATCAAATCCAACACAAACAGACGCTAAAAATGAAATTATGTCTTTAGTAGATACCTTAAAATCTCAAGGTCAAAAAATATTTGTAAACGAATATGATTTAGGAAAGCAAGTCCAAATAAGTATATTAATAGAAAAATAGTATAAACATACTATTTTTTTATTGCACTCTTAAAAAAACGTTGTATAATAAAAATTAGATTAAGAGGTTATATAATGGAAAAGAAAAGTTACAATTACTTAGAATTAGTAATAGCAATCAAAAAAGAAACTTGTCAATTAAAAGAAGAACTAAATTCACTTAACAATGTAATTAGATTATTAGGAAAATATAAAGAATTAAATTTTGACTTTAGCAATACATTTGCTAGCGAAAAAGAACAAGTAATAAGAGTTTTTGGATATAAACGAGAAAATATAGTAAAAAAAATAGAGAATTTATTAAGAAAAATACCTATAATAAAGGAGGCGTTATTATATAGTCCTTATATACCTAATATAGAAATAAGCACAAAAAACAACCAATTAAATTACAACAACATAACAACCAAAGAAGAAATGTTCGAAATTATGGATATAGAAGAATTTTATAATACATGTAACAAAATATTAAATCATCCATTACTAATGACTTTTACAAATCACAAAGAAATATATCAACAAGAAAATGACTCTATACATCAAAATTGTAGTTATATAATTCAATATGTTAGATCGTTAAATACATATTATACAAACAGTGCTGAATATAGATGTGGTGAAAATAACATATTATTAAGACATCAAGATGGAAATTATAAAGAACTAATAGAAAATATGCTTCAATTTGAAATACCAATAGAATCCCTTCCTGAAGAATTCATTCCTTACTTAATTAAACAAGATAAACCATATGAAATAGAAAATTCAGGAGATTTAACAGGACAGTACATTAAATTTTTTGAATTAAACGAAAATGAAAATTGTCACATTTTAGTACCTAAAAAATATAAAAAAGATAACTAACATAGTTATCTTTTTACTATTTACTGTAAGTAATCTTCCTTCTTATACCCTACTTCACTACCACTAACATAATAATACATAACAGTTTTTAATGCATCATTAACCGGTTCTCCGCTAATAGCATCTAGTGGAACTCCTACTACATTTTCAGGTTGTTGATACCAATTAGCCTCCTTATCTTTTAAATACGCTTCAACAGTATCAACCCAAATGTTTTTACTTACTCCGCCCTGGCTTACTTTTAGAGTGGAAGAATCATCATTTCCATTCCATACTAACATTAAAACATCAGGATTATATCCTACCATCCAAAAATCAGTTCCTGTAGATCCGGTTTTAACTGCATACTCTCTTGATATTTTAGAAGCAATAGAAATAACAGTAGGAGAATTATAATCATCAAACGCACTATTATAAGTACCTGTCATCATTTCGTTTAAAATAAACACATAATTAGGATTTAAGACTAACTTCTCTTCCCTATCGTTCTCATATAAAACATTCCCATCTAAATCCTCTATTCTGTCAATAAAAGTAATTTCCTTTTCGTATCCTCCGTTAGCTAAAATAGTGTATGCACCTGCAAAATCCATCATATTTATTTCACTAGTACCAAGTGCTAAAGATGGATTAGCTAGTAATTCAGCATCAATACCCATTCTTTTAGAAGTATCAACTAACGTCTCTTCACCTAAAAATAAATGAGTCTTAACAGCATATATATTATCAGAATAAGAAAGTGCTGCAGCCATTGTAATTTCCTGATTTCCATAAACTTCATTATAATTTATAGGAGAATAGGAATCAGTATCAGAAAAAACAAAAGTTGTAGGTTCACTTAGAAATTTCGTAGAACTAACCATCCCATTTTCAAGAGCAGCATAATACAAAATAGGTTTAATAGAAGAACCAACCTGCCTTTTAGAACTTAACGCCCTATTATACTGACTAATAGCATAATCAACACCACCAGAAAGAGCCAAAACTGCTCCAGTATCAGGTTCTATAACTACACTAGCTACTTGTAATTCCTCTGAATCGTTCATATTTCTTTTAATTGAATTTTCCATTTCAGTTTGAACTTCCATATCTAAAGATGTATATATTTTTAAACCTCCAGTATCAAGTAACGAAACAGGAATCTCATCAATTGTCTCCAATTCATTATATACAGCATCATAATAATACATTATAGTTTCAAGTGAATTATCTTCTCTACTTCCATGTATAGCTAAATCTAAGACAAATAAATTATGATATCTCTCTTCAGTAATAAATCCATTACTAACCATTGTACTAGCTACTACTAAAGCTCTTTCTTTAGCTAATTCATAATTAGTTACAGGATTAAAATCATTAGGTTTCTTAGGAATTCCTACTAACATAATTGACTCTTCTAAAGTCAATTCATTCGGTTCTTTATTAAAATAATACATACTAGCATCATAAATACCATAATTTCCCTGTCCATAATATATAGTATTTAAATATCCCTCTAGTATTTCATCTTTTTCATAATGCATTTCTAAATTCATAGTTAATAAAGCTTCATCAACTTTACGATTCCAAGTTTTATCAAAATCTAAAAATAAATTTTTAACATATTGTTGACTAATAGTACTAGCTCCCTGAACAATTCCCCCACTCTCTATATTAATCATCATCGCTTTAGCAATACGTAAATAATCAAAACCTAAATGACTATAAAAATTTTTATCCTCAACACTTACCACAGCATTTATAACATCTTGACTAATATTCTCAAGTGTCACCCAATTAGCAGTATTATTGCTATAATAAACAGGATTTTCATCCCTATCATAAATAATAATAGAATTACTGTTTTCTATAGCTATAGAAGGAGATAAATAAGAATAAGTATATAATCCTCCTAACACAAGTAAAACTAGTATGATAACACCTATAAACAACTTATATAATAACCATAATTTTTTCATATTTCACCTAAACTTATTATGTAAAGAAAATATGCAATTTATGTGTATTTTTAATTATATTATGCTATAATGATTTCTAGTTAAAAAAGGAAGTGTTTATATTGCAACACAAATTAAGTTATCAATTAAGAAATAACCAAGAAATTTTAATTGATAAAACAGAATTGGACTACACGAAAAAAAAAGATATTATAACTTTTGAAGATGAATATGGACTTCAAATAATAGATTTAAAAACAAAAAAATATACTAAAAATAATCAAGAATATACATTTATAGTTGACTTTATTAAAAAAATTTGTAATATTGTATTAGAAACAAGTGAAACTTGTACATTTAATATTGAATGCAGTATGAAAATTAGCGAAAAAAAAATCATAATAACATATACAATAGAAGAAAAATTAAACCTTGAAATAAATTTAAAAGGAGAATGAAATGAAAGAATTATTAATCAGCAAAATAACTGACGTTCTAAAAGAAATGGATATAGAAGAATCGGTAGAAATAACTAAAACAAAAAATAAAGAAAATGGTGATTATTCAAGTAATATAGCAATGAAATTAGCTAAAAAATTAAAAGATAATCCATTAAACATAGCAAACAAAATAGCAGAACAAATAAACAAAGATAAAATAATAGACATTCAAATCGCAGCTCCAGGTTTTATCAACTTTTATGTGGAAAAAGAATATTTATTTGAAAATTTAGAAAAAATACTATTAGAAAAAGAAAATTACGGTAAAAACAATATAGGTCAAGGAAAAAATATAAACATTGAATTCGTTAGTGCTAATCCTACAGGAATATTACATTTAGGTAATGCAAGAGGAGGAGCATATGGTGATTCACTAGCTAGAATATTAAAATTCAGCGGCTACAATGTTACAAAAGAATATTATGTAAATGACTTAGGAAATCAAATAAATAATTTAGGACTATCTATAAAAGCTCGTTACCAAGAAAAATGTAACAAAGATTTTAAAATGCCTGAAGATGGATATTTTGGTAAAGAAATAATAGAAATAGCAAATGAAATTTATAATGAATTCCAAGATAGTAAATTAGATGAAGAAATTGATTATTTTAAAACACTTGGAAAAGATCAAATGTTAGGAAACATAATTAACGATTTAAAACTTTACGGAATAGAATATGACAAATTCACCAGTGAAAAAGACATTTCAAATCAATATGGACTAGATAACGTAATTAAAAAATTGACAGAAAAATCTGCAACATACGAAAAAGATAATGCTATTTGGTTTAAATGTAGTGATTATTTTGATGATAAAGATCATGTTTTAGTAAAAGAAGATAAATCATATACATATTTAGTACCTGATATAGCATATCACTTAGATAAATATAATAGGGGATTTGACAAAATGATCGATATTTTAGGTACAGATCATCATGGTTATGTAGCGAGATTAAAAAGTAGTGTAAAAGCTCTAGGTATGGATTCAAATAAACTAGATGTCAAGCTTCTTCAATTAGTAAGATTAATTGAAGATGGAGAAATAGTAAAAATGAGTAAACGTTCTGGTAAGAGTGTAACATTAAAAGAATTACTAGAGGAAGTAGGAGTAAATGCAGCAAGATATTATTTTTCAAAAAATAGCTTAGACACACAAATGGATTTTGATTTAACATTAGCTAAATCAAAAACAAATGAAAATCCAGTATATTACGTAAGTTATGCATATGCACGCATTTGTTCAATAATAAATAATACAAAAGGTATTAATATTAATAAAATTAGTAAACTAGATGATGAATACACATATAATGTGTTAGAAAAAGTATATGAATTTCCAGAAATGGTAAAAAATGCAGCAGAAAAAGAATTACCACATCTTATTACTAATTACGTATACGAATTAGCAAGTGAATTTCACTTATACTATTCTAAAAACAGAGTAATTACTGATGATGAAGAAAAAACTAATACTAATATAGCAGTAATTACAGCTGTAAAACAAACAATATATAATGCATTAAATTTAATTGGTGTAGAACCATTAGAAAAAATGTAGGAGGAGAAATATGAAATTAAAAGAATTAGAAAAACACGAGATAGAAGCGATGTCTTATGATGATATTGCATTTATGATAATAACAGAAACTAATAAAAATTATAAGGTAAATGAACTGTTCAAACATGTAGCAGATATTTACGGATTAACAGAAGATCAATTCGTAGCACAAATAGCTGATTTCTTTGAAGTGATTTCAACAGATCAAAGATTTATAATATTAGAATCAGGAAAAGTAGATCTAAAAACAAAACATACAACTAAAGTTATAATAGAAGAAGATGAAGAAGAATTATTAGCAGATCATATAGAAGAAATAGAAGATGAAGAAGAGGAAATAATAGAATCTTCTGAAGAAGATATTTTCTACAATGTTGAAGATCAAGAAAATGATGATGACGAAGATGATCTGCAAGATTTAATGATTATCGAAGAAGACGAAGAAAATTAATAATCCTTAGAAAGGAGTAATTATGAAAGAAAGATTAGAAACAATTCTTAAAAAATATAATGAATTAACAGAAGAATTATCTAAACCAGAAGTTATTTCTGATTATAATAAATTAAAGAATTTATCAAAAGAACAAAAAGATTTAGAAGATATTGTTAATAATTATTTATTATTGACTAAATCTGAAGAAGAATTAAAAGAAGCTAAAACGATGTTACAAGATGTAGAATTAAAAGAAATGGCTTCGTTAGAGATTGAAAGATTAACACAAGAAATTGAAAGATTAAATGCCGAACTAGAAGTGCAACTTATACCTAAAGATGAAAACGATGGTAAAAACGTTGTTATGGAAATTAGAGGAGCAGCAGGTGGAGACGAAGCAAATATATTTGCTGGAGACTTACTAAGAATGTATACTTACTATGCTGAAAATAACGGTTGGAAAATTGAAACGATTAATGAAATACCTGGAACAAGTGGGGGATTTTCTACAGTAGAAATTTTAATAAAGGGAGAAAATGTTTACGCCAAACTAAAATTTGAAAGTGGATCTCACCGAGTTCAAAGAGTTCCAGCAACAGAGACTCAAGGTAGAGTTCATACATCAACTTCTACAGTATTAGTAATGCCAGAAGTTGAAAGTATTAATTATGAAATTAAAGAAAATGATATAAAAGTAGATGTTTATAGAAGTAGTGGAGCAGGTGGACAATCAGTAAATACAACCGACTCTGCAGTAAGATTAACTCATTTGCCAACTGGAATAGTAGTTACATGCCAAAATGAACGAAGCCAAATCAAAAACAAAGAAAAAGCACTAAGTTTACTAAAAATCAAACTATATGATGAAATGCAAAGAAAACAAGAACAAGAAGTAGGTAGTGTTAGAAAAAATAAAATTGGTAGTGGAGATAGATCAGAAAAAATAAGAACATATAACTATCCACAAAATAGAGTAACAGACCATAGAATAAACTATTCACTTATGGAACTGGATCGTGTTATGGATGGTGGAATATCACCAGTAATAGAAGCACTAATAGCAGAAGATCAAAGACTTAAGTTAGAAGGAATAAATGAATAATATTGATTATATAAAGAAATATTCAGATAAATCAGATGTTGAAAACAACTTAAAACGTCTAGAAAATGGAGAACCACCTCAGTATATATTAGGTAGTACTAATTTTTACGGATATGACTTTATAGTAAATGAAAATGTTTTAATTCCAAGATTTGAAACAGAAATATTAATAGAAAAAACTATTAACTATTTAGACAAATATAATATTAAAAATCCCAATATTTTAGATATAGGAACAGGCAGCGGAGCTATAGCTGTTACTTTTAAAAAAGAAATAGAGTGCAATGTAACTGCTAGTGATATAAGTCTTAAAGCGTTAAATATTGCTACAGTTAATGCAAAAGAAAATAATACAAAAATTAAATTTATTGAAAGTAATGTATTTAATAATATAAATGATAAA
Source organism: uncultured Muribaculaceae bacterium (assembly GCA_964370475.1). Classification (GTDB taxonomy): domain Bacteria; phylum Bacillota_I; class Bacilli_A; order RF39; family UBA660; genus CAYJCL01. The sequence continues at coordinate 75,269 of CAYJJI010000002.1, read as the reverse complement.
TACGATTTAATAATAAGTAATCCACCTTACATAGGAATCGATGAAGAAGTGGAATCAATAGTTAAAAATAACGAACCGCACATAGCACTATATGCTGATGAAAACGGATTATCTATATATAAAAATATAATTGAAAATTCTATAAATTATATAAATGATAAAGCAATCATCGCTTTTGAAATAGGTTATAAACAAGGAATCGAAATAAAAAAAATAGCAGAAAAAATATATCCTAAATCTACAATAACTATAGAAAAAGATTTGTCAGGTAAAGATAGATATGTATTTATTTTTATAAATTGTGAATAAAAAATAAAATAATCACCCACTATAAAGTAGGTGATATTTTTATGAAAAAAATAATTATAATCTTATTTATTGTAACAATTATAACAATAAATAAAAAAGAAGTAATAACAATTCCAGAAGAATCAATTAGATTTAGAATAATAGCTAATAGTAATGAAACAAAAGATCAAATAACTAAAATGGAGGTATTAAGTGAAATACATCCAATATTAACAGAAAATAATCTTGATAGTATAGAAAATAGCAGAATGTATATAAATGATTCAATTAGCAAAATAACGCCAATTTTAGAAGAAAAAACTATAGATTATGAAATAAATTACGGTACAAACTATTTTCCCGAAAAAAACTTCAAAGGAGTTAAGTATGAAGATGGAGAATATGAGTCATTAGTGATAGAACTTGGAGAAGCAAAAGGAGATAATTGGTGGTGTGTATTATTTCCACCACTGTGCTTATTAGAAGCAGAAGAATCTGAACTAGATGATATGGAATATAAACTATTTGTCCAAGAAATACTTAATAATTAAGTATTTTTTTAAATATTATAAATAATATTTAGTGGAGGGAATATGCAAGAAATACTATCGCTCATACTAATAGGAATAGGATTAAGTATGGATACTTTTTCCATATCTTTATCCATAGGTACATTAATAAAAAAACAAAAAGAAATAAATTTATTAAGTATTACAGTAGCTATATTTCACTTTATAATGCCTTTATTAGGATTATTATTGGGAAAAAATCTGTTTCAATTTATAGGGTTAAATCCTAAATATTTATTAAGTACAGTATTGATAATATTAAGTATAAAATTAGCACTAGATTACTTTAGCAAAGAAGAAATAAATTATAAAATAGGTCTATATAGTGCTATGGCATTAGCATTTTCAGTAAGTATAGACTCTTTTTCAACAGGCATAGCTCTATATACTATTACTCAAAATATAATATTAGCAACTATAATCTTCTCATTAAATAGCTTATTATTTACATATTTAGGTTTAACTATAGGTAAATACGCTTCAAAAAAAGTAGGTAAATATGCAATAATAATAGGCATATGCATCTTGTTAAGTGTAGCATTTTTACATATATTTTAATGAAAAATAGTAATCTATTTGACTTTAATACCTAAATTATTATATATTTAAAGGGGTCACGTATATAAAAGGAAAGTGAAAGTATGAAAAAAATTATTATAAATGGCGGTAACGAACTAAGTGGCACAATATCAATAAGTGGTGCAAAAAATAGTGCAGTAGCATTAGTGCCTGCATCTATTTTATGCGATGAAATAGCAACTATTGATAATGTACCAAATATTTCAGATATTTCAGCATTAAAAGAAATATTAAATTACCTAGGTGCTACTGTAGAAGAAGATAATAATAAATTAACTATAGATAGTTCGAAAATATCAAATAAAGAAGTGCCAGAAAAAATAGCAACAAAATTAAGAGCGTCATATTATTTTATGTCAGCTTTATTAGGTAAATTTAAATCTGTAGAAATGTATTTTCCTGGAGGGTGTAATATAGGTGCAAGACCAATAGATCAAACCCTAAAAGGATATAAAGCGCTAGGAGCAACAGTTATTGAATCAGATAATAAATTTAAAATAACTGCAGATAAACTAAAGGGTAGCAGAATTTATTTAGATATGCCATCAGTAGGAGCAACAGTTAATATAATACTTGCGTCAGTAAAAGCGGAAGGTAAAACAATTATTGAAAATGCAGCAAAAGAACCAGAAATAGTAAATATTGCAACATTTTTAAACAACATGGGAGCTAAAATAAGAGGAGCTGGAACAAGTACAATATCCATTCTTGGAGTAGATTATCTACATAAAGCTACAATAGAAACTATTCCTGATAGAATAGAAGCTGGAACGTATACTATTATCGGAGCGCTAACTGGTAAAGAATTAAAAATTGAAAACATAATTCCAAAACATCTAGAATCAGTATTAAATAAATTGAGAGAAATGGGAGTGCCACTTCAAATAGGTGATGACTATCTAATAGTATCTAAATCAGTTAATTTAAAACCAATCAATATAAAAACTCTTGGATATCCAGGATTTCCAACAGATTTACAACAACCTTTTTCAGTAATATTGACACAAGCTAATGGAAAATCTCTAATAGAAGAAACTATATACGAAAATAGAATGAGTCATACAAAATATCTAAGTCTTATGGGTGCAGAAATTGATGTAAAAGGAAATATAGCTAAAGTAAAAGGAGAAACTAAATTAAAAGGTGAAGAAGTAGTAGCAACAGACTTAAGAGCAGGTGCTGCAATGATATGTGCAGGGCTTATAGCAGATGGTACAACTACTATTACTGAGATAGAACATATATTAAGAGGATATGAAAATATAATCGAAAAATTATCTAATTGTAACGCAGATATAAAACAGAGTGACAAATAAAAATAAAATCATAAAATGGTTTTATTTTTTTGTCGAAATATGTTATACTAAGTACAAAGTAGGTGACTGTCGGAAATGTACAACATTATAAAAAAAATACCTAAAATTTATATAGTATTTGCGTTAATAATGTTAACACTTACATTAACGGTAGCAGTTCCAACACTATCGCGTTTTTATAATGGGATAAACGAATCAATGAGCCTAACTATCTGGGATGGTACAATTGCTTCTTCATACTCATCAGGAACAGGTACTAAAGAAGATCCTTATATAATTGTTGACGGAAGCGAATTTGCTTATTTTGCAGAACAATTAAAATCTACAGATTATAAAGATACATACTTTAAATTAGGTAATGACATAATTATAAATGATGGTATATTTGTATACGATGAAGTATTAAGATATGTTTCATCTAATACAGAGTACTATATAAAAGAATATACTACACAAATCTATAATGATAAAAATTACTTAGAACAATCAGAAAAGTCAATCAACAAAATCAATATGATTGAAGATTTTAAAGGAAACTTTGACGGAAATTTCTTTTCAATATATGGAATGTATGTAACAAGTGAGAGTGAAGATAATTTAGCATTATTCAAAAATATATCAGGAACATTTAAAAATACTTATATAGAAAACATGTTAATATATGGAGGAAATAATAATGCAGGATTAGCAGTTAACTCTAATGATTTTAAGATAAGTGATACTTACTTAAGCGGACTAGTAGTAGGAAAACAAACAGTTGTAGAAAAAACATCTACAAAATTCAATGATATCCATACTTCAACAGGATTATTTATAAATAATTTAAAATTAACCGATGCAGTAGATAATAAAGAAATTATATCTTCAAGTATTAAAGGTAACTACTTAGTTAATGATGCTAATAATATTAACTATAATTTAACCATAAATGGATTAGCTATAGAGTTAGGAGAATTTAAAGTTGATTTAGGAACTACACCAATTAACGAAGTAGTAATAAGTATTGGATCTGAAGAAATAATTAGAAATATATCACTAATTAACTTAGAATACGAAGTAGTATATAATCTTTCTAGTTCATCAGGTTTAATAACTAACTCTAATAACACAGAAATAACTAACTTTGTAAACAATACTAATATATACAATACAAGTAGTTCATCAGGGTTAATAAATAATTCAACAGGAAACTTAAAAATATTAAATTCATACAATAGTGGAACAGTAAACGCTGAATACAAAGCAACTGGTATAGTTGGAAATATAACAGGACCTACAGAAATAACAAATGTATATAATAGTGGTTCGCTAAACGCCATAGAAAAATATGGAATATCAAGAAGAATAACTAACGATAATGTCGTAATAAAAAATACCATTAATAGCTCTAATTCAGAATTTATAGTAGAAAATGAAAAAGTTATACTAGAAAATGTTTACAATCAAAATATATCTAATAATCCAATAGTAAATACTATAGATTCAAATACTCTATACTCAAATGAATCGTTAAATGCACTAAATTATACAAACTTCCACGAAGATCCAATAAACAACAAATGGATATATAACGATTTAAATTTACCTGAATTATATTTTATTGATGAAATAAACTTGATAGATATAAGAGCTGGAGAAAACTACTGGAATAATACTTCATATATATTAGAAAATAAATATTACAATCAAAATTTAAATATAGCTGTTACTTCGACAGCTCCAATCTATTCGCTATCTAAAGTAGAATACTACATAAAAAATGATAACATTGCATTAACAGAAGAAGAAATAGTAAATATAACTTGGTTAAGTTATGAAGGACCAGTCGTTTTAGATAAAGAAGGTCAATATATAGTGTATGTAAAATTAACAGACTATAACCAACAAGTAAGATATATAAATTCTGATGTAATAAATATAGATAAAACATTACCTAGCGGAACTATTTCATTCGCCGATAACTCTTGGACTGATTTAAGAACAGATGTATCTGAAATACTATTAAAATCAAATAACAACATAACGATAACATCAAACGAAAACTCTGAAGAAAATGAAATAAGTTACTTAGTAAGTGATGAAATAATGAGCGAAGATAGCTTAAATAAATTAAATGAAGCAAATTGGTCAGAGTATGACGGAACTTTCAGTCTTACACCAGTAGGTGAAAACATCTTATATGCTAAAATAGAAGACAAAAGCGGGAATATAGCTTATTTAAACAGTGATATAATAACATTTGATGGATACCATACGAACTATATCAAAGCAGGAAAAAATGATATGTTTAATAGTGATGATACAATAAATATAACATCTAATTCATCAATAACAGCAAATTATATTTATAATGTACCACACTATCAAATAGATGAAATAAATCATTATTTAACTTTTGATAGAACGGTACCAAGCGGAACAGTAATAATATTAACTGATAACATAACAGGTAATAAATATGATTACAAAATCGAAAATAGCATATCATCATCAAAAATATCATTTAAAAATTTCAATCTAATAGGTACAGTTAACTCATATTTTACAGAAAGTGATTATAGTAACGGAACCGATATAAAAGAAAATTTCACTGTTACGGTAATATTTGAAAATTCTATAATTAACGATGATATAAGTTCTTATAATATGTGGATAACAGCAGAAGATAATTCAGGAACAATAATAAGAAATACAGTTGCTGGATCATTAATACCATTCACACTATTTAAAAATAATGAAGCATCATTGTTCTTTAATACTACAACTACCCAAGCGTATTTGAAATATAAATCAGATTCAATAGCTACGATAAATATTGATACTGGAGTAATTTATAAACAAGCGTTAGGATTACCAATATATGATACATATATAGAAGAACAAGATATAATACTAAATATTAGCTTAAGAAAAGAAGACGGTTCATCAGTACCTAGAAGTGACTTAAACAATTTGGCATTCAAAATGAATGGTAATACATACTACCCAGATCAAAATGGATTAGTCACAATAAATTCAAATACTGGAATACTAGGAATAGATACAACTTTAGAAATACAAGGTTATAAAGGAGATAGTTTCCTAGATATAGGAAACTACATAGTCGAAATTGACAGTTTCATTTCTTACAATAACAAGCAAACAGAATATATTGCTACTAAAGAAGTGCCATTGCTAGTTGATAACAGTACAGAAGCAAAAAATATCTACTTTAAAGCTTCAATGAATAATGATCCTATTATTTATAAGGATACATTAACATCAATAATTGATTTGAATACCGTGCTTACCGGTGCTACAAACCCAAATCTTAAAATATCATTATATAAAAAGACAGAATTAAATGCTTTAAATCAAGATTACACGCTTTTAAATCTGAATGATTATATAGATGCACCTTTAATAGGAACGTTAGAAGAAAATAAATATCAACTATTGATTGGTAATCAAGACCTAAATCTGAACGTATCAATTATGGATGTTCAAGCTTATAAAATAGTTATCGAAGCATATGACGGAGAAGAATATATAACGACATCGGAGAAACATTTTATAATAAAATAAGAGCTAAGCTCTTTTTTTATGCAAAAAATCAAGAAACAATCATAGAATATATTAAATTTAATATATTCTTGCAACATAAAAACAAATCACTTGACAAAATAGTGTAAAGATGATATTATGTTTATTAGGTGTGGTGCATTATTCTAGTCACAACAGCTATTGGAAGGTAGGGCTAAAAATCTACTAATTGTGCAAAAGACACTTTATGTACTTGCTTTTTCTGCCCAAGTTAGGGTGAGTGTATAATTTTAAGTTTTAGGGCTGTTATAATGGCATATAATTTAAATCCTAAAACTACGTCATTGTAATTTAAAAGCACATGTCGTGCGTGATGATTGGGGATATAACGATATTATGTTATTGAAACATTCATTGCAAAAGCGAATAAAGATAGCTCCCTAGTGTCAGGGAAAACCTCTAGAGTGTCCATATTATAAAGATTGAAGTGCGGACTAAGTGGTAATCGAGTAATTAATTTGGAAACGATTAATTGTTTATTTAAAGAGAAATCGCCCGAAGGTAACTGAAGGTATAAAACAGAGAAATTCAACTCGACCAAAGCCGTAAAATTAATTTATAATATACCATACGCATACTACTTTATAAGGAGGTTATTAATGAAAAATAATAACTGGATCTATAAAGTTTTTTTATTGACTTTTATATTATCGATAATATTTAGTGGAATATCAAACTTTATAGCCAACAATTTTAACAGTACAATATTACTTATAATAACATTGTTAGTAATTTGTATAGGAATAACATCAGATATGGTGGGAATAGCAGTATTAACTTCAAAAGAAGCTAATTTTCATGCCATGGCATCAAAAAAAATAAAAGGATCAAAAGAAGCTTTATCACTTATAAAAAATTCAGCAACAATAGCATCATTTTGTAATGATGTAATAGGTGATATATGTGGAATAGTCAGTGGAAGTTTATCAGCCGTACTTACAATTAGTTATGCAGCAACGTTAAATATTGATTTAACAATAACTGCCATAATAGTTACTGCAATAATATCTACAATAACTGTAGGTGGAAAAGCAATAATGAAACAATTAGCTATGAAAAATAGTGATAAAATATTATCGATAGTAGGAAATATACTTAATAAGTTACATATCAAAATTAAATAAAACTCAAAAAGCTTGCTAAATATAAAAACTATGGTATAATACTTAAGAAATGCATTACTATATCTAAGCATATTAGATATGGCGGAAGGAGAATAAAGATGAGAGCAGGAATACACCCTGATGTTAAAAAATCTACAGTAATCTGTGCTTGTGGAGCAACATTTGAAACTACATCAACAAAAGAAGAAATTCAAGTTGAAGTTTGTAGCGAATGTCATCCATTTTATACTGGTACACAAGGTAAATTAAAGAAAACTGGACGTGTTGAAAAATTCAACCGTAAATATGGATTAAGTCAAGAAAATAAAGCTGAATAGTTTTATTTTTTTTGTGACTTAATCTAGAAATTGTTATATAATGGAAGAGGTGATTATATGAGGAAAATTAAATACATAATAAAAAGAATAAAAAGCATGGATTATAAACAGTTTTTTAAAACTATAAATTATATAAACAACAAAACAAATATAAACAAAGTAAAATTATTTTTTGATATAATATACTGCGGTATTAAATATCAAGCAGGATACCAAGATTATAAATTATTTGAAATGTACACAATGAATAAACAACAAAGAAGCACAATTATAACTAGAGGAATAAATAATGAATTCGTCAGATCATTAAATGATAAAAGTAAATGGTATATATTTGATGATAAAATAGTATTTAATACTAAATTCAATAATTATTTAAATAGAGATTGGATTAAGTTAAAAGATAACAACTTAGAAGAATTCAAAGAGTTTATAAAAAAACATAAAGAAATAATAGTAAAACCGGTAGATGGTCAATGTGGAAAAGGTATAGAAAAAATAAAAGTAACAGAAAAAAACTACAAAGAAATACATCAACAATTATTAAAAGAAAAAAGAGTATTAATAGAAGAAGTAGCAACTCAAATAAAAGTAATTAACGAAATACATCCTTATTCAGTAAATACCTTAAGAATATATACTATTAAAGGAAACATAGTAGCTTCCTTTCTAAGGATTGGAAATAAAAAAAATGTCGTAGACAATTTTAATAACGAAGGATTAGGAGCTCCCATAGATATAAATGATGGAATAATAAAATATCCAGCAATAGATAAACATGATCATGTTTACAAAAAACACCCGATTACTAATAAAGAAATAGTAGGATTAAAGATCCCAAAATGGAATGAAATAAAAAAATACATTAAAGAAATATCTGAAATAGTACCAGAAGTAGGTTATGTAGGGTGGGATTTATGCCTATCAGATAAAGGGATAATGTTAATTGAAGGAAATCATTTTCCAGGACATGATATCTTCCAATTACCACCACATAGAACAAATAATCAAGGATTACTTCCAATCTTTAAAAAAGTAATAAACGAAGGAGAAAAAAATGAAATTACACATAGCAGTAGATCATAGGTCTCACGAAATAGAAGACTTACTAATAAATGAAATTTTAAAAACAAAAAATTTAGAAATAGTAACAAGTAAATTACCACATCATAGCGAAGATGACTATCCAGATTTTGCCATAGAAGTGTTGGAACAAATGGATAAAACAAAAGATATAGGAGTAGTTATCTGCGGTAATGGAATAGGTATGAGTATCATAGCTAACAAAATTAAAGGAGTTCGTTGTGCTAGAGCAGTCAACACTGATGACTGTATAAAAGCTAGAGAACATAATGGAGCAAACGTGTTAGCGATAGGAACAACAACAATAGAAGAAATGACAAATTTAATAACTACATTCATGGATACTCCAACACCAAATGAAGAAAGGCATATAAGAAGAATGAACAAAATCATAAATTATGAAAACGGAACATATAATGGATTATAGTATCTATTTATATATATTTTTTACATTTCTAAGTATATATACATTATCAGGAATAAACTTTGAAAAAATAATGTTAAAAAATAAACCAATCCAAGCAAGATGTTTGGTAATGATATTAAGTATGATAAGCGGATACTTACTAACACAATTTATACTAGCATTTTTAAATGTTAGTCAAATATATTAAGATAGTACAAAGTACTATTCTTTTTTTGGAGAAAAAATGAAAAATAAATATCTAATTCTAATAATAATAGTTTTAATTCCTATAAGTATACTTATAAAAAAAGAACAAAAAAAAGAAGTAAACACATATACAAACGAGAAAATATATATAAAATTAAATAACGAAAAATTATATATAGAAGATTATCTGGTAGGAGTATTAGCTGCAGAAATGCCAGCTTCATTTGAAATAGAAGCTTTAAAAGCTCAAGCAGTAGCTGCTAGAACTTATGCTTATTACAAATACATTAACAATCAACTATTAACAGGTACAACCTCAGATCAAGCATTCATAAACGATTCCCAAATGCAATCTAAGTGGGGAGAAGATTACAAAATTTATAAAGAAAAAATATCAAAAGCTATAGAAGATACAAAAGATTTAATCATTACATATCAAGAAAATCCCATAATTGCTTTTTACTTTTCAATGAGTAACGGAACTACAGAAAATTCCCTTACAGTGTTTGGAGAAGAATTACCTTATATACAATCAGTGAAATCTCCATGGGAAGAAAATCATCAAAACTATCAAGAAACAATTACATATAAAAAAGAAGAAATATGTAAAATGTTAAATATAGATTGTACTTCATTCATAGTTAACAAAATTACTTATAACGAAAATAATCGAATAGATTTAATTACTATTAATGATATAGATTACACAGGCGTAGATTTTAGAAACTTGCTAAACTTAAGATCAACAGATATCACAATAAATATCAATGATAATCAAGTAACTTTGATAACTAACGGATACGGTCATGGAGTAGGCATGAGTCAATACGGAGCCAATGGACTAGCAAAAGAAGGAAAAACATATGAGGAAATATTAAAATATTATTACCAAGATATAGAAATAAACAAAATAACAGTATAAATAGTCATAATTTGTTCACACTTTTAGTAGGAAGGTGAAATAATGACGAAAAGAAGATTACGATCTTGGGTAGTAAATTCAGTAATAGGTATTACTTGTATAATATTAGTAGGAGCTCTATATTTTTTAGGAGGAATAATTAATCAAACAGTAGATGGACCAATTAATGAAAATGTAAAAGATGTAATAATTGAAGATTCAATACCAGTTAATAAAGAAATAGAAATAAAAGTAATAAAACCATACTCATCAGAAAAAGTAACAATTTCTAAAAGTTATTACGATTATCAAAGTGACGAAAAAACACAACAAAATTCTTTGATATATTACGAAAATATATACTTACAAAATACAGGAATAATGTACTCATCGGATGAAAATTTCTCAGTTGTAAGTGTATTGAAAGGAACAATTAAAAATATAACAGAAGATGATATATTAGGAAATATCATAGAGATAGAACACTCTCCAAATATTACAACATATTATCAAAGTGTAAATGATATTTCAGTAAAAGTTGGAGATGAAGTAACTCAAGGACAAATAATCGCCCAAAGTGGACCTAATAATATTGAAGGAACAAAAGAATATAACTTACATTTTCAAGTAATAAAAGATGGAAAACTAATTAATCCAGAAGAATTTTATGAATATAAAATAACAGAAAATAATTAATACCCCATCAGGGGTATTTATAATGGAGGAAAAATGAAAATAATTTATTATCACTTTACTGATGTATCATTGATATACAAAATAGATGAACCAAAACAAATATTTCCAAGCATAAAGTATGGAAAAATAGACAATTTAAAAGAATTTTACTGTACAATGAAAAAAAACATCAAATTAGAAAAAATAAATAAAAATATATTAGGTGATATAGCAATCATAACAGTTAATGATCTATATACAATAAGTGACATAAATCAGTTAAAAAATATTTTCAAAGAACTAGAATTTAATAAAATAAAAATTAAAAAAGAAAGTGAAGTGCTCCATGAAAAAAAACTGTTAATAACTGATGAATTATCAACAAGGATAATCAATAATCAAAAGCAGATAATTGTTTATAACTATATAGATATCAACAACATAATCAAAATACTAAAACTAAAAGACATAGATATACTAAACTATAGAAAAGAAGAAATAAAAACCAAAAAGACGTGCTATTATTTTGTAAACAATCTAGGTTACTTTCTTAAGTAGAATTTCCACCCACAATAGAATTAAAAAATATCTCTTGTATAAAATTAAAAAAAGTTATAAATTTTATATGTGCTAAATAATTTGTCGATTAACTTCTATTGAAAACTTCTAATTAGCATGGTAAATTTTTTATATAAGAAGGAGGAAAGTTATGAGAAGTAGAGTAAAGTGGTTTAATAATGAGAAAGGTTTTGGTTTCATTGAATACAATGAAACAGAAGATATATTTGTTCATTACTCCGCAATTCAAAGAGACGGATTTAAAACTTTAAAAGAAGGTGACTTAGTAGAATTCAAACTTATTGAGACAAACAAAGGTCTACAAGCACAAGAAGTTGCAGAATCGAACTTAACTACAATTTAGTAGTTTTTTTCTGTCAAAAGTGCTATAATTAAGTTAGAGGAGGAATGTTTATGGATCTAAAAATCCGTGGCGAAAAGATCGAGGTAACTAGTGCTATGAAAGAGCACATTACCGAAAAACTTACTAAGTTAGACAGATTATTTGAAAAACCAGAAAAAATCACAGCTAACGTGCTAGTCAGAATTCGTGGCGACAAACAAATAGTTGAAGTGACAGTCCCTACCCAAAAGTTCACTTTAAGAGCTGAAGAAAGAAATAAAGATTTCTATGCAGCAGTTGATTTAGTAACTGACATCTTAGAGAGACAATTAAGAAAAAATAAAGAAAAAATAAAAGGCAAATATAAAAATCAAGAACCGATTGAATTTAACTTTGATTATGAAGATATAGAAGAACAAGAAGAAACAAAAATAGTTAAAAGAAAAAACGTTTCTATGAAACCGATGGATGAAGAAGAAGCGATACTTCAAGCAAATCTACTTGGACATGACTTTTTTATATTTAAAAATACAGATGAAGACTGTGTATCGGTTGTCTATAAAAGAAAAGAAGACAATTACGGAATAATAAATGTTAAATAAGAGAAAACTCTTATTTTTCTTTTGAAAAAATAAAAATATATGATAAAATAGGACATACAGGTGATAAAATGAAATTTTTAAAAAAATTAATAGATTCAGAATACAAAGAATTAAAAAGATTCGAAGCTATAGCAAAAGAAATAGATAACTTAAGTGAAGCTTACGAAAAACTATCAGATGAAGAATTAAAATCTAAAACAGAAGAATTTAAAAGTATTCTAGCAGAAAATAATAACGACTTAGAAAGTATAATTGTACCAGCGTTTGCAACTGTCAGAGAAGCGGCAAAAAGAGTAATAGGAGAATATCCATATTTTGTTCAAATGTTAGGTGGGTTAGCTATTCATTATGGTAATATAGCAGAAATGCGTACAGGTGAAGGTAAAACTCTTACAGAAACAATGCCAACATACTTAAATGCCCTAACAGGAAAAGGAGTCCACATAATTACAGTTAATGAATTCCTTGCAAAACGTGACTCAGAGTGGATGGGTAATATATTTAGGTTTTTAGGACTAAGTGTAGGTTTAAATTTAAGAGAACTAACTCCAAAAGAAAAAAGAGAAGCGTATAATTGTGATGTACTATATTCAACTAATAATGAAATAGGTTTTGATTACTTAAGAGATAATATGGTTATTACAGCTGATAAAAGAGTACAAAGACCTCTTAATTTCTGTGTTATAGATGAAGTGGATTCAATTTTAATAGATGAAGCGAGAACTCCGCTAATAATATCAGGGGGAAAATTTAATGCAAAAAACCTATATCATGATGCTGATAAATGTGTAAAAAGATTAAAAAATGAAGAAGATTATACTATCGATGAAAAAACTAAAAACGTTTCGCTTACAGAAGCTGGAAGTCACAGTGTTGAAAAACAACTAAACATTAAAAATTTATATGATTTAGATAACGCGATATTAGTTCATCATATAAATCAATCATTAAAAGCAAATTACGGTTTTAAAAAAGATGTAGATTACGTAGTAGAAGATGACACAGTAGTAATAGTAGATCAATTTACAGGTAGATTAATGCAAGGTCGTCAATTTTCAGAAGGATTACATCAAGCAATAGAAGCAAAAGAAAATGTAACAATAAACGAAGAAACAAGAACTATGGCTACAATAACATTTCAAAATTTATTCAGAATGTATAACAAACTATCAGGAATGACGGGAACAGCTAAAACAGAAGAAGAAGAATTTAGAAATATATATAATATGTATGTTATTCAAATTCCAACAAATAAACCAATAGCAAGACAAGACTTAACAGATTTAGTATATTCAACTGAAAATGGTAAGTACAAAGCTATAATAAATGTTATTAAAGAAGTTCATCAAAAAGGACAACCTATATTAGTAGGAACAATATCTGTAGAAAATAATGAAAAATTAAGTAAATTATTAACTAAAGAAAATTTAAAACATGAAGTGTTAAATGCAAAAAATCACGAAAGAGAATCTGAAATAGTTGCAAAAGCTGGTAACGTTGGGGCAATAACGATCGCAACAAATATGGCTGGACGTGGTACAGATATTAAATTAAGTGATGAAACTAAAGCATTAGGTGGTCTATGGGTAATAGGTACAGAACGTCACGAATCAAGAAGAATAGATAATCAGTTAAGAGGTAGAGCAGGACGTCAAGGTGATCCAGGAACATCTCAATTTTTTGTATCATTCGAAGACGACTTAATGAGAAGGTTCGGTACAGACAAAATAAAAAATCTACTAATAAGTGTAGGATTTACTGATGAACAAAGTATAAGAAGTAAAACATTTACAAGAAGTGTAGAAACAGCTCAGAAAAAAGTAGAAGGAAACAACTTCGACATGCGTAAAAGCCTTCTAGATTATGATAATGTTATGAATGAACAAAGAGAAATTATATATACTAGAAGAAACGAAATTTTAGATCAAGAGAGTATAAAAGAAAGAACTCTTGATACATTAAAAAACAATATTATTGTATTAATAGAAAGTCATATAGCTCCAGAGGGTTACCTAACAGCTAAAGATAAAGAAGAAATTACTGAATATATAAATACTAATTTAATACAAGATTTCAAAAACGAAACAATTCAAGACATAACAAATATTGATGAAGTAATAGATATTATTTACGAAGAAGTAAAAAATAATTACGAATTAAAAATGGAAAATATTCCAGAAGAAATAAGAAGTAATTTTGAAAAAGCAATATCATTAAGAGTTATTGATTCATTATGGTTAGAACATATCTCTTCAATGGAACATTTAAGAGATGGTATAGGATTAAGAAGTTATGGACAAACAAATCCACTTCAAGCATACACAACAGAAGGATATCAAATATTTGAAAAACTACTAGATAATGTAGACGAAAAAATATCAGTTTACTTATCAAAAGCAAAGATAGAACAAAACGTTGAAAGAAAACAAACAATTCAAGGAAATGCAAACGACGGAAAAGAAAAGTTAAAAAGCGCTCCAAAGAAAAGTGAAAAAGTAGGAAGAAATGATCCGTGTACATGTGGATCAGGAAAAAAATATAAACAATGTTGTGGAAAATAAAAGTAGTTTAGCTACTTTTTTTTATTAAAAAAGCTATGCATTATAAAACATATTTATGATATAATAAACAAAAAAGGAGTCCTTATGGAACTATATGAATTACAACAATTAAATAAAACTCAAATAGAAACCTTAGATAGTATCGGGAGGTCTCTTTGACGTCACAGAAAAACAAAATAAATTAAATGAATTAACAGAACAATTAAATGATCCAAACATATGGCAAGATGTCGAAAAAAGTAGTTCAGTAGCTAAAGAAGTAAATAACATAAAAAAGCAGTTATCTAAATATAACGAAATCAAATCAACTATTGAATATATAACGGAGTACATAAGCTTAATAGATTTAAATAATAAAGACTCACTAGAAGAGATAACATTAGAAATAACAAATATAAATGAAGAACTAAGCGATTTAGAAACTTCAACATTACTAAGTGAAGAATATGATCAATCAGATTGTTATATAGAAATACACCCAGGAGCAGGAGGTACAGAATCTTGCGATTGGGCAAGTATGCTTGAAAGAATGTACATTAGATTTTGCGACAAATCAAACTACAAATACGAAATAATAGAAGAACAAAAAGGCGAAGAAGCTGGAATAAAAAGTGTAACTATTTTAGTAAAAGGAGATTATGCTTTCGGATATTTAAAAAACGAATCAGGAGTACATAGATTAGTTAGAATTTCTCCGTTCGATTCAAATTCAAGAAGACATACATCATTTGCCTCAGTATTAGTAATCCCGAAATTCGAAACAGATATAAACATCGATATAAAAGAAATTGATCTAAAAATAGATGTATATAGGAGTAGCGGAGCAGGTGGTCAATCAGTAAATACAACTGATTCTGCAGTTCGAATAACTCATCTTCCAACAGGAACTGTAGTAACATGTCAAAACGAAAGAAGTCAGTTAAAAAACAAAGAACAAGCTATGAAAATATTAAAAAGTAAACTCTACCAAATAGAATTGATGAAACAAAACGAAAAAGTTGAAAATAGTAAAGGAACATTAAAAAATATAGATTTTGGAAGTCAAATAAGAAATTACGTACTAGAACCATATACGCTTGTAAAAGATAGCAGAACGAACTTTGAAACAACACAAGCGGATAAAGTGTTAGATGGAGACATAATAAATATAATTAAATCATTATTAAAGAATAAATAAGAGGAAACTATGAAAAAAAAGAAATTACAAAACTTAAAAAG
Organism: uncultured Muribaculaceae bacterium; assembly: GCA_964370475.1. Lineage (GTDB taxonomy): Bacteria > Bacillota_I > Bacilli_A > RF39 > UBA660 > CAYJCL01. The sequence continues at coordinate 58,940 of CAYJJI010000002.1, read as the reverse complement.
ATATATATTTGTTGTGATAGGATTATTAATAGTATCTTTTTCTTTCAACTTATTTATGTTAAAAAACGAACTAGCAGCATTTGGAATAAGTGGACTAGCATTATTATTTTATGACTTGTATGATATCGATATCAGTATTTTTGTTTTAATTAGTAATATCTTATTAATTGCATTATCATATTTAGTACTAGATAACTTGACAACAAAAAGAACAATCATCGGAGCACTACTTTCACCGATATTCCTATCTCTAACACTACCGCTTGCACAACTAATAGATTTATCAGAAGTAGAACTAATAGTTCAAGTGATAATAGCTGGTGTATCATCAGGAATAGGCTATGGATTAATCTTTAAACAAGGATACACATCAGGTGGCACAGATATCATAAATCAATTAGCAAGTTTCACTTATAAAATACCCTTAAAAACAGCCATTATATTAGTAGATGGATTAATAGTAGTATTAGGTGGTTTAGTATTCGGAATAGAAAATATGATATATTCAATAATAATATTAGTATTGATAAGTACATTCTCTGATAAAACCCTTATAGGAATAGGTAAAAATAAAAACTTTTACATATATACATCAAAACCAAAAGAAGTAAAAGAATACTTACTAGACATTATAAAAACAGATATTACAATAATAAATGCTAAAGGTGGATATTCATCAAAAAATATGAAAATATTAATGAGTATAGTAAACACAAATGATTACTATAGAGTAAAAGAAGGAATTAAATTAATAGACGATAAGTCATTTATAGTAATTAGTGATACTCATGAATTAACAAACAGTAACAAAAGATTTAAAGAAGATTAGGAAGTGATATTTATAAATAAATATATAAAAGAAAACGATATAATTGTATTAGCCTGTTCAGCAGGACCAGATTCAATGTGTTTATATAATATAATTACAAAAAAATATCCAAATAACAAAATAATAATAGCTCATGTAAATCATAATATAAGAGAAGAGTCAAAAGAAGAAGAAGAATTTTTAAAAAAATATAACAACAATAATTATATTCTTGAAACAACAACTTTATATGAAACTAATCATAGTGAAGAAAATTTAAGAAATAGAAGATATCAATTTTTTGAAAAGATAATAAATAAATATAGTGCTAATATCTTATTAACTGCTCATCACGGAGACGATTTAATAGAAACAATATTAATGAGATTAACAAGAGGATCAAGTTTAAATGGATATATTGGTATAAAAGAAATTATATATAAAAATAACTACAAATTATATAGACCACTACTAAATTGGTCGAAAGAAGATATTATTAACTACAATCAAGCTAATAACATACCTTATCGGTTAGATAAATCTAACAACGATTTATTCTATACTAGAAATAGATATAGACATAATATCCTACCAGTATTAAAAGAAGAAAATTACGATGTTCATAAAAAGTTTTTAGAATTTAGTAAAGAATTAACAGATGCTTTTGAACTAATAGAGAGTATCACTAATAAAGAATTCCAAAAAATATATAAAGACAATGAACTAAATATAGAAAACATCAACAACCACCCAAAAATTATAATTCAAAAATTAATAGAAAAGTATTTAAAAGAAATATACAAAGATGATATTAAATTAATAAATAAAACTCATGTTAATTTATTAAAAGAAATGATAGTAAAAAATAAAAATGAAGAAATACATCTTCCGTCAAACATTAAAATAGAAAAAGAATATAACAAATTAAAACTAAAAAAAGAACATCAAACAAATGAATACAATCATTTATTTAATAAATACATAGAATTACCAAACAATTATTGTTTAAAAGAAACAGAAGATGATTTAACAAAAAGTAATTATATATTAAGATTAAATTTATCAGAGATAAAACTGCCTCTGATTGTAAGAAATTATAAAAATGATGATTTAATAGAAATAAAAAATATGTTAGGTCGCAAAAAAATAAAAGATATATTAAAAGATGAAAAAATAGAAAAAGAAAATAGAATAAATCAACCAGTATTGCTTGATCAAAATAACAATATCATATGGTTACCAGGAATAAAAAAGTCGAAATTTGATAAAGACAAAAATGAAAAATATGATATAATAATTAAGTACCAAAAGTTGGTAGAAAAGAAAGAGAGTTATTATGAATAAAAACAAAGTATTTAAACAATCATTTCCATACATGATACTAATTACAATTGTATTATTAACTATTGTGTTTTTTAACATTAACGATTATACAGTAAATGAATTAACTACTGGAGAATTGTTAAATAGTATCGAAAAAGAAGAAGTAACAGAAATGACTATAATGCCAAAAAGCACAGAGTCTGTATATTACATTTCTGGTAAATTAGAAGGTTATGATGATAAAGAAACTTTTACAGCAAAAGTAGTAGAAGAACAATTATCTGCATTAACTACATATGCAGAAGAAATGGATTTAGATTTATATGAAACAGCTAAAGATCCTGGATCTAGCTCAATTTTATTAATTATAGTAAATATACTACCATTATTAATAATAGTAGCAGTGTCATATTTCCTATTTACTAAACTAGCATCAGGAAATAGTAAATCAATGGATTTTGGAAGAAGTAGAGCTAAACTTAGTGAAGATGGTGGATCAATTAGATTTAAAGATGTAGCTGGATTAAAAGAAGAGAAAGAAGAAGTAGAAGAACTTATTGATTTCTTAAAAAGTCCTAAAAAATTCCAAAAAATGGGAGCAAGAATTCCTAAAGGTGTATTATTAGTAGGTCCTCCAGGAACTGGTAAAACATTATTAGCTAAAGCAGTTGCTGGTGAAGCTAATGTACCATTCTTTTATATAAGTGGTTCGGATTTCGTAGAATTATTTGTAGGTGTAGGAGCATCACGAGTACGTGATATGTTTAAACAAGCTAAACAATGCGCACCGTGTTTAATATTTATTGACGAAATAGATGCAGTTGGACGACAAAGAGGAACTGGTCTAGGTGGTGGACACGATGAAAGAGAACAAACACTAAACCAATTATTAACTGAAATGGACGGATTTGGAGTAAATGAAGGAATAATTATTATTGCTGCAACAAACAGACCAGACGTTTTAGATCCGGCTTTATTAAGACCTGGAAGATTTGATCGTCAAGTAACGGTTAGTTTACCTGACTCTAAAGAAAGAGAAGCAATTTTAAAAGTTCATGCAAAAAACAAATTGTTAGCTAACGAAGTAACTTTAGATAACTTAAGTAAAAGAACACCAGGTTTCTCTGGCGCAGACTTAGAAAACCTTCTTAACGAAGCGGCTTTATTAACAGTTAGAAGAAATAAAGAAGCTATTACAATGGATGAAATTAACGAAGCTACTGACAGAGTGTTGTTAGGGCCAGCAAAAACTTCAAGAACAGTAACAGAAAAAGAAAAAAAATTAGTCGCAATTCACGAAGCTGGTCATGCTGTAATTGGAATTAAAGTAGCAGAAGCTAACGAAGTTCATAAAATAACAATTATTCCAAGAGGTCAAGCAGGTGGATACACTATGATGCTTCCTAAAGAAGAAAAAATTGGAATAATGACTAAAAACGAGCTTTTATCAAGTATCGTAGGATTACTTGGTGGACGAGTAAGTGAAGAAATGTTCCTAGGAGAAATAACTACAGGAGCATCAGATGATTTTAGAAGAGCTACTAATATTGCAAGAAGTATGGTAACAGAATACGGAATGAGTGATTTAGGACCAATGCAATTAGAACACAAGAGTGAAGGAGTATTCTTAGGTAGAGATTATACTAAAACTAAAAACTTCTCTGATCAAGTTGCATTAGAAATAGATAAAGAAGTAAGAAAAATAATTGAAGAATGCTATGAAGAAGCAAAAACAGTATTAAAGAAAAATGAAAAACTAGTTATGCTTTTAAGTGATGCACTAATGGAATATGAAACATTAACTAAAGAACAAATTGAATCATTAGTAGAAACAGGAACAATAGATTCTTTAAAAGAAACAAACGTAAACGGTAACACAATATTAAAACTTAAAGAAATGGCAAAAGATAAAGGTGTTAAAGGTTACACTAAAATGACAAGAGAAGAGCTTGAAGAAGCACTGAAAGATGAATTAAATTAAGATATACAAAAGTATATCTTTTTTTTCTATAAAAAAGTGTTATAATATATATAAAATAAGGAGTGGGTAAAAATGAAAAAATGGTTAATAATACTAAGCATAATTTCTGTTTTGTTATTAGGAAGTACAATTTATTTATTAGTAACAAGAAATACTAACTGTACTAATAGCGATAACCAAAAAATAGTATCAATGAATTATACTAATGAAAATATAACAACAACATCAGACAATAGTGATGTATTAATTACAGGAAATGTTATTAATAGTGGAGATCAATTAGTAATAATAATTGAAAATAACAACGAAGATATCATAAATGGAGAACTAAAAATAAAATTTAATGATATAGAAAATAATCTTATAAAAGAAAATATTACTATAGTTAGCCCGATAACAAAAGGCAATATGTATGTAACAACTTTTAATCTTCCAAACACTAATGACTATAAAGGAGAAATAGAAGTAGATTTTACAGCAGAATATTCATCAGTTATGTCAGAAAAAATAAAATATGAAATTTTAGTTGAAGATATAAAAGACGAAGACGACTTTTCGATAGATTTATATACAACAATTACAAATGAAGAAGAAAATACATTCAATATAGTAGCGGGATACCATCTTTTATATAACGAAGGTACTCTAGTAAATGTAATACCATTTTCATTAGAAAATGTATTATCATCATCAAATAAAACAACAAAAAACACAATATATGGGACTTTAAATTTAAAAGATGAATTAGAATTTATTAAATACGATGAAATAAAAACTATCACTAACATAATTGAAATTGGATAAATAGGTGAAATATGAAAAATAAAGGATTTACAATAGTAGAAATATTAGTTGCGATAGTAATATTAGGTATAATAATGGCAATTGCAATTCCTAGTTATATTAATATATCAGATAAGAGTAAAAAAGAAGCTAGTGTTAACAAAGTAAAACAAATAGAACTTGCAGCTGAAAAATGGGCAGACGAAAACAATTTATCGTCACCAATTTCTATACCAGTATATCAATTGATAAATAACGGTTATATCTCAGCAGATGAAGGTTCTGATGATTCCGTAATTGATCCATATACTGAAGAAGATATAAAATGTAATACAGTTAATATAACATTAGAAGACAATATACCTACAGCGGTTTATACTGATGAAAAATTAACTGATTGTGTAGCAGTTATAGAAGAACAAAATGACCCTAATATAATAGTAGAAGCGTATAAAATAAATGATGATAATTCATTAAGTGAATTAGAGATAAACACAAGCACAAATGAATTTGGTTGGAGTAATAAAGATGTATTAATAGTTACTGATACTATATACGAAATAAAAGAAAATTCATCATTTATATATATAGGTAGTGGAATTAACGAAACTAAAACATCTAATAAATGTGAATTCGAAAATAAAGTACCTACAAATATTGAAAACTGTAAAAATATGCTTATAATTGAAGAAATAAACTCAATAATAGATTTAAACATAACTATAGAAACCACAGAAGGGTTAAAAACAGCAAGAAAAAAAATCAAGATAGATAATGTAGCGCCGGTTTTAGATATTAAAGTAGACAATACAACTTGGATTAACGAAAAAAGAGAAATATCAATCAATACATCTGATGGTTTAGTAGGTTCAGGAATAGATTCGGTATATATAAATACTGAAAATAAAATACCTTCAGGAGAAGGTAATAAAATAGACAACAACGGAAATGCAATAATAAAAGAAGATAATGGAACATATTATTTATTTACAACAGATAAAGCAGGTAACGTTTCAAACGGAGCTCAAGTAAAAGTAGAAAAAGTAGATTTAATCAAACCTTCAATAGCAGCAACTACAGATAATACAAGTTGGGTAAATAAAGATAGAGATATAAATATTACAGCATCTGATACAGGTAATTCTCCAAATGATTCAGGTATAATAAATATTTATGTTAATACTAAAGAATCAACTAGTGGAGCTGAACTAGTAAATAACTATAATGAATTACAAAGTTTAACAGAAAAGATATCTAAAGATAACGGAACATATTACTTATATGCTGAAGATTTAGTAGGAAATATTAGTGATTATGAAAAAATAGAAATATCAAAAGTAGATAAAACTCCACCAGAAATAGTTATAAGTTCAACTCAAAATAAAATAACGACGAATGTATACCCTGTGGGATCAACTATAACTATATCTTGTGAAGATAAAGAAAGTGGACTATCCACTTCAAGTCAAAGTGGACTAACAGATACGGAAGAAACAGCTCAATCGTTATCAGGAAAAATGAGTTTATCACAAATTAAAACGTATATTGCTTCAATGAATTGTACAAATAACGCACAGAGTAATACTAACGAAAATTTGAATATTAAAACAGCAGAATACAATTCACACTCTGTTTGTGGTGTTAAATCATATAAGTACTGCCACTCTAGCTATTGTGGCGTTGCTTCTTATAACTATTGTCAAAATCCAGCATGCGGCCAAACGCCATACACATACTCTTATTCATGTAATACATCAGGTTATACAAATTGCTTTACTTATAACCATGGAATGTGTAGAGAAGATGGAAAACACTGGGTAGGTGGTCAATGTTGTGATTATGGAACTGTTTCTAAGACATGTTATGGAACTGGATATACGGATAATTATTGTCACACATCAGCATGTGGAGTAGCTTCATATAACTATTGCAGTCACTGGGCATGTGGAGTAGCTTCATATAATACTTGTTGGAATAACGGAAGTCAAAAATTTTCATAAAAGCATCGTAAAACGATGTTTTTTTAAATAGCAAAAATATATTCAAAAAATATTTTATAATTATTTAAATGTGTGATAAAATATAGTATAGACATTAACAGAAAAGGTGGTACTCATAATGACGAAAATAATATCATTAGTAAATCAAAAAGGAGGAGTTGGAAAAACAACTTCTAGTATAAATTTAGCAGCAGCGTTAGGGAAAGAAGGAAAAAAAACTTTATTAATCGATCTAGATCCGCAAGGTAATGCTACAACTGGATTAGGATATAATAACGGAGATTTTAAAAACGATATCTATAATATGATAACTTTAAACTCTACTCCAGCAGAAACAATTATTAAAACTAAGTTTAAAAATCTATCTATAATTCCATCAACAATTAATTTAGCAGGAGTAGATGTAGAATTTGTAAAAAAAATGTTAGAAGACCAAACATTTAGACAAAATGATCAATTAAAAAATGTCTTAGAAACAGTAAAAGAAAAGTATGATTATATCATTATTGATTGTCAGCCATCTTTAGGAATTACAACGATGAATGCCTTAGTAGCAAGTGATTCGGTAATAATTCCAGTTCAGTGTGAATTCTTCGCACTAGAAGGAATAGCACAGTTATTAAATTCAATAATAACAATCCAATCGAATATGAATTCAGAATTGAGAATAGAAGGAGTATTATTAACAATGTTAGATTCAAGAACTAACATAGGACTAGAAGTAATAGAAGAAGTAAGAAAATACTTTGGAAACAAAGTATTCGATACTATAATACCAAGACTTGTAAGGTTAGTAGAAGCACCAAGTCATGGAAAACCAATTAGTGATTATGACTCAACAAGTAGAGCAACACTTGCATATCAAAATTTAGCAAAGGAAGTGATTGAGAGAAATGGAAACTAAAAGAAAAGCTTTAGGAAAAGGATTAGAACAACTATTTTCAAACGAAAGAATAGATTTTGATAATTTTGAAAAAGAAATAGTAACATCTGCAACAAATAAAGAAGTGGCTGAAATACCATTAATTGACATTAGGAGCAATCCGTATCAACCGAGAAAAACTTTTGATGAAAAATCACTGCATGAATTAGCGGAATCTATCAAAGAACATGGAATAGTACAACCTATAATCGTTAAAAAAAGTATCAAAGGATATGAAATAGTTGCGGGAGAAAGAAGAACAAAAGCTGCAAAAATTGCAGGTTTAGAAACAATCCCTGCAATAGTGAAAGATTTTAATGATATAGAAATGATGGAAATAGCTCTAATTGAAAATATTCAAAGAGAAAATTTAAATCCTATAGAAGAAGCAGAAGCTTACGAAAAAATAATAAAATTTGAAAATCTAACACAAGAAGCAGTATCTGAAAAATTCGGAAAAAGTAGAAGTCATATCACAAATTTATTGGGATTGTTAAGACTTCCAGAAGAAGTAAAACAATATGTTTCCGATCAAAAAATTTCAATGGGGCATGCAAGAGTATTAAGTAAATTAGCAGACCAAACACAAATTTTAAATCTTGCAAATAAAGTTATAGAACAAGAACTTAGTGTTAGAGATTTAGAAAGAATTACTAAAGAAGATTATATACCTAGAGTAAACACTATCAAAAAAACTATACCAAGTATAAGAACATCAATATACGAAAAACACTTATGCGAAAAAGTAGGATCAAAAGTTAAAATAAAACCTAAAAAAATAGAAATAGCTTATGATAATGAAAAAGATTTAGAGAGAATACTAGAAATAATCGGTTTAGAATTGGGTGAGGAATAAAATGAACTTAATAGAAAACATTATAGACTTTATACTACAACCAGAAATATATGGAACAGCTATAACTATAATCTTATCGTTGATCGTTTATAGACTAGCTATTCAAATAACAAATAAAATAGCATTTAATGGAAAAACTCCATATCAAATAAAAAGATCAAAAACTGTAATTAACTTAGTACAAAACGTAATTAAATATGCAATAATGATAATTGCTTTAATAATTATATTAGAATTGTTTGGTATTGATACAATATCTATTATTGCAGGTTTAGGAGTTGTTGGAGTAGTATTAGGGCTTGCACTACAAGATACTCTAAAAGATATTATTTCAGGAATTACAATTATATTAGAAAACTATTTCGTTGTTGGAGATATAGTAAGATATCCAAATACAAATAACTTCACAGGAGAAGTAATATCTTTTGGACTAAAATCAACAAGAATTAAAAGTGTTAATGGAGAAGTATTAATAATAGCTAATAGAAATATTATCGAGATAATAAATATTTCTCAAAAATCAGCTGATGTAATCATAGATATCCCAATAGCATATGAAGAAAAAGTAGAAAAAGTAGAAAAAGTTATTAACGAATTAATAAGTGAAATGCCAACAATTGAAGGTATTAAAGAAAATAAGATAGAATACTTAGGTATTCAAGACTTAGATGTTAATTCGGTAAATTATAGAATTAAAATAACATGTCATCAAGAACAACAATGGGGAATAAGAAGAGAATGTTTAAAATTGATCAAAATGAAATTAGATAAATCAAATATAAAAATTCCGTACCCACAACTGGAGGTTCATAGTGGTAAGACCAATAAAAATTAATGATAAAGTAATCATGAAAAAACCACACGCTTGTCAATCTAACGAATGGATAATAACAAGAGTGGGTGTAGATGTAAAAATCAAATGTTTAAATTGTAATAGAGAAATTATGATTGATAGATTAGATTTTGATAAAAAAATGAAAAAAGTAATAGGAGAGTAAAATGGACAAACTAAAAAACAAATTAGTATTAAATCCAATAATGACTTTTTCCATACTCATTTTAATTACAATAATATTAAGTGGATTTCTAAGTTTAATAGGATTTGAATCAACATACTACAAAATCAACCCTAATACAAATGAATACGAGACTGTACTAGTAACAGTTGAGTCTTTATTCAGTTTATCAGGGATAAAGTACATATTTACTAGCACAGTTTCCAACTTTGCGACGTTTGCACCATTAAGTATGCTTATAATAATTTTAATAGGTATAGGTATAATGGAAAAAAGTGGATTTCTAAAAACTATATTCACTTTATGGACTAAAAATATAAACAAAAATACTATTACATTTGTGTTAGTGTTAATAGGAATACTAAGTAGTATTATAGGAGATTTAAGCTATATAATTTTAATACCTCTAAGCGCTTTATTGTTCCTACATGGTAGAAGAAATCCTATTATAGGTATTGTAGCATCATATGCCGCATTAACGGCTGGATCTGGACTAAGTATAATATTTACAGCAGTAGATAGTACTATGTTAAATAGCACAGTACTAAGTGCTAATATAGTCTCAAACTTTAATGTAACAACAACATTATTTCTATTTATAATGGTCATAGCTGTTGCACTAACAGCATTCATAATTACTTATGTAACAGAAAAAATAATAGCAGATAAAGTAATTAAATACGAATATAAAGAAGAGAAAAAAGAATACAAAGTAACAAGAAAAGATTACAGAGGCTTAGTTCTAGCATCGATGGGAGGACTAGTATACTTATTAATAATAATATATAGTATTATTCCTGGACTTCCGCTTAGTGGTAGTTTACTAGATTATAGCCAAGAATTATACATTGATAAATTATTTAGTTATGAATCATTTTTTAGTAATGGATTTGTATTTATCGTTACAATATTCTTTATAATTCTAGGTCTTTTATATGGTATAGGCTCAAAATCAATAAAAAATAATAACGATTTTTGTGACCATTTAAGTCATTCATTAGATGGAACAGGTAAAACATTAATATTAATATTATTTGCATCAGTTTTAATAAATGTATTCAAAGCAACAGAAATAGGTACAGTTATATTAGCGTACTTCGCTAATATAATAACTAATGCCGGATTTTCAAATATTCCACTAATAATAATGGTATTTATTTTAGGAGCAATAGCTCATATCTTTATTCCAAGTGGACCAACAAAATGGGCAATATTATCTGTAGGAGCAGTTCAAGCGTTCATGAACTCGGGACTGAGTCCAGAATTTGCTCAAATAGTAATGCGTTTTAGTGAATCTGTAACAACAGGTTTAACACCATTACTAGCATATTTTGTAATATATTTATCATATATTGAAAAATATAACCAAAATACCAAGCCGGTAAGTTTATTTACAACTATTAAATATCAAGTACCGTACTCTATTTTAGTAGGTATAGGACTATTGTTATTGGCGATAGTATGGTATATTGCAGGTATTCCGCTAGGTTTAGAAGGATTAACTACAGTATAGACGTAAAACAATTGATATTTCAGTTGTTTTTTTATATAATTAAGAAAGGTGATATGAATGGCATTAAAAGCAGGAATAGTTGGATTACCAAATGTAGGAAAGTCTACATTATTCAACGCAATAACAAAGAAAAATATATTAGCAGCAAACTATCCGTTTGCTACAATAGAACCAAATGTGGGAGTAGTAACAGTACCAGATAAAAGATTAGACAACTTAAATAATATGTATAATCCAAAAAGTCTAGTACCTACAACATTTGAATTCACAGACATAGCAGGTTTAGTAAAAGGAGCTTCTAAAGGAGAAGGTTTAGGTAATAAATTCTTATCACATATTAGAGAAGTTGATGCTATAGTCGAAGTAGTAAGATGTTTTCAAGATGAAGATATAACTCATGTAGAAGGTGATATAGACCCAATCAGAGATATAGAAATAATTAATCTAGAACTAATCTTTGCAGATTTAGAAATAGTAGAAAATAGAATAGGTAAAATAGAAAAGAAAGCCCATACAACTAAAGATCGTGAAGCTCTATTAGAATTAGAAATATTAACAAAAATAAAAGATACATTAATGAATAATAAAGCAATAAGAACATTAGGGTTAGATAAAGAAGAAAAACTAATTATTAAAAACTTTAATTTTATTACAGAAAAACCAATAATATATGTAGCTAACGTTAATGAAGAAGATGCAGTTATTGGAAGAAATGAGTATACAAAACTAGTAGAAGAATATGCAAAAACAGAAGAAGCAAAAGTAATTTTAATGAGTGCAAAAATTGAAAGTGAATTATCAGAATTAAGTGAAGAAGAAAAATTATTATTTTTACAAGAGCTAAATATTAATAATAGTGGATTAGATTTACTCATAAGAGCTACATACGATTTACTAGGACTACAAACGTTTTTTACAGTAGGAGTAGATGAAGTAAGAGCGTGGACATTTATTAAAGATACTAAAGCTCCAGGCTGTGCAGGAATAATACATACAGATTTCGAAAGAGGTTTCATCAAAGCAGAAGTAATGAGCTATGAAGATTTAGAAAAACTAAAAGATGAAAAATCAGTAAAAGAAGCAGGAAAATTAAGATTAGAAGGAAAAGAATATATAATGAAAGATGGAGATATTTGTCACTTCAGGTTTAATGTTTAATGAAAGAATTCATTGTTAATAATAATCCAGGACCAAGCTACAATATGTTTGGATTCAACCATATATTTAGTATATTACTAGCAGTAATACCGATGATATTAATATATATATTTAGGGATAAAATATCGAAAATAGACGAAAAAAAATCAAGAAAAATATTAGTGATATTGGCAACAATAATGTTAGTAAGTCAAGTATTCTACTTAGTAACCAATATCGCATATGGTATATTCGACTATAAAATACATTTACCATTTCATTTATGTTTCATATCAAATTATATATTTATATATGCAATATACGCTAAAAAAGATAACTTACTTAAATATACATTCTTTTTATCTTTTATAGGACCGATACCAGCGATGTTGTGGCCAGAACTACCTTCAAGTTGGGATTATTTCAAATTTTATGAATATTTTATTTCTCATCATGTATTTATAGTAGCTAGTTTCTTCTCATATTTTGCACTTAACTACAAAATAGAATTGAAACACATTATAAAGTCAGCAATATTTGTAAATATATTGATATTCGGTATGATGCCATTTAATATAATATTTGATATGAATTATATATATTCATCGGAAATACCAGCTTATATAGTAAATATTTACCCATTTTTAAAATTCTTTAATCCATTATTAACAATAGAAGTAACAGGTATTGTAATAGCTACTATTTTATATCAGTTAATAAGAAAAAGAAATAAAGAATTACAAGATGTAAATATAAAAAACAAGGTAATGACAAAGAAAAAGTAGTGTGATATAATTACTACAATAGGAGGAATCAGATATGAATTTAGAAATATCAGACGTTATTGAATATGATAATCAGGACTACGTAGTTTTAGACGTAATTAATCATAAAGAAATGACATATGCACTAATTAACAAATTAGACAAAGAAGAACCAACAGAGGAGTATAAAGTAATCAATGTTATTGAAGATACAGTAGCTGATGAAACTAATAAAGATATATTAGAAGAAATCATGCCAATATTCTCTAAGGATATTCAAAAATTAGTGGATTATTATAACGAAAACTTAAAGGGGGATAACTAACATGACAGAAAATCCAACAACTCTTGAAGAAATTAGAAAAGCTATACAAAATTTGATGGTATCTAATGATTATAAAGGAAAAAAAGTAGAAATCAAATGGAATGGATCACAAGCAGACATATTTGATTATCGTTTTTATGTTAAAACAGAAGATCAAGGTGAACTTAAAAATTTATATGAAAAATTACAAAAAGCAAAAAACAAAGGACCTCAAAAAGAGAATATAGTAATAACATATGATGAAAATAATAATGTATTAGAAGAAACGAATATGATTGATAAAGAAAAAAATACAGATATCACATTTAGCAAAATAGTAGCAATAATATCAAAAGTTACTGATAAAAATATGGAATTTGAAAATGTAATAAAAAATAATATGAATTTCCAATTAACTGATCTTCCACAAAATATCGAAGCATACTTAACTACACAAGAGTTAGCTATGCTACATCAATATATAGAATTATCAAGTGATGAACGAGTAAGATTAATGTTAATGGATCATTCAATACAAGAAACCCTATACAATTATTTGTATGAAGGTAACTCAATTGGAAGTAATTTAGGAAATTATCCTGAATTACTTGAAGCAGCACGTAATTCTGAAATGATAAAGCAACTAGCAAATAATAAGGAAAATCAACTACAAGTAAGGCAAAATAATCAAATACAAGTACAACAACAAGAAAACAAACAAAATAATCAACTTCAAGTACAACAACAAGAAAACAAACAAAATGAAAACAAAGAAGATAAGGACTCAGAAAAAAAAGATATAATAGATTATAGATCATTATATGAAGAACAAAAGAAAAAAACGGAAGCACTTGAAGATAAAATTAAAATTCTTGAAGAAAAACTAAATAACGCTATTGAATTAGAAGAAGATAAGAAAAGAAAAAAAGCCACAAAAAAAGGTAAAAATAAAGCAGCAGTATGGAAATTTGTTAAAAATGCATCTAAATATGTATTAGGAGCAGCAATTGGTGCAACTGTAGCATTGGCTGGTGGACCGTACGGAACTATAGCACTAAATTTAGTAGGAATGGGTGTAAAGAAATTTGCAAACGTTCAAATTAAAAAAATTCAATTAGCAAAGGTTAACGAACAAAAAAATCCTGAAAAGATAGAAGGAATCTCAGAAGCAGACGAAGAAATCAAAGAAAGAGTTGGTGGATTAAAAGCTTATTGGGGAAGTGAACAATTTTATAACGATTTAAAAACTGTTACAACTACCGCTCAAATAACTGCAGGTATAACATCACTAGCTACAGGTATAATTGGATCAGATATTGGCGTTGACAAATTACCAGGTGATTTGCCAACAACAGATCCAACAATGCCAGTAGATCCTACAATACCTACTGATCCTACAATACCTACTGAACCTACAATACCTGATATAAATGTAGGAGATGCTGTAAGTCATACTAATTTAGACAGTGTATATGATTCAACTCAATTAGCAGTAGATGGAATAAGTCCTGAAATGCCACTTGAATGGATTGATCCACAATATGGATCACATTATGATAAGATAGTAGCTATGACAGGAAACGGACCGGTTGAAATTAGTTCACTAAGTGAAGTAGCGAATCTTGATGGTGTAACTGAAGTTGTAGGAAGTGTCAATTCAAATCATGGACACCAAGCATATGTTAATTTAACGAAAGAAGCATTTAACATTATTGAAAACGGAATGGGTAGGGTGTAACCATATGAGAGATAAAGTTTTAGAAGTAAATAATAAAAAATTCTATGTATTAGATGAATTATTATCAGATAATCATTATGTAATGTGTCTGGACGTAACTAATAAAGCAACGGAAACTGAAAACATAATACTAGGTCAAATAGTAAGAACTGGAGATTCAGTTAGTATAGCAGATATTAAAGATCCAGTAGAATTAAAAAAAGTATTAGAAATATTTATGGCTAACTCACAAAGAGCCTAATAGTGTATTATTAAATGCCTTTACAAAGGCATTTTTTAATGCTATAATACAAGACGAGTATTAATTTACTCCTTGCCTTACATAAGTAAGGCCGCAAAAGACCATAAGGAGGTGTAGAAATGAACAAATATGAAATTATGTTTATAGTTAAAGCTACATTAGAAAGTGAATCAGTTAAACAAACAGCTACTGCATATGCAAAGATATTAACTGATAACAATTCTAAAGTTATTGAAACTAAAGACTTAGGTGAAAAAAAATTAGCTTATCCAATCAAAAAAGAAATTCATGGATTTTATAATTTAATAATCACTGAAGCGACAAAAGAAGCTATTGCTGAATTTGATCGTAAAGCTAACTTAGATGAAAATATTTTAAGACATATTATTATCAAATTAGATCAGGAGTAATAAATGAATAAAGTAATTTTAATTGGTCGATTAACAAGAGATCCAGAAATGAGAAGTACTGCATCAGGATTGAACAGTACAACATTTACTATAGCTGTTAATAGAACATTTACTAATCAAAATGGAGAAAGAGAAGCTGATTTTATTAATTGTGTAGCATGGCGTAAACAAGCTGAGAATATTGCAAAATATTGTCAAAAAGGTGCCCAAGTAGCAGTTGATGGAAGAATTCAAACTAGAAGTTACGATCATCAAGATGGAACAAAAAGATATGTAACTGAAGTTATTGCTGATAATGTAACATTTTTATCTGCAAAAGGAGCAACTTCTAATAATTTCTCTAATGATTATCAAACAGGTAATAACATCGAAACAACAAACGTTTCTAAAGATGCTTTTGAAGACTTTGGAAGTGAAGTTGCACTTAGCGATGATGACCTACCATTTTAAAAAGGAGGAATAACAATGGCAGAAGGATATTTCCGTAAAAAGAAGAAAATTTGTCAAATGTGTGCTGGTAAGAGCGTTGATTACAAAGATGTAATGATCGTTACTAAATACATCAATGAAAAAGGTAAAATCATGCCTCGTCGTATGACTGGAGCATGTGCTAAACATCAAAGACACATAGCTGAACAAATTAAAAGAGCAAGATTTATGGCATTAATCCCATACGTAAAATAAGACTATGTCTTATTTTTTTTATAAATTAATGATATAATAAGTAAGAAGGAGTGATAACTATGAAAGTAATTTTATTACAAGATGTAAAAAAACAAGGAAAAAAAGACCAAGTAATTGAAGTAAGTGATGGCTATGCAAATAATTTTTTAATAAAAAATAAACTAGCTATAGCATACACAAAGGGTAGTAGTAAAGTATTGAATAAACAGTTAGAAAATAAACAAGAAATAGAAGATAAACTTATAAAAGAATATAACCAAATCAAAGAAAAGTTAAAAACAAAAAAAATAACTTTTAAAGTTAAAACTGGTAAAAATGATCAAGTATTTGGTACTATATCAACTAAACAAATCCATGAAGAATTAAATAAAATGGGATATAACATTGACAAGAAAAAAATCAAAATAGATCATCATATTGACTCATTAGGTTCACATATAGTAAAACTTGAACTACATAAAAAAGTAACAATAGACTTGACAGTTGAGTTAGTAAAATAAAAAATGCATATTTAAATGCATTTTTTTATTTAATTAATTCTTCTATAACCTTTGTAATACGACCAGGTCCCATAGCTATTACAACATCATTACTTGTAACTTTATCAATCAAATATTCTCTGACTTTTTCATAATTAATATATACAACATTAGGATTATATTTCTTTACCTCATCGGCTACCATACTAGAATTAATGTTATAAATATCTTTTTCTCTAGAAGCATAAATATCTATTAGAATAATATTATCAAACTTACTAAGAACTTCACCAAACTCAATAAGATGATCTTTAGTTCTTGTATAGGTAAGAGGCTCATAAATTATCCACGATTTATCATAAGTCATTAACTCAACAGCTTTTCTAGTAACATCAATTTCCACAGGATGATGACCATAATCATCATAAACTTTAGCGCCGTTGAACAATCCTTTATACTCTAAACGACGATCAGTTCCAGAAAAATCTTCAATACCTTTCTTAACAGTATCAAAAGACAATCCATACTCTAAAGATAGAGCAACACTTCCTAAAGAATTATAAACATTATGTAACCCAGAAACTTGTAAAGAGATATTACCTAATAAAGTCTCGTTATGATATAAATCAAAAGACCCACAAGAATCATAAAATTTTAAATTCCTAGCAGTGTAATCACTTTTATTATCTATGCCAAATGTAACTACTTTTTTACTAAATCCATCAAGGATATCCAAAGAATTAGAATCATCATTGTTGATAACTACTACACCATCCACAGGTAACTTATCAATATAAGTTCTAAAAGATTTTTTGATGTTATCAAGAGAACCAAAATACTCCAAATGATCACTATCTATGTTAGTTATTAATATCATATTTTGATTGAAATTTAAATAACTTTCACTATATTCACAAGCTTCAACAATAAATATTTCTTCACTACCTATATGAAAATTGCTACCTATTTGCTTTAAAGTAGTCCCCAAATGAATAGAAGGATTCATCCCGCTTGCTAAAAATATACATCCAATCATTCCAGTATTCGTCGTTTTGCCATGAGTTCCACTTATTCCTATATTAAAGTTATACAAAGAAGTTAAATATCCAATAAATACACCACGTTCAACAGTTTCAATCCCTAATTCTTCACAAGCTATTCTTTCGGGATTATCAGCTGCTATAGCAGCTGAGTAAATATATAAGTCAATATCTTTAGTAATATTTTCTCTTACTTGACCTATATCAACTCTAATTCCTTTATTAATTAAATCGTTAGTGTGAGAAGAAGATTGACTATCACTTCCAGATACATTCATATTGAAGCTCTTTAAAAGCAAAGCAATACCACTCATACTACTTCCGCCAATACCAGATAAATATACATTCTTAATATTTTTTAAATTCATTTAAATCACCACCTATATTTTATCAAAAACAATAAATAAAGTCCAATTAGTTAAATATATGCTATTATATATACAAGATTTCGTGAAAAAAAACGAATAATTTGATATAATGATAAGTAGACAAAGAAAAGGAAGTGATTAAATGGCTTTAAGAGAAATACCTAATAATAAAGAAGCAGAAATGAGTGTATTAGGAGCAACATTTTTAGATAGAAATGCATTAGTAAAAGTATGTGAAAGTACAACAGAAGAAATGTATTACAATGAAGCAAATCAAAAAATATTTATAGCTATTAAATCATTATTTGATAATAAAATACCATTAGATATTACTACTTTAAAAGAAGAGTTAGATAAAAAGAAATATTTTAACAGTGTTGGTGGTATAGAATATATTAGTGAAATAATAGATTCCGTAGCAACAACGGCAAATCTTGATTATTACATAAAGATAATTAAAGATAAATCAGCATTTAGAGATTTAATTAATTCAGCAACAGATATCATAACTAATGTATATGAAAATGATGATGATATAACATCATCATTAGATAATGCTGAAAGAACTATATTAAATGTAACAAAAACAAGACAAAGTAGTGAATTCAAACCTATTAGAGATGTACTAGCTATAGCAAAAGAAAAACTAGAACAATTATCAAAAAATAAACACCAAGTAACAGGAATAGAAACTGGATTTCCTGATTTGGATAAAGTTACTAGTGGATTTCATCCAGGTGAAGTAATAATACTAGCTGCCCGTCCAGGTATGGGAAAAACAGCACTGGCGTTAAATATGGGTGTTAATGCAGCTATGACTACAGAAAAAGCAATAGCTATATTCACTTTAGAAATGCCTGCAGAACAGTTAGTAAACAGAATGATATCATCGACTGGAACAATTGATTCATATAAACTACAAACTGGACAAATGCAACACAATGACTGGAAAAAGTACAATGAAGCAATGAGTCAATTAAGTAGTACTAATATTTATATCGAAGATAATGCAACAATCACTATCAGTGAAATAAAAGCAAAATGTCGTAGATTAGCAAATCAAGATCATGGATTAGGGTTAGTAATAATAGATTACTTACAGTTGATTACAACTGGAAGTAAAAGAATAGAATCAAGACAACAAGAAGTAGCAGAAATATCAAGAACATTAAAAACTATGGCTATGGAACTAAGAGTTCCAGTTGTAGCATTAGCACAGTTGTCACGTAATGCTGAAAAAAGAGATAACAACGAACCGATGTTAACAGACCTACGTGAATCAGGGCAAATAGAACAAGATGCCGATTTAGTAATGTTTATTAACAGAAAAGATTACTTCAAAACAAAAGAAGAAATAAATAAAGAAAAAAGTGTACCAGTAGATATTATAATAGCTAAGCATCGTAAAGGTGCAACTGGTAAATTCAAATTAACTTTTGAATTGAATATGAGTAACTTTAAAAGTTATTTAGGAGAGATTGAAGAAGATGAATAAAAAAATAAAAATGTATTTATTTTCAGGGGTAATAATAACAGTAGTAACAATGCTAACAGTATTTACTACATTTAATCAAGAACCAATCTTAACACCAAATAAAGTATATCAAATATATTTAGATGGAAAAGAAATTGGTATGATTGAAGATGAAGAAGAATTTTATAAATTAATAAACCAAGAACAAAAAGAACTAAAGGATAAATACAACGTAGACCAAGTTTATCCTCCAAATGGTTTTGAAATAGTAGAATATAATACATATGAAGAAGAAATAATTTCAGCATCTACAATATATGATAGTATAAAAAACGAAAGGGATTTTACTATTAAAGGATACGAAATTAGTATTAAAACTAAAAATGAAGAAGACGAAGAAGAAACACAGGAATTCAATATAAATGTATTAGAAAAAGAGGTTTTCTACGACGCCATAGACCAATATATTTTAACGTTTGTTGATAAAGATGAATATGAAGACTATATTACAGAAAATCAAGAAGAATTAACAGATGTAGGCCAAATTATAGAAGATATGTATTTTGATGAAACTATAACTATCAAAGAAGCATACATCAATTCACAAGAAGAAATTTTTACAGATAGTAATGAACTAACAAAAAAATTACTATTTGGTGATAATATAGAAATAGAAGAATATACAGTAAAAGCTGGAGATGATATCGAAAGTATCACTTTCGATAACAAACTAAACGTACAAGAATTATTAATTGCAAATGATGATATAAAAAGTGAAAACACAATATTATCAGTAGGTCAAAAAATAAATATTGCACTTATTGATCCGCAAATCACTTTAATATATGACTTAAAAGTAAAAGAAATAATAGAACAACCATTTGAAACAGAGAGAATCTTAGATCCATCTAAGTATTCAGGATATACAAAAACAACAGTAGCAGGTATTAACGGACTACAAAGAGTAACAAGTTACGCTCAGGTAATAAACGGAGAAATGAACCAAGGAGCTCACATCGATGAATCACAAAGTGAAGTAATCAGATTGCCACAAAATCAAGTTGTAGTATATGGAACCGGTGGAGGAGTTTATAAGCCAACTGGAGACTCTTGGGGCTATCCAACAAACTTCCCATACAAGATTACAAGTGAATATGGATATCGTTGGGGAACTCTACATGATGGAATAGATATCTCAGGAACAGGTTATGGATCGCCAATTTACGCAGTACTAGAAGGTAACATAATAAATGCAGGATGGGGTGGAATAGCAGGTAATTCAGCTGGAGAAAACGTTGTAATAGAACATCCAAATGGATATTATACAATATATGCCCATTTATCACATATAACAGTTAGTAAAGGAGATTATGTTTCTAAAGGAACCATCTTAGGTGGAATGGGTGACACAGGATGGGTAACAGGTGTCCACTTACACTTAGGTGTATTTATCGGACTTCCATATAATGGAGGATACTCAGTAAATCCTAGAAATATAATATTATTCTAATGAAATCATGTGTATTAGCAAGTGGTTCAAAAGGGAACATCACTTACATAGAAACAAAACATCATAAAATATTAATCGATTTAGGAATGACTTCGAAATATTTAAATATAAAACTAGCAGAAATAGATATAAAACCAGAACAAATAGATACAATAATAATTACTCATTCACATAAAGATCATACTTCTGCATTAAAAACTTTTATAAAAAAATATAATCCTAAAATATATATTACCTTTCCTATGTTAATAGATATAGAAGAGTTAAAAGAATACAAAAACACAGTAGTATACGAAGAAGAGATAGAATTAAATGAAGTGAAGATTAAAAGTATAAAATTATCTCACGATACTAATGATATAAGAGGATTTATTATTGAATCTAATAATAAATCCCTTGTATACATTACTGATACAGGATATATTAACCAAAAATATTTAAATGATATATCCAATAAAGATATGTACTTAATGGAAAGTAATCACGATATAGAAATGTTAATCAATGGTAGGTATCCAGAGCATTTGAAAAGAAGAGTTTACGGACCAAAGGGACACTTATCAAATATAGATGCATCATTATACTTAAGTAAAATAATCGGTAAAAAAACTAAGAATATAATACTAATGCATTTAAGCGAAAATAATAACAGTGAAGAAAAAGCATACGAAACGATCAAAGAAACATTAAAAGAAGATGCAAAAAAAATTAACATTAAATGTGCAAGACAACAAGAAATAAGTGGAGTAATTGAATTATGATTAAGATAATTTGTTTAGGTAAATTAAAAGAAAAATATTTAATTGATATGATAGAAGATTATAAAAAAAGAATCAATAAATATCACAAAATAGAAATAACAGAATTAAAAGATATTAATGATTTAAAAAAAGAAGCGTTAGAAATAAAAAAAGAAATACCTAATAATAGCTTTGTAATAACTATGGAAATAGAAGGTAATCAAATAAATAGCAAAAATCTAGCCGAAATGATAGAAAATAAATTTATATCATTTCCAAATATAATATTTATAATAGGAAGTTCTGAAGGATTAGATCAAACTATAAAAGAAATATCTAATTATAAAATGTCATTTTCACAAATGACATTCCCGCACGGATTATTCAGAGCTATATTATTAGAACAAATTTATAGATCGTTTAAAATAAATAATAACGAAAAATACCATAAATAATGGAGGTTTATATGATAAATAATAGTTGGGATGAATTATTAAAAGATATCATAGATACTTCTTTTTTTAATGAATTAATGGATACTATAGACCAAGAATATAAAAACAAGATAATTTATCCGAAAAAAGACAAAATTTTTAACGCTCTTACCAAAGTGACGTTTGAAGAAGTAAAAGTAGTAATTATAGGACAAGACCCATATCATGGACCTAACCAAGCACATGGTCTATCTTTTTCAGTTGAAAAAGACAATAAGATACCACCATCACTAAAAAATATTTACAAAGAGTTAAATAAAGATTTAAATATACCAATACCAAAACATGGAAATCTATTAGACTGGACTAAAGAAGGAGTTCTGTTATTAAATAGTATTTTAACAGTAGAAGAAGGCAATCCTAGTAGCCATAAACATCTTGGATGGGAAAAAGTGACTGATAAGGTTATCAAAGTATTAAACAATAAAAAAACATCTGTAGTATTTATATTATGGGGTAATTATGCCATAAAAAAAGAAGATTTAATAACTAATAAAAATCATCTAGTTATTAAGTCTTCTCATCCATCACCATTCTCGGCAAATAAAGGTTTCTTCAATAGTAAACCTTTCTCTAAAACTAATACTTATTTAATAAAAAACAATATCAAACCTGTAAATTGGGAAATCAAATCTTAAAATCATCCACAATATCATCGGTCATATCTTTGCCATCATAAAATGGTCTAACATCAACCTTATGAATATTAGAAATAATATTAGTAGGGAAAATTCTAACAATTCTATTATTTAAAGCAGTATATCTATTATAATATTGCTTAGTAGCATTTAATCTTTCATCAATTTCTTTGATGTTTTTTAATAATTTTTTAATCTCTTTATCTTGACTAACTTCAATAAAATCTTCATTTAACTGATTAATAACACCAACATATTCAACTAACTTTCTATCAAAATCAAAGTTAGTAATTCTTTCATCTCTTAAAGTATCAAATCCTTTTAGATAACTTTTTTTATTATCCAAAACAGAAGATAATTGAACATTAATTTCTCCTAAAAAATCATACTTATCTCTCAAATTATCATCGATTAAAGCTTCAGAATGTTCTAATTTAGAATGGTAATCCATTAACTTGTTATAATTAATAATATAAAAGATACCTCCAGAACAAACTACTGCAACCAGTAAAAAGAAAAATATTATAACTGCCATATTCTCAACTCCATCATATATTAAATATAATCTAAAGTAGAAAAAAAATCAAATAATTTGATTTTCTATTTACATTTTATTATAAGTATTATTGTAAGAACTAATATAATTAATACGTTCATCAAATTCTATATAATTCAAATAAACCATTAATATTAAATACCATTCCCCATTTTTAGTATTACTTATGATTAAATGATCTCTTCCAGATTCTTCTATCACACCTTCAAAAATTTTATCTTTCCAAGTATTAGAATCAGGAAAAGAAACATAAGCTTTAACTTTTTTGCCTTTATTTAATCTAATTATATTTTCTATATAACTTTGCTCCATATCTAATATCACACTACCTTCAACATTTTCATTCAAATCATAATTTCCTTTAGGATTATTGTTTCCAGGAAAAGTAGGATTTTGATAAAAATTACCATTCATGTATATCACCTCATTAAAACATATGCAATAATCTAAAAATATAGTATAATATAAATGGTGAATGATATGAAAATAGATTACAAAGATATCCTAAAAAAAATAAACAAAAAAAACTTCGTTTTAAGAAACTTGATGATGTTATCAGGTTTATTCTTATTAGCAATAAGTTTTAACATCATCCTTTTGGAAAATAACTTCGTTATAGGTGGAGCAAGTGGTACAGGAGTAATCTTAGATTACTTATTCAAAATAAACCCTTCAATAACAATTTTATTATTTAATATATTTACTGTTACGTTAGGATTTATATTTCTAGGAGCAGATACTACAAAAAAAAGTATTATCGGAGCGCTAGTATTACCACTATTCATAGAAATTACATCAGGGTTTACAGCACCTTTAGTAAAATATTTTATTTTCGATTCAATGCTGCTAATTACATTAGTAGCTGGAGGATTAGTAGGTTTATCAATGGGTATAATTTATAAATCAGGATACAGTACGGGTGGTAGTGATATAATTATTCTTATAGCTAATAAATACCTAAAAATAACAATGGGTAAAGGTGGTATTTTAATAAATGGAACAATAGTAATAATAGGTGGGTTTGTATTTGGAATAGAAAAACTTTTATACACCCTAATCTTACTATTCATTTCATCGACGCTAGTTGATAGAATCTTAATAGGAATATCAGATAGTAAAATGTTCTTTATTTATACAAAAAAAGAAAAAGAAATAGAAGAATTTATCATAAATGTAATGAACACAGGAGTTACTATGATAAAAGCAGAAGGTGGATATTCCAAAAATAAAAAACATATGATTATGTGTGTAGTATCAAATAGAGATTACTTCTTATTTAAAGAATCAATATTAGAAATAGATCCAGGAGCATTTTTTGTAATAAATGATTGTTATGAAGTAAGTGGTGGTAAAAAGAGGGATAATTTACCATTTAATTATGATGAAGATAGTGTTATAATAAAAAATGATAAGGTGGTATAGTAATGAAGTTTATTGAAATAAAAAATTGTTACAAAGTTTATTCAAATGGAGTAACAGCAGTTGCGAATTTAACCTTAGAAATAAAAAAAGGAGAATTCGTCTTTTTAATCGGTTCAAGTGGTAGTGGAAAATCAACTTTGATTAAAATGTTATATAGAGAAGAAAAACCAACAAAAGGAGAAGTTAATGTTGGAGGAATAAATATTTCAAGTTTAAAAAACAGAAAAGTTTACAAATTAAGAAGAAAATTAGGAATAGTATTTCAAGATTTTAAATTACTTCCAAAACTAACAGTGTACGAAAATGTAGCATTTGCACTAGAAACAATGGGAATGAAAAAAGAAGAAATCAAAAAAATGGTTCTTAAATCATTAGAAAGAGTAGGACTAAAAGAAAAAATCAGATCATTTCCAAATCAATTGTCAGGAGGAGAACAACAAAGAGTTTGTATAGCAAGAGCAATAGTAAACGAACCTAAATTGTTAATATGTGATGAACCAACAGGAAACTTAGATCCAGAAACATCTATGGAAATAATGAAAGTTTTAGATTCAATTAACAAAGAATTAGAAACAACAATCATTATGGCTACTCATGACAAAGATATAGTAAATAGAATGAAAAAAAGAGTTCTTTCAATTGAAAATGGTAGTTTAGTTGGAGATCAAGCGAAAGGAAAGTACAAGGTAAATGAAAGTATTTAGAATTTTAAAAGTAAACATTCGCGACGCTTTTAAAAGTGTTGGAAGAAATTTCAGTTTAAGCCTAGCATCAATAGCTTGCTCAACGATAACTTTAATTATAGTAGCAGTAGCATTGGTGATGTCATTTAACGTAAATAATGCTACAAGAGAACTAGAAAGTGATTTAACAATCGATGTATTTTTAGAACAAGATTTAACAGAAGAACAAGTGGCAACACTAAAAAGCCAAATAATAGCACTTGATAACATTGAAGAAGAAAATGTTGTATTTATAAGTAACGATGAATGGAAAGCTGATTTAGAAAACGAATCAGAAGATATAGGAGCAATACTAGAAACTTTAGAAACTAATCCATTAAGAGATTCGTTTGAAATAAAAGTAGAAGATGTAAATCTCTTGAAAAAAACAAGTACAGATATAGAAATGTTAGATAATGTTTTCGCAGCTAAATACGGAGAAGGTAAAGCAGAAAGCTTTATCAAAGCATTTGATGTAATAGAGACAGTTACAATAATAATAGTTGGAGCATTAGTAATTGTTACAGTATTCTTAATTAGTAACACTATTAAATTAACGATATTTTCAAGAAGAAGTGAAATAGAAATAATGAGATTGGTTGGAACACCAAATTTAATTATTAGATTACCTTTCTTATTTGAAGGTTTAATATTAGGTATTATTGGTTCAATAATACCAGTTGTAACAACAGTATATGGGTATTTCATTTTATACGAAGAACTAAACGGATTCGTGTATTCAAATATAATCCCTCTAATTAACCCTACATACTTTATATTCTACATAGCACTAACATTATTAGCGTTAGGTGGAATAGTAGGAATGTTTGGTAGTTATAGAGCGGTAAGAAAGTATTTGAAAATATGATGCAAAAAAAACTTAATAATATAATCAGTGTTATACTAATATTAGCTATGATATTCCCTTATTTTGCTCCAATAATGGTTAAAGCTAATTCAGGCCAAACTATTCAAGATATGAGACAATATCTACAAGATTTAAACGATGAAAAAACTAGAATTGAAAATGCAAAAGATTTAACACAAGCTGAAATAGATGCAGTTAATAATAATATTTACAACATGCGTTTAGAGCAAGAAGAAATAGAAATAGATATTGAAGAAGCTAATGTTAAAATAGCTGAATCAGAAGCAAAAATAGAACAATTAAATAAAGAAATAGAAGCACTATTAAGATATTATCAGTTAACAAAAGGAGATGATATATATAGTGATTACATCTCAGATGCAAAAAGCATTCAAGATCTAGTAAGAAGACTTGAAGCAGTAGACCAAATAACAGAATACACTGATAAAACTATAGACTCTCTTAATATACTGATAGAAGAAAATACAAAATTAAAAGAAGAGTTAAATCAAAGAACAATTGAACTTGATTCTACTATAATTGAAATAAGTAAAGAACTTGATAAATTAAACGGTGAATTATCAACTATAAATGATGTTAACTTAGATATAGATAGCCAAATAAAAAATCAAGAAAACTTAATTAAATATTATGTTGGTATTTGTCCAAGTGAAACAGTTAATGTTTCAACTTGTACAACAATAGGAACATCATATGGATGGTTAAAACCTACAACAAAAGGTTATATTACAAGTTCATGGGGAGTTAGAATTAGTCCTATAACAGGAAAAGTAGAAGGACACGCTGCAGTTGATGTTGGTGGAGTACCGGAAGGAACTACGATATATGCAACTGCAAACGGAAGAGTATCAAACGTAACATTCAGTTCATGTGGAGGAAACATGGTATTTGTCTTCGTTAATGTTAATGGCATAGATTACACATTAGAATTTGCCCATTTATTAACAGTTAATGTTAAAGAAGGACAAACTGTAGATACTAATACAGTAATTGGAAAAATGGGTGGAGGATCAACTTCAACAGCCAATGGAGGAT
The DNA here is from genome assembly GCA_964370475.1 of uncultured Muribaculaceae bacterium. Classification (GTDB taxonomy): domain Bacteria; phylum Bacillota_I; class Bacilli_A; order RF39; family UBA660; genus CAYJCL01. The sequence continues at coordinate 31,093 of CAYJJI010000002.1, read as the reverse complement.
ATGATAGGTGTACAACAGGAACTCATCTTCATTATAACGTTAGTAAAGGTCATTATGGAGTGGATTACAGTAGTTGGAGTACATATTTAGCCAATAGTGTTAACACTAACAGTTGGTATCCTTCAAGAAGGACTTACTGGTATTCAAGATAGAGAAATCTATCTTTTTTATTGACAATTATAAGTATAAAATATAAAATAAAATAAAGGTGTGAAACAAATGAAAAAACACAAAAGAACGTTAATAATTATAATAGAAATAATCATAATAATTATCCTAGGGATAATTATTTCAACAAACTTTATATAGGAGGAAATATGACTTTCACAACAAGTATCAAAGAAGAAATATCAAAACAAAACTTTAACAACATAGAAACAATAGCTCTGCTATCATCGTTTATAAGATATGATGGTAAAATAACTTCAAATCAAATAGAACTAGTTATGGAAAATGCATCAGTTGCAAGATTGATATATAAGTCACTTAAAATGACTCTAAATATTACTCCGACAATAACAAATAGAATTGATAAAAAATTCAAAGAAAAAAATCTCTATATTTTACAAATTAATAATAATACAAAAAATATCTTAGAAAAACTAAACATTACATATCATCAAAAAAAGACAAGTGCAAAAGAATTTTTATTAGAATCTGATGAAGAAAAAATAGCTTACATCAAAGGATTATTTTTATCTTCAGGAAGCATTAACAACCCACAAAATAGTGGTTATCATTTAGAATTTTTTATAAAAACAAAAAAAGAAGTATTATTTATAATTAAGCTATTTAAAGACATTAATATAATATTTAAATTTATTAAAAGAACAAATAATTATATGGTATATTTAAAAAACGCAGAAATGATAAGTGATATTTTAAAAATGTTCAACGTAAACAATGCTTTATTTTATTATGAAGATATAAGGATATATAGAGATCATAAAAATATGGTAAATAGATTAAATAACTGTGAAATAGCAAATCAAGAAAAAATAATAAAAACAGGATTAAGTCACTTAGAAAATATAAAATATTTAAAAGAATTTGATTTATATGATATAATTGACGATAGAACAAAAGAAATAATTGATTATAGAGAAAAATACCCAGAAGCATCTTACAGCGAATTAGCAGAAATAATAACAGAAGAAACTGGTAAAAAAATAGGTAAATCAGGAATAAACCATTATTTTATAAAAATAAATAAAATAATTAAAAATCATCAATCAAATAAATGAGGTATGTATGGAGAATAAAAAGGGCTTTACTATTGTTGAGATACTAGTAGCTATAGTAATACTAGGTATAATAATGGCTATTGCAATACCATCGTACTTGAATATAAATGAAAAAAACAAAGAACAAGCAAGATTAAATAAAATAGCACAAATTGAGCTTTCTGCAGAAAAATGGGCAGACGAAAATAACTTGTCATCACCAATTAGCATTCCAATATTGCAACTGGTAAATGACGGATATTTAAGTGCAGATGATGGTAAGACAAATGAAATATTAGACCCTGTATCAAATGAAAACATTATATGTCATAACATTGATATATATATTGAAAATAATATTCCAAATGCAGAATATACCAATAAAGAATATACTGGTTGTGAAGTTAAATTAGAAGAGGAAAAAGACTCTAATATTAGTATTACAGCATACAAAATAGATGGAAATGTGATTGGCGAAAAACTAAATATCAACGCAGCTACTAATGAAGTTGATTGGAGTAATAAAGACGTAATAATAGAAACACACCTCCTAGATAATGGAGAATATAGCTACGCAACAGATGCAAAATTCATCTATAGTGGAGCAGGTATAAATGAAACTAAACTAGTTGATGAAAACAATAATATATGTAGAATAACAACAGGTGCAACTATAGATGTTAATAATTGTAGTAATATAGTTAAAATATCATCAGAAAACATAATAGCTACTATCAATATTACAATTAATACCACATCAGGTCTAAAAACTAATTCCAAGATAGTAAAGATAGATAAAACTGCTCCATTTCTAAATATTGAATATGATGATAGCGAATGGACAAATTATTTAAGAGAACTAAACATAGAAGTAAATGATGGAAATATAGGATCAGGAATAAAAAACGTTACTAATAATGGCAGTACAATAAAAATAGAATCAAACGGAACTAAGATAATTGAAGTTGAAAATGGAAACTACGAAATAATAGCAAGTGATCAAGCAGGAAATACATCTTCAAAAATAATTCAAATTCAAAAAGTAGATACTACTAAACCTAATATAAATGTTCAGATAAGTACTAGTTGGACAAACCAAAATAGATTAGTAACATTAAATGGGGAAGATGTAGGAAATGATGCATCAGGAATAAAGGGATATTACATATCAAAAAATAGAATAACAAATTATAATCAAGTAGAAGAAAAGGATATAATCAATGGAAATACAGGCTATTTAAAAGATAATGGTAATTACTATATTTACGCTATAGATAATGCTAAAAATATAACGGAAGCAACATTTAGCGATAAAAACTATTATGAAGAAAAAAAGATTGATAGAGAAATACCAACAGTATCTATAGCATTTTCTGATACAACAACAACATCTGCTAAAATAAATATAACAGGATCTGATAGCTACGGAGAGATAGAAAAATATGAAATTTATTCAAATAATGTATTACAACAAATAATATATTCATCAAGTGAAACAGCTTCGTATTCAATGACTAATTTAAAAACTTCATCTAATTATAATATATTAGTGAAAATATATGATAAAGCAGGAAATACAAAAGAGGTAAGTAAAACATTAAGTACTAAATTAAGTCCGTTTTATTATAAAGAATTTACTATATCAGTTGTAAGAAAAAGAAAAGGAATTTATTCAAATTATTATATAACATCATCAAATGTACCAAATATGAGTTTGTACAAAACTGCGACAATAAGATACATAAAAAGTTATACAAATCATCACACTGGTGAAGATGGAGATAGTAACTTACAACTAAATGGAACAGAAATTGATGTAGCTTGGAATGGAACTAATACAAACTGGTCAGGAAGCTACACATATAATTTAAATGGAACAAGCAGTTTGCATTTTAGAATCGGAATAACAGCAGATGCAAGTGATGTATCAGCTTCATATAAAATTAATATAACATTTAATCCATAATTATAAAATTTTGTCAATAATACCATAATTAAGAGCTTCGTTAGAAGACATGTAATAGTCTCGTTCAACGTCCTTCTTAATTTTAGATAATGAGTTACTAGTTTTAAGAGCTAGTAACTTATTTAATTTATCCTTTAGTTTTAATATTCTTTCAGCAGCTATTTTAATATCTGTAGCTTGTCCGTTGACACCGCCTAGTGGTTGATGAATCATTATTTCACTATTAGGTAAAGCAGATCTTTCATTCCCACAAGCTAAAATCAAAGATGCCATAGAGGCAGCAATACCTATAACTATTGTATTAACTTTACTGTTGACAAAATTCATTGTATCCACAATGGCCATCCCAGAAGTAACAGAACCACCAGGACTGTTAATATAAATGTAAATATCATCGTTATTCAATGAGTCTAAATACAACAACTCACTAACTACAATATTACTTGTTATATCATTAATCTCTCCAGTAATAAAAATAATCCTATCTTTAAGCATTCTACTATATAAATCATACACAAATTCACCATTAAATTTTTTTTCTATTATATTAGGAACAATATTCATAAAATCACCTATTACTATCTTAGACAGTATTTACAATTATATTAGTAAAAAAATATGACAAAATATTAATATTTTGATAAAATATATATAAGATTAAGAGGGAATATATGAACACAATAGAAATAATGATAAAAGGAAATGGAACTTTAACAGTTGAACAAGGCACTACTTATAGTAAATTAATAGATATTCAAAATAATGATGAAATAGTAGGTATAAGAGTAAACGATGAATTAACTTTTCCAGCACAAAAAATAAAAAATAAAGATAGAATAGAATTTATCACAAGAGATACCTCTACAGGAGAAAAAATATATCAATCAGGAGTTAAATTTCTAGTGGAAGTAGCTTTAAAAGAAACTCATCCTCAACATATAATAAGTTATAATCATTCAATAAGTAACGGAATCCATGCGGAAATAACTGGACCTACAACATTTACACAAGAAGATTTCCAAAAATTATTAGATGTATCAAAGAAAATAATTGATAACAAAGAAGAAATAACAAAGGTAAATGTTGAAAAAGAAGAGGCTATAAATTATTTTAATTATATAAGAGATTATGAAAAAGCAAATAACATTCACAATATTACTAATAATGTTTTAACATTAAACAGATTAAGAAATACAATTAATTATTATTATAACTTTGTTCCGACAAACACAAAGTATTTAAAAGATTTAGACCTTCATTTTTTAAAAGAAAATGAAATAATAGTATTATTACCTTTAAAACATAAAGTAAGTGAAAATCCTTCATATGTTCATTATGAAAAGATAATAAATAATTACAAAGATAACAGAAATTGGCTAAACAAACTAGATATAAAATACTTATCAGATATAAACAAAAAAATATCAGAATACAAAGTATTAGATTTAATAAAAGTAAGTGAAACATTTTTTAATATAAAGATAATAAATGCAGCATCAGAAATAATAGAACACCAAGCAAAATATGTATTAATAGCTGGGCCATCATCATCAGGAAAAACAACTTCTACAAAAAAACTGGCTTTAGCATTAGAATCACAAGGATATAAGCCGTTTATAATTTCTGTTGATGATTATTTCGTAGATAGTGAACTAACTCCTAAAAATGATAAAGGTTTACCGGATTATGAATGTTTAGAAGCACTAGATACAAAACTATTATCAGAAAACTTAAAACAGTTAATAGAAGGAGAAGAAGTAACACTTCCAACTTTCAACTTTATAAAAGGTAAAAAAGAGTTTACTAGAAAAGTAAAATTACCTCAAAATAGTATAATTCTTATGGAAGGACTACATTGTTTAAATGATCGTCTTACAGATGGTATACCACAACAATTAAAATATAAAATATATTTAAGCCCATTTATATCCTTAAAAATAGATAAACATAACTATATATCATCAACAGATTTAAGAATATTAAGAAGAATAATTAGAGATAAAAGAACAAGAAATAAATCTGTAGAACAAACTATTAGTTATTTAGAAACATTAAAGCATGGAGAAGAAAATTATATATATCCTTTTATAGATCAAGCCAATATGATAATTAATACTTCATTACCATATGAAATTAATTTATTAAAAGTATATGTAGAACCGTTATTATATTCTATAGATAATAATTCTCCATACTACGAAGAATCAAGAAGATTAATCAGCTTCTTAAAAACATTCTTCCCAATAACATCAGAGTATGTAAATAAAGACTCAATATTAAGAGAATTTATTGGTGGAAGTATATTTGAATGAGAAAGGAAAAAATATGATAAAAGTAGCAATAAATGGATTTGGTAGAATCGGTAGATTAGCATTAAGATTAATGATGGAGTCAAAAGAATATGAAGTTGTAGCAATAAACGATTTAACAGACGCAAAACAACTAACATACTTATTGAAATATGATAGTGTACATCGCACATATAAAGAAGATTCAATAACTTGTGTTGATAACTATATAGTTTTCAACAACGATAAAAAAATAGAAGTTTTCAGTGAAAGTGACCCTAAAAATTTACCTTGGAAAAAATTAGAAGTAGATGTAGTATTGGAATGTACAGGATTTTTTACAAGTGAAGAAAAAGCTAAAGCACACATTATAGCTGGAGCAAAAAAAGTAGTTATTTCAGCACCAGGTAAAGGAAATTTAAAAACTATCGTTTACAATGTAAATGATAATATTCTAGATGGAAGCGAAGAAATAATTTCAGCAGCCTCTTGTACAACAAACTGTCTAGCACCAGTACTTGATATAATTGAAAAAAATATTGGAATAGTAAAAGGTTTTATGACTACAGTTCATGCTTATACTAATGACCAAGCAACGCTTGACGTACCACATAAAAAAGGTATAGATTCAAGAAGAGGTAGAGCAGCCTCAGCAAATATAACACCATCATCAACAGGAGCAGCAAGTGCAATTGGTGAAGTAATACCAAGATTAAAAGGTAAACTAGATGGTAACGCATATAGAGTGCCTGTGAGTGATGGATCGGTAATAGATGTAACATTAGAACTAACTAGAAATACAACTGTAGCAGAAATAAACAACTTGTTTACTAACAACCAAAACGAAACAATAAAAGTTACTAATGATCCAATAGTATCAAGTGATGTTATCGGAAGACACACAGGAGCTTTAGTTGACTTATTATCAACAACAGTTCTAGATAGCGAAGGAAAACAATTAGTAAAAGTAGTAGCTTGGTATGACAACGAAATGAGTTATACAGCACAAATGGTTAGAACAGTTAAAAAATTAATGGAATTAAAATGAGAAAACTAATAATCGGTGGCAGATATCGTCACTTTAAAGGAAATGAATATAAAGTGTTACATACAGCAAAAGACAGTGAAACTCAAAAAGATGTAGTAGTTTATATTGCGTTATATGGAGAAAGTCATATATGGGTAAGAGACTTAGAAATGTTCTTGTCCCCTGTTGATAATAAAAAATATCCAGAAGTAACACAAAAATACCGTTTTGAAGAAATATAGACATCGAATGATGTCTTTTTTTATGATATAATTTTTCTGGTGATAAATATGAAAGTACCTAATGAATATATTGAAGAAATAGCAAATGAAAATTATAAAGATAACTTAATAGAAAAAATTAACGAAAAATTATATTTAAATAAAAAAGAACAAAACACATTAAATGAATATGGAATAAATTATCAAGATTGTAAATCAATAAGTGAGTTGATATGTGTATTGCAAAACGAAGGTATAGATGAAGAAGAAATTGATGAACTGTTAGCAATTCTTGATGAAAGAAATTATTATTATAACGTAAACAAATAATAACATAATAAATAAAAAATTGAACAAACTATAAATGTTCAATTAAAAAGAATTCTTATTATTAATTGGACAAAAATTAATAATAGGAGGAAAAATGAAAACAGATAGACAAACAAAAATCATAGCAGTAATAGCTATGTTAGTAGCAATTGGAGGGTTATCAATCGCATTTGCAGCTTTAAATCAAAACATTACAATAGATGGTAGCGCAACAGTAAGTAAAATAGGTTTTAAAGTAGAATTTCAAGACCTAGTGAAGGAAACACCTACAGGATTGGTAACGATAATTACAGAACCAACAATTAGTGCTAGCACAACACACGTAGGAGATTATGATGTAATTTTTACATCTCCAGAGTCAAGTATATCTTATACAATGGATATCGTTAATACAGGTACTTTAGATGCTGTATTAGGATCAATTGACGTTCCAACTCCAATTTGTACAGGAACGGGAGAAAATGCTTTAGTAGATGCAGAAAATGTATGTAATAACTTAACATATACACTAACGTATAGTGATGGATCTGCAATACAAGTAGGTGATTCACTAGCGGCAGGAGATAGCGAAAATGTAAGACTAACATTATCATATGGGGAAATAACAGTAGATGAATTAGCAAAAGAAAGTGTTTCAATTTCTAATTTATCAATTAATATAAACTATACTCAATCATAATAATGATAAAAAAAATAAGATATAAAAGTAAAAAAAATACTTTTAATCTAAAACAAAGAAAAAAACCCTATTTGATACTAATATTATCAATGATCACAATAATACTATCTTTAATATTTATAAATAATTCTATAACTACAGAAGAAAGTAAAACATATAAAGAAAAAATTCAAATAGATTATACTGTATGCCTAGAAGAAAACGAAATGTTCCTTAATAATTGTATAATAGGTAATGAAAGTAACACGTTTATAACATCACTAATTGATACTGTAGAATTAAGAATAAACAATATATATACATTTGATAACAAAATAAATACTAATTATAACTACTCAATTATAGGAGAGTTGATATTAACCAAACCAAATGACAAAACATCAGTAATTCAAAATAAAAAATACGACCTTATCAACAATCAAACATTAATTTCAAGCAATAGTGAAAAAATAATACTTACAGGAAATATAACTAATTCTATAATTCCTATATCAGATAAAATCTTCATAGATTTTAATTACTTTAATGAATATGTAAAAAATTTTGAAGTAGTAAATAATACTACAGTTCATAGTGAATTAAAAATAACAATTGATTTCAATTTGTTATTATCAGATACAGAGTTAAACAGTGAATCCTACATAACAATACCACTAGATGAACAATATACTAATATAAATATCAACAATGTAGGCGAAAAAATAAATACATATGTAGATGAAACTTTATATATCAATAATAACTTAGTATTGATAATAGGGATAATATTATTAGTTCTTTCACTAATTACATTTATTATAAATATCATTAAAATAAATATATTTAACTTTAAAAAAGACATTTATAATAATACAATAAAAAAATACTTAAAAGAATATGATCGTATGATAATTACTTCAAATCAACCTAGTATAGATGAAAAAAACTACAATACAAAAATTATAGTAGAAACCATAGAAGAATTAATAGATGCTCATAACAATACAAACAGTCCAATTATATATTATGAAGTAATACCGAATGAAAAAAGTTACTTCATAGTTTTAAAATCAGATATATTATACAAAATGATAGTATCAAGAAAAAAAGATTTGTAAAATCTTTTTTTTAAAAATATAAAGAGAATAAGGTGATAACTTGAAAAAGAGTTATATAATATTATTAATAATAGAAACTATATTAATAATAAGTTTATATATGTTATTTAAAAACGATTCGATAAACAAATATATATTAATAATCCTACTAGAATTAATCTCTTTAATCGCCATAAAAATAACTATTGGATATGAAAAAAATAGAAATTCAAATACAAAAGATATAACAATAAATATGTTTATATGTATTACTCTCTATCAAATAATAATATATCTAATAGGAATACAAGTAGGCTTCTTAAAAAATGCTCATAACTTAGAACTATTTTCTATAATAAGAGATATTAGTCCAATAATAGCTATAATAATTATTACAGAAATATTAAGATATTCCCTTACTAAAAAAAGTGAAAAATCTAAAATACTATTAATAATTATTTGTATAACTTTTATATTTATAGAAATAAACTTATATACTCATTTATATGATATAAACAATTTAGAAGATTATTTAAAAATTACTCTAGAAGTAGTAATGCCATCAATAACTAATAACATCCTTCTAACATATACAGCTAAAAACTTCGGCTATAAACCGAGTATAGTTTATAGACTAATAAAAGAACTACCAGTTTATATAATGCCTTTAATTCCAAATTTAGGAGAATATATATATACAATTGTTAATGTAACATTACCTATATTAATTTTATATATAATCAATAAAGATTATCAAAAACTAAAAGAAAAAAACATAACTTATAATAATAGAATTACAACAATTATTATGTTACTAACTTCATTGACAATTGTAATTATAACTAGTGGAAATTTTAAAATATATGGTTTAAGTATAGCTAGTAATTCTATGTCTAAAACAATTAATAAAGGTGACTTAATAATAGTAGAAAAATTAAATCAAGAAGAAGTAAAAGAACTAGTTATTGGAGATATATTAGTATATGAATATCAAGAAAAAGTAATTGTCCACAGGATAGTCGAAATATCAAACGATAAATTCAAAACAAAAGGGGATAACAATGAAGTTATAGACAACTACACAGTTAATTCAAGTGATGTAATAGGTAAAGTAAAACTAAATATTAAGTATATAGGATATCCTTCGGTATTGTTATATGAACTAATAAATAATTAATATCAAATCAATGTAAAAGGTATTTATTATTCTAAAAAATAATGCTACTATTACTATAGTAGAGGTGATAAAATGAAGACAGGTTTTGATAATAATAACTACATAAAAATTCAAAGTGAAGAAATAAAAAAAAGAATAAGAAAATACGATAAACTATATCTAGAATGTGGAGGGAAACTATTTGATGATTATCATGCAGCTAGATGTCTGCCTGGATTCAAAATAGACTCCAAACTAAAAGTATTTAAAGAATTCAAAAAAGATTTAGAAATAATCTTTTGCATAAGTGCAAAAGATATCGAAAAAAACAAAGTAAGAGCTGAATATGGAATAACATATGATAGCGAAGTATTAAGACTTATTGATAGGTTTAGAAACTTAAAAATTCAAATAAACAGTGTAGTAATTACGCTATTCGAAGGAGAAGAAAAAGCTCTAAAATTTCAAAAAAAATTAGAAAGCCACGGAATAAAAACATATATTCACACATATACTAAAGGCTATCCTACAGACATAGATGTAATAGTTAGTGAAGAAGGTTATGGAAAAAATCCTTACATAAAAACAACAAAACCGTTAGTAGTAATTACAGCACCAGGACCAGGATCAGGAAAACTAGGAACGTGTCTATCACAGTTATATCATGAACATAAAAATAATGTTCAAGCAGGATATGCAAAGTACGAAACATTTCCGGTATGGAACTTACCTCTAAATCATCCTTTAAATAAAGCTTATGAAGCAGCAACAGCTGATTTAAAAGATGTTAACATGATAGATTCATTTCATTTAGAAAAGTATGGAATTAGTACAGTGAACTATAACAGAGATTTAGAAACATTTCCAATACTTAGGAACATATTACAAAAAATAAGTGATAAAGAAATATATTCTTCCCCAACTGATATGGGGGTAAATATGGTAGGAAAGTCAATTACAAATAACGACATAGTAGAAGAAGCATGCAAAAAAGAAATAGTTAGAAGATATTATCAAACTCTATGCGATGAAAAAATAAATCAACTAGATAACCAAACTTCTAATAGAATAAAAATAATAATGAATGACTTAAACATTAATGAAAATTACTTAGAAGTAGTAACAGTTGCAAAAGAAAAATCAAAAAAAGAATTAGTACCAGTAGTTGCCTTAAAACTACCTAATGGAAAAATAATAACAGGCAAACAAACTAAACTACTAAGTGCAACAGCTTCAGTAATTCTTAATGCTATTAAAATAATGTCAAAAATACCAGATGATATAAATTTATTATCACCAAAAGTAATAGAACCGATTTTAAAATATAAAATATCATCAGAAAACAAAGTTCCATATCAATTACAAGCAAGTGAAGTATTACTAGCATTATCAGTATCATCAGTAACTAATCCGACTTCAGAAAAAGTACTAAATAATTTACTTAAACTAAATAACTGCGAAGCACATTGTACTTATTTACTTAATAACGGAGATTTAACTGTTCTAAAAAATTTAAAGATAAGATTAACATGTAATCCAAAATATTTAAATAACAATTTATTCGAATAAAAGAAGGTAATACTTCTTTTAAATTGTTTTAAAATATAGTATTATTATAATAGGTGAAAATATGAAAAAAGAATACTATCAATTAACTAATGAAGAAACATTAAAAGAAGTAGAATCAAAAATAGAGGGCTTAACTTCTATAGAAGTTAAAAAAAGAATCGAAAAGTATGGACTAAATAAATTAGAAGAAAAAAAGAAAAAAAGTAATTTAATTAAATTTTTAGAACAATTCAAAAACTTAATGGTAATAATTTTAATTATTGCAGCATGCATTTCTTTTTATATCTCGTTTATTGAAGGAGAATCAATATTTGAAGGGATGATAATCCTAGTAATAGTATTACTAAATGCAGTTATGGGATTTGTTCAAGAGCTAAAAGCAGATAAAGCTATTGATTCTTTAAAAAAATTGTTCATAACAGATGTTAAAGTTAGAAGAAATAATAAAATAACTGAAATTAATGTTGAAGAATTAACTATAGGAGATATTCTAATATTAGAAGCAGGAGATTATATTACTGCAGATGCTAGAATATTAAAATCAAGTTCACTAAGTGTTGAAGAAGCATCTTTAACGGGAGAATCAGGGTCAGTTAATAAAAATCCTGAAGTGATAAATGATAAAGTGATTATAAGTGATCGAAAAAATATGATATATTCTGGATCAAGTATTGCATATGGCAAATGCGAAGCAGTAGTAGTATCTGTAGGTATGAAAACAGAACTAGGAAAAATAGCTCAGTCATTAACAGAAGAAAAAGAATCATCTACACCACTTCAAATAAAAATAGAGAATATCTCTAAATTATTATCAATAATAGTAGCTGTGATAGTAGTAATAATGATGATTATTGGATTATCATCAGGTAACGAAATATTAGATGTGATAATTATAGCAATATCACTTGCAGTAGCGGCAATCCCTGAAGGATTACCAGCAGTTATTACCATTATTCTATCACTAGGAATGACAAAACTATCAAAACAAAAAGCTATAGTAAGAAAAATGTCTTCAGTGGAAACATTAGGTAGCACAGAAATAATTTGTTCAGATAAAACAGGAACAATAACTAAAAATCAAATGACAGTTAGAAAATTTTTCATTGATAACGAAATAGTTAATAATCCAAATAATGATATTCTTAATAAAATATTACTATTATGTAATGATGTAAGTAGAGAAAAAAATAAATACTTAGGAGATCCTACAGAAATAGCATTATACAAATATGTAATAGATAATAAATTCGAAAACAATTTAATAGATAAACACCCAAGAGTATTTGACTTTCCATTTGATTCAAATAGAAAATTAATGTCTTCGATAAACAAAGATGATAAAGAAAACATCGTATTAGTAAAAGGTAGTTTAGACTCCTTATTAAATAAATGTACTCATTATAATATAGCTAATAAAGTAAGTAAGATAACTAATAAAGATAAAGAAGTAATAAAAGAATCAGAAGCGTTACTAGCAAATGAAGCTCTAAGAGTATTAGGACTAGCTTATAAAAAAATAAAACCTAAAGATACATATCAACAAGAGGAAGTAGAAAATGATTTAATATTTATTGGATTAGTAGGAATGATTGACCCTCCAAGAGAAAGTGTTAAAAAATCTATTAAAGATTGTATAAGTGCAGGAATTACACCAGTAATGATTACAGGTGATAGTTTAACGACTGCGATAGCTATAGCTAAAGAAGTAGGGATATATCAAGAAAATTCAAAAGCAATCGAGGGTATTAAATTAGATGAAATATCAGACAAAGAATTAATTAAAACAGTTCATGAATATGCTGTCTATGCAAGAGTTACACCTAATCATAAACTAAGAATAATAAAAGCTTGGAAAGCTAATAACAAAATAGTAGCTATGACTGGTGATGGAGTAAATGATGCTCCAGCACTTAAATCTTCTGATGTAGGAGTAGGTATGGGTATAACCGGTACAGAAGTAACAAAAAATGTAGCAGATATTATATTATTAGATGATAGTTTTAGTACTATTGTAGTGGCAGTAGAAGAAGGTAGAAACATCTACGAAAACATCAGAAAAGCAATAGCTTACTTAATTACAGCTAATATGGCAGAAATTATAATAGTATTTATTGGTATGTTAACTGGCAATACAATATTCCTGCCGATTCACTTACTATATATAAATTTAATTACAGACTCTCTTCCAGCAATAGCACTATCATTTGAAAAAAATGATAATGAAATAATGAAAAGAAAAGCAAGAGATAATAAAAATACAATATTTACGCCATTTTTAACGAGTAGAATAGCGTTTTCATCGATATTTAAGAGTTGTTTGGTGCTAACACTATATTTTACATCAAGTATAATATTTGGGCACTCTAGTGCCACTACATTAACTTTTTTAGGTTTAATACTAATTGAAATGACTTTTGCCTTAAATAATAGAAACTTATTCAGAAGTATTCTAAATAAAGATTTCTTTAGTAATAAAATAATGAACTATACAATGGTATTATTAATTATCTTACAAATTTTATTATTTGTAACACCAGCAGCAGGTTTATTCGAATTAGAAAGTATTAATTTAATAAAAGTAGGATATGTATTAATATTTGTAATAATTTCATTTGTAGTTAATGAAGTAATTAAAAAAATAATGTACGAAACATTTAAAGATTAAAAAAGTTAGAACGAAATCTAACTTTTTTTATAAGTAATAATAAATAATAAGAAAAAAATATGCTATAATACTTTCAATGAGGTGATTACATGTTAATAACTTATAATAAATCAACAACCTTAAAAGATATTAAAGCCTTTATCTGTGTTCCTGGAGCAGGAAAGACTCACTTAGCTATGAATAATCCCAAATATATAGATATAGATAGAATAAGATCAAACTACACTCATAATCGTCCGCAAAACTTTTCTGTAGAAGAACACGAAAAAATAAAAGGAAGAAAAACAAACAGCAAAATAAAAGAACATAAAAAGAATGCACTTCCATTCATAAAAGAAACAATTAATTCCTCACTACAAGACAATAAAATTATTTTATCAGCACCATCACCAGAAATAGTAGAATATATTAATGAATTAAATATTCCCTATGCATTAGTATATTTTAAAATAGAAGATAATGACTTGATTAAAAAAAGATTGTATAATAGAGGAAATCAAAAATTATTTGTAGAAAAAAATTGTGAAATAAGTATTGCAAAAAAATACTATAAAGAAAATATAAATGATAAAAGACCGTATATAAAAATAGAATTAACTGGTCAAGAATATTTAACAGATATTCATCAGTTGATATAGAAGAAAGGAAGTAAAAACATGTTTTGTGAAGATTGTGGAACAAAATTAAAAGCAAATGCTAAGTTCTGTGAAGAATGTGGAGCTAAGACAGAAGTAAAAGTGAAAAAAGGAGTAAATAGTCAATTAATAAAAGAATCTAAAAAAGTTTCTAGTGTAATTAGAAGTATAGGATCGATTATTAAATGGATTTATTACATATCAGCATCAATAATAGTAATTGGCGGAATATCACAACTAGGAAATAGCGTATCAATAACTTTATTGAGCTTAGTTGGGGCAGCAGTTACTATGGGTATTGGTTATGTAACAGAAGCTTTAATCATGTGGTCAGCACTAATTTTAGACCATTTAACTGAAATCAATTCAAAATAAAAGTAGGATAACCTACTTTATTTTTTTTATACAAATATCTATAAAATTAGAAATATGATCAATATCAAATAAGTATTTTACATGCTCATCATTATTAAATACAAAATTACCCATAACACTAGTTAAAATATCTAATTTTTCAACAGGAAATTCTTTCATTTTAATATCTGGAATTACATAATCTCCATAAAGGATATCTAAATGTAAGTCATATAAATCAATTACTTCTTCATTCAAAGTTGAATAATCATTATAAATTAATTTATGAATTTCTTCATCTTCCATTTCAACAATTGTACCATCTAACAATTTAACAGAGTTATTTTTAATTAACTTACTTTCAACTTCATCAAGCCAAATTTGATCAGTAAATAAATGAACATAATAACCAATTAAAAAATCAGTTGTTAAATAAGTTGGATAATTTTTTTTGAAAAGTTCTAAGTCATAGTATTTGCCATTAATTCTAAAATGAGTTTCATCTTTACTCATACCAATCTGTTTAGCAACATCAGGTGCAATTGAACCTAAATAATAATCTTTCTCATTTTTAATATTAAATTTGTCTTTAACTTGTTTTGCCACCGCCATATGTATAATTCCTGAAGCCATATAATCACCTTAAAAAGTATAGCATATTTTCTTCTATCATTCTTAAAAATAATAATACATATGTAAACAAGAAAAATATGTCCATAATAATAATGGTGATAATATGAAAGTAAGATTAGGATACGTTGCTATATCAAAAACAATGGATTTAACTTCGTCATCGATAGTTACTTATACAGAATATTTAAAGAGAAAAGACATGCAAAAAATCCATAATACCATAATTAAAAATTTAGAGTCGTTAAAAGAAATAATAAAATATAATATAGCTAACGATATACATTTCTTTAGATTAACATCAAAACTAATCCCTCTAGCAACAAAAGAAGAAGTAGTATTTGATTATATAAAACCATATAAAAGTTACTATGAAGAAATAAAAATATTAATAAAAAATCTGAGAATCGATGTTCATCCAGATCAATACACAGTTTTAAATAGTACAAGAGAAGAAGTAGTTAAAAATTCAATTGAAAATATAAAATATAATTATAATATTTTAGAAGCACTAGGAATCAAAAATAAATTAATTTTAATTCATGTTGGAAGTAGTGTATTAGGAAAAAAGAATAGTATTCATAGATTTATTAATAACTTTAACAAATTATCAAGTAATTTAAAGAATAGCATAGCTATAGAAAATGACGATAAAGTATATAATATAATAGATTGCTTAAATATATCAGAAAAACTAAAAATTCCATTTGTATTAGATTACCATCATTATAATTGTAATAATGATGGTGAATCCCTAGAAGAAAACATTCCAAGAATATTCAACTCTTGGAAGAATGACAAACCTAAAATTCATTTTTCTTCTCCTAAAAGTAAATTAAAGAAGGAATATCGATCTCATCATGATTATATAGATGTACTTGAATTTATGTTTTTTTTAGATATTTTAAAACAATTCAATACTGACGTAGATATAATGTTAGAAGCTAAAGCTAAAGATGATGCTCTATTTAAATTGATAAGACAATTAAGATATTATGGCTATGAAATTAATGGTACAACAATAATAATTAATAAATAAAAAAACAAGATAACAGAAGTACATATCTTGTATTTTATTATCCAAAATGATATAGTAGGCATACGAAAAGGGGAGGTAATATGTTTAAAATTAATTCGAAATATAAACCATCAGGAGATCAACCAAAAGCAATAGAACAATTAGTAAATGGACTTAACAATAACGAAAAACACCAAGTTCTACTTGGTGCAACAGGAACAGGTAAAACATTTACAATTGCTAATGTAATAGAAAAAACAAACAAACCAACTCTTATAATAGCTCATAATAAAACGTTAGCAGGACAACTATACTCAGAGTTTAAAGAATTATTTCCAGAAAATCACGTAGAATATTTCGTATCTTATTACGATTACTATCAACCAGAAGCTTATGTTCCATCAAGTGATACGTATATTGAAAAAGATTCAAGTATTAATGATGAAATAGATGAATTAAGACACGGTGCAACAAGTAGTTTAATAAATCATAAAGACGTAATTGTAGTAGCAAGTGTATCATGTATATATGGTATTGGTGAAAAAGAAGAATACATGAATAAAATGCTAACACTTAACTTAGGAGATCAAATAAATAGAAATGAAATAATTAATAAATTAGTAGATATGACATACGAAAGAAGTGACTTAGATTTCCACAGAGGAACATTTAGAGTAAGAGGAGACATAATAGATGTAGTACCTATTAATGAAAGATCAAATGGTATAAGAATAGAACTATTTGGTGACGAAGTTGAAAAAATTTCAATGTTTGATCCTTTAACAGGAGCAATAATCCAAAACAAAAAAACAATCAGTATCTTCCCAGCTTCTCATTTTGTAACCAGTGACGAAAAAATGACAGAAGCGATAAAAAGAATTGAAAGTGAATTAGATATAAGACTAGAAGAACTCAAATCAAATAACAAACTTATAGAAGAGCAAAGACTTAGAGAAAGAACAAAATACGATTTAGAAATGCTAAAAGAAACAGGTTTTTGTAGTGGAGTAGAAAATTATTCTAGACATCTAGCCTTAAGAGCTGAAGGAGAAACTCCTTCATCGTTATTAAGTTTCTTTCCTGAAGATTTTTTATTAGTAGTAGATGAATCTCATGTAACACTTCCTCAAGTAAGAGGAATGTATAATGGAGATAGAATGCGTAAACAAACTTTAGTAGACTATGGATTTAGATTACCATCAGCACTTGATAATCGACCATTAAAATTTGATGAATTTGAAAAAGTAGTTAATCAAACTATATATGTATC
Source organism: uncultured Muribaculaceae bacterium (assembly GCA_964370475.1). Classification (GTDB taxonomy): domain Bacteria; phylum Bacillota_I; class Bacilli_A; order RF39; family UBA660; genus CAYJCL01. The sequence continues at coordinate 12,986 of CAYJJI010000002.1, read as the reverse complement.
AGCAACTCCTGGAGACTATGAACTAGAAAAAACAAATAATCAATACGTTGAACAAATAATCAGACCTACAGGTCTTTTAGATCCAACGATAGAAATAAAACCATCTGAAGGACAAATAGATGATATAGTAGAACAAATAAGAACCAAAATAGAATTAAATGAAAGAGTATTAATTACTACACTGACTATCAGAATGTCAGAAGAACTTACTAACTACTTAAAAGATTTAAATATTAAAGTCGCATATCTGCATAGTGAAATAAAAACACTAGAAAGATTAAAAATAATTAGAGATCTTCGTCTAGGAGTATATGATTGTATCGTAGGAATTAACTTACTAAGAGAAGGTATTGATATTCCAGAAGTTAGTTTAATATGTATCTTAGATGCAGATAAACAAGGATTCTTAAGAAGTAGTAGAAGCTTAATCCAAACTATAGGAAGATGTGCAAGAAATTCAAAAGGACATGTTATAATGTATGCAGATAAATACTCTGATGCAATGAATACTGCTATAGAAGAAACAAAAAGAAGAAGAACAATACAAGAAGAGTATAATAAAATCAATAATATAGTTCCAACAACAATAATTAAAGAAATAAGAGAATTAATATCAAACGAAGTAAAAGAATCAACAACAAAAGAACAAAAATTAAGTAAAAAAGAAATTAAAGATTTGATTGTCAAAGTAGAAGAACAAATGAAACAAGCAGCAAAAGAATTAGATTTCGAAAGAGCAATGGAGTTAAGAGATATCTTATTTGAAATGAAAACTAAAAAATGATATAATTTAAAAAGAGAAAAAGAGGTAGTTATGAAAGTATATATTTTTGGACATAAAAAACCAGATACAGATTCAGTATGTGCTTGTATCAGTTTATCATATTTAAAAAACAAACAAGGAATGGATACAAAGCCTAAAGTATTAGGTACAGTTAATAGTGAGTCTAAATTTGTACTAGATTACTTCAACATTCCAGAACCAGAATATCTTAATGATGTTAAAGTTCAAATAAGATACATGGAATATAATAAAGGAGTTTATTTAGATGAATATTCATCTATAAACCAAGCTTATAAAAAATTGGATGAAGGAAATTTAACAGGTATCCCTCTAGTAAATAAAGACCAAAAATTACTAGGATATATAAATCTAAAAGAAATATCTAGATATTTAATTACAGAATCCAACGGAGAAATAATTACATCATATGATAACATAGTAAAAGATCTAAACGGTAAAGAAGTGTTAAAATTCAAAGAAGAAATAAAAGGTGAGATAAACTTCTATAACAAAAAAAGTAGTATATTTATAATATATAAAGAGGAAATGCTAAAAAAAGCTATCGAACTAAAATCTGAATTAATAATATATTTACAAAATGATATTCCAGATGAAATATTAAAAATAGCTAAAGAAAAGAAAATAAATATAATCACTACTACTAAAGATTTTTACAAAGTAATTTATAGATTAAAACAATGTAATTATATTAAAAATATTAATGTATTCCCAAGCCCTATTAAGTTTTACGAAAAAGATTTCCGTACAGACTTCTTAGAAGCTGCAAGAAAATATGGTCATACAAACTATCCAGTAATAAAAAAAGATAAAACATGTTTAGGAATGATTAGATTAATAGATCAAGATAAATATACAAAAAGAAAAGTAATATTAGTAGATCATAATCAACTTTCCCAAAGTGTTGATGGATTAGAAGAAGCAGAAATAATAGAGATAGTTGATCATCATAATCTAGGAACAATAGGAACATCACTACCAATAAGCTTTAGATCAATGCCCGTAGGTAGTACATGTACTATAATTGAAAGAATGTATAGAGAATCAAATATAGAAATTCCAACAAATATAGCAGGACTTCTAATAAGTGGAATAATCTCAGATACATTAATGTTAAAAAGTCCTACTACAACCCAAATAGATAAAGATTCATTAGATAGATTATTAAAAATAGTTGATATAAACATAGAAGACTATGCTTACCAAATGTTTAAAGCAGGATCATCTATTAAAAATTTAACAACCAAAGAAATAGTAAATAGCGATTACAAAACATTTAATCTAGAAGAAGGAAAAATCGGTATTGGCCAAATAATAACTATGGACGTAGAAGAAATTAAAGAAAAACAACAAGAATACATAGAAATATTAAATAACCAAGTACGTGATCTTAAATACATGGTATCAGCTCTATTTGTAACTGATGTCTTGAAAAATGGTTCTTACTTATTCTACAACGATGAATCCTCAGATGTAATTAAAGATGCCTTTAACTTATCAGAAATTCATCAAGGATTATTCTTAAAAGATGTAGTATCAAGAAAAAAACAAATGTTACCTCCTATATATGAGGTATTAGAAAATAAAAATTAAAAGACTTAGGTCTTTTTTTGTGGTAAAATTAATACAAGGTGATGTTGTGAAATGTTTAATAACAGGTGCAAGTTCTGGAATAGGTAGATCTCTTGCGAAAAAATTAAGTGACCAAGGATATGATTTGATATTAGTAGCACGTAGTGAAGATAAATTACTAGAATTAAAAAAAGAATTAAAAACTAATACGTCGATAATAATTAAAGATTTAAAAGATCAAGAAGAAGTAATGAGTCTTTACGAAGAATTAAAAAATGAAAACATTGATCTTTTAATTAACAATGCCGGATTCGGCTTGTTTGGGCTAACTCATGAAACTGATTTAAATAAAGAGTTAGAGATGATAGATTTAAATATAAAAGCTGTTCATATACTAACAAAACTATTTCTAAAAGACTTCATTAAAAAAGATAGCGGTAAAATTTTAAATGTAAGCTCTTCAGCAGGTTTTTTACCAGGACCAAAATTAAATACTTACTATGCAACTAAAAACTACGTCACACAATACACACTAGCTATATCAGAGGAATTAAAACAAATAAAAAGTAATGTAAAAATCTCTTGCTTATGCCCAGGACCAGTAAATACCCAGTTTAATCAAGTGGCAAACGGTAATATAAAGATAAAAGGAATAGATAGCGACTATGTAGCTAATTACACATTGAAAAAGCTAGCTAAAAATAAACTGATAATAATTCCTACTTTCAAAATGAAAGTGATACTATTGCTATCTAAAATGCTCCCTTTAAAATTACTATTAAAAATAAACTATAATATTCAAGAAAGGAAAAGTAACAATGTTAGATAAATTTTTTAAATCGATACCCATAGAAAAAATATACTTAGGATTCAGAGTAAGAAAAGACACAGTACAAAAAACAATAAACAAAAATAATTCTAACTTAAGTAATATAATAACTATGACTTATATTTCAGATACATTTCACATCTTTATAGAAGATAATGGAAAATACTATGATCCAAAATTAAAAAAATCAACAATGCCAATCACCAATGAAGAATTACTCTCATATCATGATGATTATAATGAACTACATTTAAATTTATCAGATTACCATTGTTATAATAAAAATGAACTATATGGAGTGTTTGGTCTAATAAGATTGGATAAATTCATTGAAAGTTTCAACAACACTGATACACTATATGATAAACCAGAAATATATTTCAAAAAAGAAGAAGGCTTAACAGTTATGGCAGCAGAAATTTTAGAAAAAGATTTAAACAGATATTATGAATTTAAAGGAGATTACATTAATGGACCTTTATTATCTAAAGATGAATTTGACCCATACGATACTGATTATAAGTCGAAAGAAGACTTTCTAAATGAATTAAAAAATAAAAACTCAATTCAAATAAAAGAATACATAAAGAGTTTGGACCAAAATAAAAAATCTAGTCAAAACTAGATTTTTATTAATTTTCCTTTTTTCTAATAACTTCGCTAAACCATAAAACATCATCTTTTTTCTTCTCGTTCAACATAATAAAGTTATTTAACATAGCGTAAGTTTTAGGATTCATAGATTTAATATTTAAATCACTAATAGAAGCATCATTATCAGTTCTTCCAAGTAAATAATCAGTAGTAGTATTTAAATAATCAGCAATTTTAATTAAAGTTTCAATATTAGGATAACTCTTACCCTTCTCATAGCTACTAATAGACTCTTGGAAAATTTTCAAATCATTAGCTAACATTACCTGAGTGATATTTCTCTTCTTTCTAATTATTTTTAAGTTTTTCATCAAACCACCTACAATTTCTACTTGTATTATATTATAAAAGTTATGTATTATCAAGCCTAAATCATTGACTAACAAACAAATGTATGGTAAAACTAAAAAGGAGGAATCTTTATGTTCAAAAAAATATATATAGAAATAACAAATAATTGTAATTTAAACTGCAGCTTTTGCCCAAAAAATTCACGTAATAAACAATTTATAGACGTAGAAAATTTTAAAATAATCTTAGATAAAATAAAAAATCACACAAAATATCTATATTTTCATTTAATGGGGGAACCACTGTTACATCCAAATATAAATGAGTTAATAGAAATAGCTTGTAAAGAATACTATATAAATATTACTACTAATGGTTATTTAATAAAGAATATAAAGAATAAAAACATAAGACAAATAAACATATCTCTTCATTCCTATGAGGAAATATATAATAAAGATTTAGATACATATCTAAGTGATGTATTTGAATCAACTGATGATTTAAAAGAAAATACATATATAAACTACCGACTATGGACTAAATCAAAACATCATGAAAAAATAATAGCTAAATTAAATAAATATTATAATCAAAATATAGATGGTAAAAAAAGTACCAAACTAGCTAAAAATGTATTTTTAGAAATAGAACAGGAATTTATCTGGCCATCACTAAATAATGATTACTATAATGAACATGGAACTTGTAAAGGAACAATAGACCATATAGGAATATTAGTAGACGGAACAGTAGTTCCTTGCTGTTTAGACTATGAAGGAATAATAAATTTAGGAAATATTTACAAATCAAAACTATCTGATATAATAATGAACGACTCATTTACATCAATTCAAAAAGGTTTTAAAGATAATACTAAGATTGAAGAAATGTGCAAACATTGTAATTTTAAAGATATAAAATAAAAAAATGAACAAAATAATTATAAGGAGTATATAATGGATAAAATAATTGTAAAAGGTGCAAGAGAAAATAATTTAAAAAATGTTAGTATTGAATTACCTAAAAACTCATTGATTGTAATGACAGGAGTATCTGGATCAGGTAAATCATCATTAGCATTTGATACAATTTATGCAGAAGGACAAAGAAGGTATGTTGAGAGTTTATCAGCATACGCAAGACAATTTCTAGGAGGGACATCTAAACCGGATGTAGATTCAATAGAAGGATTAAGTCCAAGTATAAGTATTGATCAAAAAAGCACAAACAACAATCCTAGATCAACAGTTGGTACAGTAACTGAAATTTATGATTATTTAAGATTGTTATATGCTCGTATTGGAACGCCATTTTGTCCAAATCATAACATTCCAATAAGTTCTCAATCTGTGGAAGAAATGACAAACAAAATAATGGAATACGAACCAGGTACAAAGTTAGAAATTCTTGCACCAGTAGTAAGAGGTGAAAAAGGAACTCACCAAGATTTACTAAATGATTTAAAAAGACAAGGTTATATAAGAGCGAGAATAAATAAAGAAGTTAAAGACTTAAGTGAAGAAATAATACTAGAAAAAAATAAAAAATCAGAAATTGAAGTAATAGTAGACCGCATTGTTATAAAACCAGAAGAAAGAAGCAGATTATTTGAAGCGATAGAAACATCAACAAAAATAGCTCATGGACTAGTATTGTTTAACATTATTAATCACGAAGAAATTTTAATGAGTGAAAACTATGCATGTCCTCATTGTGATTTTTCGCTGCCTGAACTAGAAACAAGAATGTTTAGTTTCAATTCACCATTCGGAGCATGTCCAGAATGTAATGGATTAGGAACTAAAATGAAAATATCAGAAGATCAGTTAATTCCAGATATCAAAAAAAGTATTGCAAATGGTGGTATAGTAACACTAAATCAAGAACAAAATATAACATATACAGAAGTAGAAGAACTAGCTAAAAAGTATAACTTTTCTTTAAATACTCCTATAGAGGATTTAAGAAGAAGTGATCTTGATAAAATACTATATGGATCACCAGATGTATTGTCATTTAAATATGTTTCTAAAAACGGAAACACTCATACGAAAACAGATTTCTTCGAAGGTATAATAAATAATTTAGAGAGAAGATACATAGCAACAACATCCACTTGGGTTCGTGATTGGATTGAAGGATTCATGATTGAAATGGAATGTCCATTATGTAATGGACAAAGACTAAAACAAGAAGTTTTAAATGTTAAAATAAATAAAAGAAACATTTACGAAATGACATCATTAAGTATAAGTGGATTATATGAAGTAATTAGTAATTTAAAATTAAATAAAGAACAACAAAAAATAAGTGAATTATTAATTAAAGAAATAAAAAGCAGATTAGAATTTCTAAATAATGTAGGTTTAGGATACTTAACATTAAATAGAACAGCGGGATCGTTATCAGGAGGAGAAGCTCAACGTATTAGATTAGCAACTCAAATAGGAAGTAAACTAAGTGGAGTATTATATGTATTAGATGAACCTAGTATTGGACTACATCAAAGAGATAATGAAAGATTAATTAAATCTTTAAAAGAAATGAGAGATTTAGGAAATACATTAGTAGTAGTAGAACATGATACAGATACAATGTTAGAAGCTGATTATTTAGTAGATATCGGTCCGGGTGCAGGAGATATGGGAGGTTTAATTACAGCTCATGGAACGCCAGAAGAAGTAATGAATAATGAAAATTCATTAACTGGTAAATACCTAACTGGAGAATATAAAATAGATGTTCCAACATCTAGAAGAAAAGGTAATAAAAAATTTATTGAAATAAAAGGAGCAACAGCAAATAATTTAAAAAATGTTGATGTGAAATTTCCGTTAGCTAAATTCACTTGTGTAACAGGAGTTTCTGGATCAGGTAAGTCTTCACTTGTTAACGAAATATTATATAAAGCACTTATGAAAGAAGTGTATAAATCCAAAGTAGTTATAGGAGCTCATAAAAGTATTAAAAACTTAAACTTAGTCGATAAAGTAATCCATATAACTCAAGATCCTATAGGAAGAACACCGAGATCTAATCCAGCAACATACGTAGGAGTTTTTGATGATATAAGAGATGTATTTGCTAACATGAAAGAATCAAAAATAAGAGGATATGGTAAAAATAGATTTTCATTCAATGTAAAAGGTGGACGATGTGAAGCTTGTTGGGGCGACGGAGTTAAAAAGATAGAAATGAACTTCTTACCGGATGTATATGTTCCATGTGAAGTATGTCACGGTACTAGATACAACAGAGAAACATTAGATGTTAAATTTAAAGATAAAACAATCAGTGAAGTACTAGACATGAGAGTTTCAGAAGCAATAGAATTCTTTGATAATGTGCCTAAAGTTAAAAATAAACTACAAGTAATGATGGACGTTGGATTATCGTACATTAAATTAGGTCAATCAGCACCAACTCTATCAGGAGGAGAAGCTGGGAGAGTAAAACTTGCAAAAGAACTACAAAAAAAAGTAACAGGTAAATCAGTATTTATTCTTGATGAACCAACAACAGGACTACACACACATGATATAAAAAAATTAGTAAATATTTTAAATAGAATAGTGGATAACGGAGATACAGTGATAGTAATAGAACATAACTTAGATGTTATTAAAGTAGCTGACCACATTATCGATTTAGGACCAGAAGGTGGTACAGGTGGAGGAGAAATCCTAGTAACAGGAACACCTGAAGAAATAGTAAAATGTGAAAATTCACATACTGGTAGATTCTTAAAAAAATTATTATGAGTATAACAGAAATAATCAAAACAAAAGAAAAGACTACTAACAGAGTTTTCTTAAAAGAAAAAGAAATACCAACAAAAATAGATGTCGCAATAGTTTTTGGAAATAAAAATGAATACAAAGAGAGAATAGATAAATTACTCGAATTCTATGATTCAGGTTTAGTAAAAAAAATTGTTCTATCAGGTGGTAAAGTTTTTTTAAGCAAATTGCCAGAAGCGCATCTAATGCAAGAGTATGCTATATCATTAGGTATTAATGAAGATGATATAATAGTAGAATCAAAATCTAAAACTACAGAAGAAAACATACTATATACATTAAAAACACTAAAAGATAAAAATGTTTATCCTAAGAATATATTGTTAATATCATCAGATTATCATATAAAAAGATGTCTACAACTTACTAATAAAATACTTAAGGAAAATAAAGGTTCAATTAAATTATTTACAGCTTCGTCTATTAGTAAAGAAACTAATAACCAAAATTGGCATATGACTTTAAAAGGTATAACAAAAGTTAAAAAAGAAATAATATTATTAAATAAAAAATAATATTATTTTTTTTTATTATTATGGTAGAATAATATTAGGAGTGATAATATGGATGGAGTAATATTTGAAATAGGAGGATTTGCTATAAAATGGTATTCGGTATTAATACTGACAGGAGTAATAATAGGAATATTTATGGCATCAAGAGAAGCAAAAAAATTCGAATTTCCGAAAGACTTTATGTTCAACTTATGTTTTTGGACAATAATATTTGGAGTTATAGGAGCAAGATTATATTATGTAGCTTTTAATTTAGAACATTTCATAAATAATCCAATAGATATTTTAAAGATATGGAATGGTGGTTTAGCAATTCATGGAGGTCTAATACTTGGAGGTATAACAGCATTTATATATTCAAAAAAATATCAAGCTAATTTTTGGAGAATAGCAGATATCTTAGTAGTGCCAGTTTTACTAGCCCAAGCAATAGGGAGATGGGGAAACTTCTTTAATCAAGAAGCATATGGTCCAGCAACATCACTGGCTAATTTAAATAGTAATTTCTTGCTACCTGAATTTGTTATTGAAGGAATGCAAATAAATGGAATATATTATGAACCAATGTTTTACTATGAATCCTTATGGTGTTTACTAGGAGTAATTATATTATTGATTGTAAGAAGAATTAAATATATAAAAGTAGGACAAATAACAGCAATATATGCAATGTGGTATAGTGCAGCAAGATTTTTCATAGAAGCAGGAAGACTAGATGCATTAGAATTATTTGGTTTCAGAGTAGCACAAATAGTATCAATAGTTGCATTCGTAGTAGGACTACTAGCATTCATGATATTAAGCAGAAAAGGTCGCTTTGAAAGTAACTATAACGAAAAAGATCCAACAGAAATAAGATATTAGGAGTAATTATGATTTATGATTTAATAATAATAGGTCTAGGACCTGCTGGTATAAGTGCAGCGATATATGCTAAAAGAGGTGGACTAAAAGTATTATGTTTAGAAGCAAATGCCCCAGGCGGTCTTTTAAATAGCATGTCAAAATTAGATAACTATCCAGGATTTAATCAAGGAACTGGACCAGATCTAGCATATCAAATGTTTGATCAAATAAATAAATTAAATATCGAATACAAAATCGAAAGAGTATTAAATATAAAAAATGATCAAATAAAAGAAATAGAAACAAATAAAAATAAATATCAAACTAAAAAAGTCTTAATAGCAACAGGAAGAAAAGTTAAAAACTTAGGAATTGAAAACGAAAAAAAATATGAAGGTAAAGGACTCAGTTATTGTGCCATCTGTGATGCAAATTTATATAAAGGTAAAATAGTAGCTGTAGTTGGCAGTGGAAATTCAGCAGTAGAAGAATCATTGTATTTAGCTTCTATTGTGGATAAAGTTTACATTATCAACAGGTCTAATCAATTTAAAGCTAGCAATAATCTTATTAATGAATTAAGTCAACAAAAAAACGTTGAAATAATTTATAATAGCAATGTTACAAAAATAAATGGAGAATCAGTTGTAGAAAATATAACAATAAATGATGATAAAATAATAGAAGTATCAGCTATATTTACTTATATTGGATATGAACCATATATAGATTTTATAAAAGAGTTAAATATTACAGACGAAAATAGTTATATTTTAACTGATCAAAACCAAGAAACAAAAATTCCTGGAATATATGCAGCAGGAGACGGAATTAAAAAAGAAGTATATCAAGTAGTTACAGCAACTAGTGAAGGTGCTATAGCTGCGCTACACGCAATCAATAACAGATCTTAAAAGATCTGTTTTATTATTTTATAATCAAAATGATGATTAGCATAAGAGTAAACTATATTAGTTCTCACTTCCATCACTAAAATACTCTTGTAATTACCATCAACAACTCCTTCTATTAGTTCGTCATCGCTCATATCTTGATAAGTAATAACCTCTCTAGTATGGTTACCTTTATCTTCGTTTAATTCCCAAGGATAACGAAATAAAACTTGCAATTTTTTCAAAATATGATAAGATTTAACCGGTGGGAAATATGAAAAACGCATTATCTATGGCATACTTAGGTGACACAATATATGAATATTATGTAAGAAAACATTTAGTTGGACTAGGACATACAAAAGTAGGAGAATTACAAAAACTCAGCCTTGAATATGTTAGTGCAAAGTCACAAAGAGTACATTTAGAAAGACTTATGAATAAAAACTTCTTTACAGAAGGAGAACTAGAATTATACAAATGGGGTAGAAATGCCCACAGTGGTAAAACAAAAAGTACAGATGTAATCACATATAGAATGGCAACTGGATTTGAAACATTAATAGGTTCATTACATGAATTAAATAAAAAAGAACGTATTGAAGAAATAATGAAAGAGGTGCTAGATAATTAATGAAAGTATATGGAAAAAATACATTCAATGAGATTCAAGACAAAAGTGAAATCAAAAAAATAACATTAAGTAAAAACTTTAACGATCAAGAAATATTAAAAAGTATCAAAGAAAACAAAATTAAATATGAATTTTTAGATCCTAGAGCATTAGATAGACTAGTTGATGCGAATCACCAAGGTATAATAATTACTCTTGATGATTATGAATATCAAACAATAGATACAATGTTCAATGAAAATCTTGTAGTACTACTAGATCATTTAGAAGATCCACATAACTTTGGAGCAATTATAAGAACTTGTGAAGCAGCAGGAGTAAAGTCGATAATAATACCAAATGATAGAAGCGTTAATGTAAATGCTACAGTAATGAAAACATCTAGTGGAGCATTAAATAACGTAAACATAGCAACAGTAAGTAATGTTAATAATGCAATAAAAGAATTCAAAAAGAATGGTTTCTTTGTTTATGCAACAGATATGGAAGGAAGAAACTATCAAAAAACCAACTTCAGTGATAAAGTACTATTGATAATAGGAAATGAAGGCAAAGGAGTATCAAGACTAGTAAAAGAAAATGCAGATGAAATAGTAAGTATTCCAATGTTTGGAAGTGTAAATAGTTTAAATGCATCAGTAGCAGCAGCGATAGTTATATACGGGATAGTAAATAAATGAACTATAAAGACTATGAAGATCATGAACTAGTATACTTAATTAATGAAAGTAATGAAGAAGCAAAAGATATTATATATGAAAAATATAAATATATAATAGATATCTTATACAATAAATATCAAAGTAAGTGCTATTCACTTGGTATAGACAAAAATGATTTATATCAAGAAGCATTACTCGGTTTTGCAGACGGATTAACTTCATATAAAGATAACAAGAATACAAAATTGTCTACATTTATAACAATTTGCGTAGAAAGAAGAATAATGACTGCCATAACAAAAGCAGGAAGACTAAAAAATCAACTAATTAACGATAGCTTATCACTTGAATATGATTACGGAACAGAAAAAGTAACATTAAAAGAATTATTAAGTGATAATAACAGTAATAATCCATTAAACAGTTTAATGGAAAATGAGAAATTAGAAGAGTTAGAACAAAAAATAAAAGAGTCATTATCAGACAACGAATATCAAGTGTATTCACTGTTAAAAAATAACTTTAATTACATAGAAATATCAAAGTTATTAAGTAAAACACCAAAGTCAGTAGATAACACTATTCAAAGAATTAAGCTAAAAGTAAAAAATATTATAAATAAAGATTAAAACACTTGTAAAAACATCTAAAATGTGTTATTTTATAGAAGAACACATCTAGGTGTTTTTTAATTGATTTAAAAGAGGAGTTAACATGGCAAAGAAAGAAAAAGATGTAGTAGAAAAAATCACAAAGAAAAAAACTACTGAAAAAAAAGAAGTTGTTAAGAAAAAAGTAACAAAGAAAGCAAAAGTTAAAAAAGAAAAAACGAAACTTATTCACAACATATCAAACGAATTAAGTAAAGTTAAATGGCCAACAGGTAAAGAAATAGCTAAATATACTTTAGTCACAATTTTATTCTGTTTAGCATTAATTGGTTTCTTCTTATTAATTAACGCATTATCAACACTTGTAAGGGGGCTATTCTAATGGATAAATTATGGTATGTAGTAGATACTTATAGTGGACATGAAAGTAAAGTAAAAGAAAAACTAGAAATGCGTACTGAATCTATGGGTATGCAAGACTATATCTATAGAGTAATTATTCCAGAAACTGTTGAAATAGAAATTAAAGACGGTGTTAAAAAAGAAAAAGTCAAAAAAATGTTTCCAGGATATATTCTTGTTGAAATGGTAATGACTGACGAAGCATGGTATATAGTTCGTAATACTCCAGGTGTAACAGGATTTATAGGATCATCAGGTCATGGAGCAAAACCAACTCCATTATTACCAGAAGAAATAGAAAAAATATTATCTAATATGGGAATGAGTACTATGGACACTGCAAGTGAATTAACTATAGGTGAAAAAGTAGATGTTATCGGTGGACCGTTCAAAGGAATGACTGGTAAAATTGACCAAATCGATTTAGAAAACAATAGATTAAACGTATTAATCGACTTATTCGGACAAGAAA
>CAYJJI010000001.1:0-129411 GCA_964370475.1 uncultured Muribaculaceae bacterium | reverse complement strand
CTAGCCAACTGAGCTAATTCCCCAAATCAAGAACAAATTAATAATATCATAAAATAAATGTTGTTGCAAGTATTTTTTGATGGTTTTTTTCATATTTTTAGATAAGGTGGTGAATTAATGAATCATTTACCAACTATTGATCCGTTATTATTTACTACTTCTAGTGTTGTTGTTGGTTATCTTTTAATTGGACAACTTACTGGTACTGAGCAAAATGCTTTGGGGAATTGGTTTGCTGGTGTTGGTCAAATATTATTAACTAATGGTGGTTATCAATTAGTTTTAGAAGCAAGGAATTTAGAGAAAGAAGAAATTAATGATATAGATCCTATTGAAATGTTGCAGAAAGTTGTTGATACTCTAGAAGGTGAGATAGCTGATTTAAAGAAGAAGGTTGACAAAAATAGTTAATTAAGATATCATTTATACATAAATGTTGATGGAAAAAGAGTAGGTTATTATTTATTTAAAGAGAGTCAATGAATGGTGAGAATTGATAATAAATTTAATTGAAGAAATTTTTGGAGTTTTTAGGATAATCCCTTTATAGATTGAAAGTTATAATTAAGGTGGTACCACGGCTATTTCGTCCTTAGAAGTAGACGTGTTTTTTTATGGAAGGAATGATATTATGAGTAAAGTTTTAGCAGATGCTATGTACCCAAACGTTACAATGACTATTGAAGATTTGGAAATAAAATTTCCTAAAAGAAATTTAGATGAAGGAGCTATTGTTACTAGGTATGCACCTAGTCCAACTGGATTTATTCATTTAGGTAATTTAATGACTACTTTTGTAGCTAATAAAGTTGCAAAAGATAGCAAGGGTGTTTATTATTTAAGAATTGAAGATACAGATTTAGATAGAACTGTTGAAAATGGTGTAGAAGGAATTATTAATGATTTAAATTCATTTGAGATTGGATTTGATGAGGGAGCTACTTCTATAACTGAAGGTGTTGGGGAATATGGACCTTACATTCAAACAAAAAGAAAAGAAATATATGATGTTTGTGCTAAATATTTAGTAGAAAATGATTATGCATATCCTTGTTTTTGTAAGTCTGAGGAAATTGATGCTATTAGAGCTCATCAAGAATCAAGAAAAGAACGTCTTGGTTATTATGGAAGACATGCAAGATGTCGTTATTTAAGTGAGGAAGAAAGAATTTCTAGAATTAATAATGGAGAATCTTATGTACTTAGATTAAAATCTGATGGTGATTTCAATAAGAAAGTTACTCTTAATGATTTGGTAAGAGGAAGAGTTGATTTTCCACAAAATGATATTGATCATGTACTTATAAAGAGTAATGGAATTCCTGTATATCATATGGCTCATGTGGTAGATGATCATTTTATGAGAACTACTCATGTATTAAGAGGGGAAGAGTGGATTTCTTCTACTCCTTTACATATTGAACTTTTCAATAAATTAAATTTTGAAATTCCTAAGTTTTGTCATTTAGGATTATTAATGAAGGATGATAATGGGACTAGAAGAAAGTTATCTAAGAGAAAGGATCCAGAGGCTGCTGTTAGTTATTATGCTGAGGTTGGGATTCCTGTTGATGCAGTGAAACTTTACTTACTAACGCTGGCTAATTCTAATTTTGAAGGTTGGATGGATCAAAATAAAGATAAATCTATTGATGATTTTGCATTTGATTTTAAGAAAATGAGTGTTAATGGGTCTTTGTTTGATGTAGAAAAGTTGAATAATATTAGTAAAAATTATATGTCTAGAATGAGTGCTTCTGAAGTATTTGAGGGATTAAATAAATGGAGTAGTACTTATGATAAAGAGTTTAATGAATTGATTAATAATTATAAGGACTATACTATTAATATTTTAAATATTGAAAGAGAAATTAAAAAACCTCGTAAAGATTTTGGTGCTTACAATATGATAAAAGATACTATATGGTATATGTATGATGAATTATTTAATGCTGCTGATAAATCAAATGATTGGCAAAAGATTAATGATGTAGATGAAATTAGTAATATTTATAATACTTATTTAAATAAGTATTATGATGAATCTGATGATAAAGAAACTTGGTTTAATAAAATTAAATCTTTATGTGAGGAGTTAGGGTATACTACTGATATGAAAGCTTATAAGGAGAACCCTGATAACTTTAAGGGAAGTGTTGCTGATGTTTCTCAAGTTATTAGAATTGCTGCTACTACTAAGAGTACAACTCCTGATTTATATGAAGTATTAAAATTACTTGGAAAAGAAAAATTAATTAAAAGAAGCAATCATTTTTAATGATTGCTTTTTTTGTTTTTTGGTGTATAATTATCTTAAGATAAAGGATTGTAATATGAAGATAAAAATTGTTTTAATAAGTGTTTCTATTTTATTGGTTTTATCCTTAATTGTTGGATTTTCTTATGCTGCTTGGATTTTGACTGTTTCGCAAGGTGATAATAATTTAGTTTCAACAGGATGTTTTGATATTGATTTTACTGAAGATACTGATGCGATAGCGCTTGCTAATTCTTTTCCAATGATTGATGCTGATGGAATGAATTTGGTGCCGTTTACTTTTACTGTTAATAATATTTGTGATATTGATGCGGGTTATCAAGTGAATCTTGAAGTTTTGTCCACTACGACGCTTGATCATTCTTTGATTAAGGGGGTACTTGATAATAATGTTCCCGAGGTTATGACTGATAAGGATGTTGTTGTAGAAACTATTGAGGGAGCTACCTCTTATAAGTTTGATGTTTATCCGCTTGCAGCAGGTGCTAGTAGAACTCATGATTTTAGAATGTGGTTAGATGAGGCTGCTACGTTGGATAATTCTCAAGGAAAAACACTTAAAACTAAAATAGTTATTATTGCTGCTCCAAATACTCAGTTAATACCTAAGTATGAGGAAGAACATATAGCTGGAGCTAATCCGACTTTTACTGGGGCAATGATTCCGGTAAGTGATGGTTTAATAGCTGATTTAAATACTGAGTGGTATGATTATGAAACTGGTCGTCTTGCTAATGTAATGCTTACTACAGCAGCTAATGTTGAGAATTATGATAATTTAATAGGTGATGATAAAGATTCTATCGATAATTTAGGAGAATATGTTTGGATACCTAGATTCAAGTATAATAAGAATGAAATTATATTTGAATCATCAAATACTCCTAAATCAACTGGTGATGGTGTAGACTCTTTTTTGACCCATCCTGCATTTACTAAAGATGGTAATGAGTTAAGTGGTATTTGGGTATCAAAATATTTTTTAAGTAATGATTCTTTAATTGTAGGACTTGATGAGTCGTCATTGTTGTATTCTGTTAGTGATGCTAATGCATCTATGTATAGTTTGAGTTCTGATTCTAATTATGTTTCTTTTGAAGAGTATAATAATTATATATCTGAGTTAAATGATAGAAATGCTTATGGACTAGGTAGTGCTTATGATATTCATGGTATGAGTTCTTTGGAAGAAAAAGCAATGAAGATTTTTGCTGAATATTATAATACAAATGCTAATAGCCATTATAAATATGTTCAATTTCCATATGATACAGGAAGTCAGTTAGATGGAAATGTTAGTGGAATTCATAATATTATTGAAAATCATTACAATGATGTAACTGCTTATTTTGATTCAAACGAAACTAATAACGAATTTGAATATGTGAATAATATTCCTTTGGTAAGTGATTTATTTATAAAAACAAATAATAGATTAGAAAATGATTTTAAGGTTGTTCCTATACTTGATAATAATTTACCTCCTGCTATTATTGATGTTATATATTTGGATGGTGGTAAATATAATCAACCTGAAGATTATTTTAATGTAGGTTTATCAACCGATCCACTTCAATTTATGTTACTCCTTGATTATTCTACTGGTGATACTTATAGTTGTTCTGTTGATAAAAACAGTAGTACATATAGTAATATTTCTTATGATACTAATACATGTGTTTATACTATCTCTCCTAAATTAGAAGGTTCTGGATTATATTTCAAAGATGTTTTGGATGATGATTATGTTTTAGAGGTTGTTTCTAGTTCAGGAGAGGCAACAACATTACCAATTACTATTTATTTTGTTCCATTAGGCCCTGAGTTACCTTCAATTGATAGTGTTAGTATTAACAGTACTAGTATAGGGCTAGATAGTAATAATGTTTTAAAAATCGATGGTTCTATAAATTATAAAGAAGTTACTAGTAATGGTTATGATCACACACAATGGATTAGTAAATCTTATAGTGCTGCAACTGATTGTGGTAAATATGGAGTATGTAGTGTTAATTCTGATAATGGATCGTTTAATTATCTTATACAAATGAAAGATATATCACTAGATTTAGCATATTCTTCTACAGGTTCATTATCTGAGCAATTGAAATTTTATGTATCTGATTCATATACTGACTCTGCTGTATTTACTCATAATATAAATATTAATAATTTTGGATTTAGAGGCCATAGAACAGTAATTACTGTTAATTAAGTAACTTTTGTTACTTTTTTTAATGATTAATTATTGACTTTAAATAATTTTATAATTATTATATCTTTTATTGAGGGGTATTTATGAATAGAGTTAAAGAATTATGTAATATGAATGTTATGTATCAAGATATATTAAAATTTAGAGAAGATTTTACATTTGGTATTGAATTGGAATTTGATAAAATTAATTTATCTTTAATAAGAAAAATACTAAGTGAAGAGTTAAGAACATGGATTGCTAAATCTGATATTACTGTTACTGTTAATGGAGTTGGTGGAGAAATAGTTTCTCCTAGGTATTCTGATGATTTAATTGCTTATCAAGAAATAATGAAAGCTTGTGATATTTTAAGAAGTAATAATGGAGTTGTTAATTACAAAACAGCTACCCACGTTCATGTTGGTGCTCATATACTTGGTGAAGATGTTGAAAATTGGAAGAGAGTATTTAAAATGTGGTATGCCTTTGAAGAAGTTATTTTAAGTTTTTCAAAGTTAGATTCTAGTGGTATTAGAAGTATTGCAGCTGATTATTCTGCTTTTTATTCTTTATTAAAAGATAGGATCTTGAAAGTTTTGTATTCTGATAATTTTATGAAAGATTTCTGTTATTTAGTAGATATAGGCAATGAGGTTTATAATTATAAGTATATGGCTTTAGATTTTTCTAAATCTGATTATATAAATAAATATGATACTACTGATGAGGTTGTTAAAAATAAATTACGAATGAGGAATACAATTGAGTTTAGATCTATGAATGGTACTTTTAATCCTTTATATGTTCAGACTGGTATTAATTTTATAGGTAAATTGTTTGAATATGCACTTAGTGATAATTTTGACTCGGAAATTATTGATTTTTATTGTAAAAAGATGGTGAATTGTAAGAGGTTTGATATTAATAAGGCTTTGATATTATCTGATCTTATATATGACAATGAAATGGATAAAGCAGCTTTAATTAAAGTGTGTAAGGGCTATGATTTAGAGACTAGCAGATGTCTTAATAAAAGGTTGTTTTAGGTGATAATTTGACAAATACGAACAATTGTGCTATAATTTTGTACATATGAGATCAGGGGTGGTTTTGTGAATAGAAAAGGGTATTTTTATATCAAAAGGTTTTTTGATATAATCGGAGCAATTTTATTGTTAGGAATTTGTTTAATTCCGGGGATTATTATAGCTATTGCTATCAAATTAGAAAGTGAAGGACCAGTTTTCTTTAAGCAGAAGAGATCTGGGTATAAGGGAAAAGTCTTTTACTTATATAAATTTCGTAGTATGGCTAAAGATAATAATGTATTAGATTTTAAATCTATGGATAGGGTAACTAATGTAGGTAGATTTATCCGTAAAACTTCTTTAGATGAAATAGGTCAGTTAATTAATATATTAAAGGGAGAGATGTCTTTTATAGGACCAAGACCTTGGATTGTTGAATATGCTGAATTTTTCAATGAAGATCAAATGAAACGTTTAGATGTATTACCTGGTATTACTGGTTTAGCGCAAGCTTTTGGACGTAATAACATAGATATATTTGAAAAGATTAGATTAGATTTAAAATATGTTAATACTTATTCATTTATTGGAGATTTGAAAGTTATTTATTGGACTATTTTTACGGTATTGAAACGTGAAGGTGTTGATGCTACTAAAGATGGGATTAGAATAGAATTAGAATCTTTAAAAAATCAGAATAAAATTTGTATGAATAATTTTAAAAGTGTTGTATAATTAATATAGGGAGATGATAAATATGAAGCAAAGTTTTTTGGTGAGTATTGTCATCCCTTTATTTAATGCAGAAAAATTTATAATTAATACGTTGGATTCGATAAGAAATCAGACTTATACTGATTATGAAGTTATTATAGTAGATGATATATCTACTGATTCTTCTGTTGACATAGTGAAAAGTTATATAAATAAGTATCCAGAGATGAAGATAAATTTAGTGGAGTCTTCATCAAAGTTGTATGCTGCTAAAGCTAGGAACGTTGGTATAACTAATGCAAGTGGTAGATATTTATGTTATTTAGATGCTGATGATTTTTGGGATAAAGACAAGTTATTAAAGCAAGTTTCTTTCATGCAAGAACATGATTGTGCTTTTTCTTATACTGGATATGAGTTTGCTAATAGTGAAGGTGTTCCTAATGGTAGTAAGGTGTTAGTACCTAATACTATTAATTATCATCAAGCTCTTAAAAATACTACAATATGGACTAGTACTGTTATGTTTGATTTAACTAAGTTATCTAAAGAATTAATATATATGCCTTTAGTTAAGAGTGAAGATACAGCTAGTTGGTGGAAAATTCTTAAAACTATTGATAAAGCTTATGGGATTAATGAAATATTGTCATATTATAGAAGAAGTGAAGGGACTTTATCGTCAAATAAGTTTGAAGCTATTAAACGTATTTGGTTCTTATATAGAAAAGTAGAAAAACTAAATATATTTTATTCTTTTTATTGTTTTTGTTTTTATGCGTTTAATGCTGTAAGGAGAAGGGTATGATGAATAAAATTAAAATTTTACATGTATTACCTTCGTTGGCTTCTTGTAATGGGGTAGCTAATTTTGTATATAATTTTGTTAGTAATATGGATTTATCTAAATTTGAAGTGTCAGTTATTGTTCATGATGATAGTACTACTCCTTATGCTAAAGAATTAATTAAAAAGAAAATAAAGATATATAGTTTACCTAATATCAAGTTTTTTAATGGGTCAATTAAGAAAATTAAGGAATTTTATTCTAGAGAAAAGTTTGATATAATTCATTGTCATTCGACTAATCTAGCAGCTTTCCATTTTATGTATCCAAAAAATGTTGTTAAAATTTTACATAGTCATTCTATTTCTTTATCAGAATCTATTTTAAAGTATCCGAGGAATACTATTTTAAAGTATATGGCTCTTTATAATAGTGATAATTTTTTAGCTTGTTCTAAAGAAGCTGGTAATTATTTATTTGGTAATAAAGAATTTATAATTGTTAATAATGCTATAGATAAAAATAAGTATTTATTTAGTCCTGATATGAGAAAGTTAATGCGTAATAAATATAGTTTGAAAAAAGAGTTTGTAATTGGGCATGTTGGAAGATTTTCCAGAATTAAAAATCATAAGTTTTTAGTTGATGTTTTTGTTAAATTTAACAAAAAACATAATGCTAAATTAATGATGGTAGGAAATGGTGAACTTAAAGATAATGTTAAGAATTATTGTATTGATAAAGGAATAATTGATGATGTTATTTTTATTGATGAGACTGATAAGTGTCAGGATTATTATCAAATGATGGATTGTTTTTTATTACCTTCTTTATCTGAGGGACTTGGTATGGTATTAATTGAAGCTCAATATAACGGAATTGAATGTATTGCTTCAAAGGGTGTTATACCTAAAGAAGTTGTAATTAGTAAATCAATAAGATTTTGTGATTTGAATAATATAAATAGTTGGGTTTTAAAATTAAAAGAGTTGTATACTGATAAAGTTAGAAAAGTTAATAGTGTAACTAGTGATGATTATGATATAAGTAAAGAAGTTTTAAAGTTAGAAGATATTTATATTAAATTAGGTGATAAATATGAAAAAGATTAGTGTTTTAAATTGTTTATACTTTTTAATTATTTTTATATCTATTAGTTTTCAATATTTGGAAATGTTATTTAATATTCCACAACTTTATTTTGTATTTTTAATAGGAATTACTTTTGTTGTTGCTTTATTTTGTGGATTTTCTAAGATTATGAAAAAGAAAATTGTAATAAAAATTTTTATTATTGGTTTTTTGTGTTTGATTTTATCTTTTTTAACTGGTTTATTACATTTTATTATTCCTTTTTTATTAGCTATTGTCTTTGTAAAAAAGGAATCTAAAATATTAATTAAACACTATTTTATAGCATCTTTAGTTTGTTTTTCGTTAGTTTTGTTATTTAGTTTTGTAGGGGTTTTAGAGAGTGATATATATTATAGATTATATGATGGGGAATATGTTCTTAGAAATAGTCTTGGATTTTCAGGAGTTAATGCAGTTTTTATTCATTTTTTTCCAATAGTTATTTCTTATATTTATCTTTATGGACTTAATAAAATTTCTTTTGGATTTATTTTAGGAATTTCTTTAGTTTTATATAATTTCACTCATACAAGAACTGGTTTATTAACGTTGTTAATTACTATTTCTTTATTAAATTTTAAAAAAGTAATTAAGGTTATTGAGAAGATTAATTTTAAATATTTGATGATTGTATTTTTTATAGGATCGGTTTTATTAGCTCTGTTTTTTGGGGAAATTGGGAATATTTTAAATGATGCTACTTCAAATAGATTTTTATATTGGAATGATTATTTGAGTGGTATTAACTTTGGAAGTATTATGAGTTCTAATATTGTTGATTATCCAGTAGATAATTTATACTTAATATATTTCTTTGAATCTGGTATTATAGTAGGTATAGGTATTTATATACTTTATTATTATTTGTTTTCAAAAGTTAAATTAAGTTCAAGTGAAAAGTTATTTATTTTACCGTTTTTAATTTATGGAATGTTTGAGAGTACTGTTGCATTTTATATTAATCCGGTTTTTATGTTATTAGTTTATAAATTTATAAAAGGAGAGAGTCATGAAGTTGAAAGTTTTAATAATTAGTTTATTTGGGAATTATAACTATGGTAATAAGTTACAGAATTTTGCTTTAGCTAAAACAATAGAATCTTTAGATAAAGAAGCTTATGTACTTAAGTATAATGTTAGTGAATTAAAGAAAAGAAATTTAACTAATTTTAGTTTTGTAAAACTATATAAAATTATTAAAGATAAAATTCTTAGTTTATTGATTCCGAAGAAGATTATGGAAGACAGAAAGAATAATTTTGATGGATTTAATAATAATTTTAAATATACTGATAAATGTTATTCTAATTTAGTCTTAGGTTCTTCGGAATTAGAAGAGTTGGATTCTAGTTATGATTATAACGTTGTTGGAAGTGATCAAATATGGAATACGGGAATTACGCGAAATAAGTATGTTGGTTTTGCTTCTTTTTCTAAAAAAGAAAAAAACATTACTTATGCTGCGTCTTTTGGTGTAAGTGAATTACCTATTGGTGAGGCTGAAAGATATGAGAGTGGTTTAAGAAACTTTAAAAGTATATCTGTTCGTGAAGATGCAGGTAAGGTTATAGTTGATAATATATTAAAGACTAATGATTCTGTTGTATTAGTAGATCCTACAATGCTTTTATCTGCTAATGATTGGAAATTTGTTAGTAAAAAACCGCTTCAATTAGATAATGAGCGTTTTGTTGTATCTTATTTTTTAAGTAAACCTAGTGATAGTGTTGTTAAAGAGATTAATGAATATTGTAAGAAGTATAATTGTATTTGGATTAAACTTAATGATAAGGTTAATTATAAGTATTATAATTGTGGACCTGCTGAGTTTTTATATTTAATTAAACATTCTTTAAATGTTTATACTGATTCATTTCATGCTGTAGTTTTTTCGTTAATATTTCATAGAGATTTTAAAGTTTTTTCTAGAACTGATACTAAGGGTAAAACTAGGTCGAGAATTGATACTCTTTTAAATAAGTTTGAAATTGATGATGTTAATAATATTGATTATAAAAATGTTGATATTATATTAGAAAAAGAAAGACTTAAAGGTATTGATTATTTAAATAATAATTTATTGTAGGAGGTATATATGAGAATAAATAATTCTATTAAGAATATTAGTAATTCGTTATTGTTTACTGTTCTTAATTTTATAGCTAATTTTATTCTTAGAACTGTATTTATATATGTTTTAGGTAATGAATTATTAGGTCTTAATAGTATTTTTATTAATATTATTGGGATGTTATCACTTGCTGAGTTAGGAGTAGGGACTGCTATAGGATATAGTCTTTATAAGCCTTTAGCTGATGGTAACAAAGAGAATATTAAATCTCTAATGTATTTATATAAAAAGTTGTATTTTAAAATAGGTTTGGCTGTATTAGGTCTTGGTCTTTTATTAATACCTTTTTTACGTATATTTATAACAGATATTAATTTATTTGAACATACTTATATTTATTATGTTGTATTTTTATTAAGTTCTGTTATTCCTTATTTTTTCTCATATAAGAGAACTTTAATTATAGCTGATCAAAAAAATTATAAGTTAGTTAAATATACGTCTTTTTTTAAGATTTTACTATATATATTACAAATTGGGGTTTTATTAATTTCTAAAAATTATTTATTATTTTTAATACTTCAAGTAATAGTAGTAATATTTGAAAATTATATTATTAATAGTTTTATAAATAGGGATTATCCTTATTTAACTAGTAAAAATGTTAAGAAAGTTAGTTTAAAAGATAAAAAGATTATAAGTAAAAATGTTAAAGCTATGGTATGGCATAAAGTAGGGGATTATGCAGTTAATGGTACTGATAATATTATTATATCTGCTTTTTTGGGATTAGCTTTAGTAGGTTTATATGCTAATTATTATTTGTTAATTACTATGGCTATGACTTTTTTTACAATTGTATTTACTAATGTTACTGCTTCTTTTGGTAATTTAATTGCTAGTGCAGATGAAGAAGTTGTTTATGATAAATTTAAAGTTATGAATTTTATAGGTACTATATCGTTTGGATTTGTTACTTTATGTTTGTTATTTTTAATTAATCCTTTTATAGAATTATGGATTGGTGGAAAGTATTTAATAGATTTTTATATAGTAGTTATTATAGTTATTAATTTTTATTTAACTTTATTAAGAGTTCCTTTAAGTGTTGCTAAGAGTTCTGCTGGTTTATATGATGAAGATAAGTATGTACCATTAATTCAAGCAGTAGTTAATCTTTCAGTTTCTTTAATACTTGTTAATATTATTGGATTAGCTGGAGTATTTATTGGTACTTTAGTATCTAGTTTGTTTGTTGTTTCTTGGTTGAGACCTTATATTGTATATAAGCATGTTTTTAAAAGAAGTGTTAGGTCTTATTATCTTAGTGAAATATTTAATTTAATAGTAGTTTTATCGCAAGGATTATTTATATATGTAATTATTAATTTTATAAATATAGAGAACACAATATTAAATGCGATTGTTATTTTTATAGTTATATTGTTTATTAATGTTATATTCTTTTTGATATTTTATCGTAAGAGAAAAGAATTTGTTGTTGTTAAGGATATATTATTAAATAATGTTTTAAGGAGAAAGTAGTTATGAAAAAAGTTAGTGTTTTAACTCCATGTTACAATGGTTGTAGTTATGTGGGAAGATTTTTAGATTCTTTATTACTTCAAACTTATAGTAATTTTGAAGTAATTGTTGTTGATGATGGTTCGACTGATGGAACTAAAGATATTGTTCTCCAATATGTATCTAAATTTATGGATAGAGGAGTTGTTTTAACTTATATATACCAAGATAATGGTGGTCAAGCTAGTGCTATTAATAATGGATTGAAACATGTTAGTGGAGACTATTTGATTTGGCCGGATAGTGATGATTTTTATAATCCTGATTCAATAGAGTTGTTAGCTAATTTTTTGAGTAATAATTCTTCTTATAAAGCTGTTAGAGGTTTTGCTACTTTTGTTGATGAAGTTGATTTAAAGGTTTTAAGTTTAGAGAAACCTAAAGATTTTAATAAGGAAGATTTGTTTTTAGATTATATGTTAGTATCTGATAATGTTAAATGTTTTCCTGGTATTATGATGATTGATTTTAATGAATTTAAACTTCGTAATAACGGATTAGATATATATGTTTCTAGACAAGGGCAAAATTGGCAAATGATTTTGCCAATGCTTTATTTTAATAAGTGTAAGAATTTAGATGTAAGTGTTTATAATTATGTTGTACGTAAGGGAAGTCATTCTAGGAGTAATTTAGATTTTGAGAAGAGTATATCTAGATTTAATGGATTTAGAAGTATTATAGTTAGTACTATTAGTAAGTTTATTATAGATAAGAAGGAACTTAATAAATATGTTAAAATTATTGATAAGAAAATTAAGAAAGATATTATGATCTTTACGATTAAATACTTTATTAAGGGTGTATTATGGAAGAAATAGTTAGTAAGTCTAAATGTTCTGGATGTAGTGCTTGTTATAGTGTATGTCCTAAAAATGCTATATCAATGAATGATAATGGATGTGGTTTTTTATATCCTGATATTAATGATGAAAAATGTATAGATTGTAATCTTTGTAAGAAGGTTTGTCCTAGTATTAGTAATGAAAGATCTGGAGAAATTATTAAGTCTTTTGCTTGTTATTCTATGGATGAGAATGTAAGACTTAATAGTAGTTCAGGGGGAATTTTTTCGGTTATAGCTTCCTATGTTATTAATAATGGAGGATGTGTATTTGGAGCTGCTTTTGATGATGATTTTTTTGTTAATCATATAATGGTTGATAATTTAAATGATTTATATAAGTTACGTACTTCTAAATATTTACAGAGTTATCTTAAAGATTCTTTTATATTAGCAAAGAAGGAATTAGATGAAGGGAGATTAGTTTTATTTACTGGTACTCCTTGTCAAATTGATGGATTAACTAAGTATTTAAGAAAGGATTATAGTAATTTAATTACTCAAGATATTATTTGTCATGGATGTCCTTCTCCTAAAATGTGGAATAAATATTTAACGGAGAATTATTTGAATCCTAAAAATATTAATTTTAGGGATAAGGGAACTGGTTGGAAGTTGTTTGGACTTAGAGTTGATGAATCTGTTGTTTTATTAAATAAGGATAAGTATATGCATATGTTTTTAAAAGATTTAATACTTAGGGATAGTTGCTATAAATGTTCTTCTAGAGGTCTTAGTAGAAGTTCTGATATAACGTTAGCTGATTTATGGGGTTCACCTAATATAGTGCCTGAAATGGATGATAATAAGGGTTTATCTTTTGTATTAATTAATTCTTCTAAAGGAATGGAATTATATAATAATATAAGTAATGATTTAATATCTAGAGAAATTGATAGCTCTATGGGTATTAAATATAATAAAGCTATGATTGAATCTCCTTCGAAGAGAAAGTGTGTAGATGAATTATTTTCTAAGATAGATGAATTATCTTTTAATGAGTTATATAAAAGATATAGAATTAAGGTACCAGTATATAAATTACCAGTAGTACTTATGAAAAAAGTAGTGAGGAAATTTATTAAATGAAAAAAATTATTTTAATAGTTATATTATTAATATATATTAGTATTATATTTATTTTTTCTCATCAAGCTGGAAGTACTTCTACTGAGTTGTCTGATTCTGTAATTGTTTTTGTAGGTGGTAATACTGATAATTTAGATTTGTCTTTTCTTATTAGGAAGTCAGCTCATTTTTTAGTTTATTTTGGATTAGGTATTTTGAGTTATTTGACTTTTTTAGAGTTTAGGATTAAGAGAGTAGTTTTAATATCTTTTGTCTTTTGTAGTTTGTATGCTATTAGTGATGAGGTACATCAGTTATTAATACCAGGAAGAAGTGGGCAGATAAGTGATGTATTATTAGATAGTATTGGAGCTTCAATAGGGATTTTAATTGTTAATTATTTAGTTAACAAAGTATTAATTGATTAATGGTTTTATTGATGCTATAATATATTTATTGATAATAGAAGGTGATATATATGATAGTAACAATTATATTGTTAGTTGTATTTGTAATATTTATGATGATGTTAAAATCGGGTAGTGATTTTGATGATCAAATGGATTTTAATAATAAAGAATAATATTTTATAAGAATAAATGGGGAATAAAAATGGAAGAATTAAATTTTGAAGATTTATGGGAGTATTTTAAATCGAAGATAATAATATTTAGTATTATTGTTTTTCTATGTTTATTAGCTTCTATATTATATACTTTTGTGTTTCAAGTACCTACATATGAATCAACTGCGACGATGGTTTTAACTATGAGTAATGATACTGAAGGTGGTATTACTCAAAATGATTTAGTAATTAATGAAAAGTTGGTTGCTACTTATAGTGAAATAATGAAGAGTAAGAGAGTTTTGAACCAAGTTACTGATAATTTAGATTTAGATGAGTCTTATAATCAAGTTGGGGAGTATATTAGTGTTACTAATAAGAGTGATACTGAACTTATTAATATTAGTGTTGTTCATGAAGATAAGAGTGTAGCTAAGGATTTAGCTAATGAGATTGCTGATGTTTTTATGGAAGAGATTGTAGAAATTTATTCTATTGAGAACATTAATGTAATTGATTATGCTGATAAATCTAAAAATCCTAATAATGTTAATGTTTCTTTACAAATTGGTTTAGGAGCGATTAGTGGTGTTGGTCTTTCAATGTTATTAATTATAAGTTTATATTTTGTTGATAATACAATAAAGAGTGTTGAAGAAGTTGAAAGAAAGACAGGGATGACTATTATTGGTTTAGTACCTATGAAAAAAGGTGGTAAGAAATGAAGGAATTAGTTGTTTTAAGTAATCCTAAGTCTGCTCTTAGTGAAGCGATAAAGACTTTAAGAACTAATATTCAATTTAGTGAAGTTGATAAGGAAATTAAAACTATTTTAATTACTAGTTCTATAAGTGGCGAGGGGAAGAGTTTTATTTCTGCTAACTTATCTGCTACTTTTGCTAGTGTAGGCAAGAAAGTTTTGTTGGTTGATTGTGATTTAAGAAGAGGACGTCAAGATTTAATTTTTGGAGTTAAGAAAGATATTGGTTTATCTAATTTAATTGTTAATAGAGATCAAGCTATTGAGAGTTTTAGATTAGGAATGAATTATGAGAGATATTTTATTCATAAAACTAAAGTAAATAATTTATATTTATTAACTTCAGGTTTGGTTCCTCCAAATCCTAGTGAAATGTTATCTACTCAGAGATTTTCTGATTTACTTAATATTTTTAAAAAGGAATTTGACTTAATAATTCTTGATGGTGTTCCTATTAATGGACTTAGTGATTCTTTAATACTTGCTGATAAAGTAGATAAGATAGTTATTGTTTGTGCTTTGAAACAAACACCAAGTGATTTATTAATTAAAACAAAAAAATCACTTGAAAGTTATAATGATAAAATAGTAGGAGTGGTTGTTAATAAAGTACCTTCTTTAAAAAGTAAGTATTATAACAACTATTATATAAATGATTGATTTACATTCTCATGTACTTCATAATATTGATGATGGTTCAACTTCTATTGAAGAGAGTAGAGATATTGTAATTAATGCTATAAATGCTGGTATTACTGATATCTTTGTTACTCCTCATTTTATAAAAGATAGTATTTATGATGTGAAATTAACTGAAAGAACTATTAAGTTTAATCAATTGAAAGCTTATGTAAGTGATTTAAATATTAATTTACATTTAGCTAATGAAGTATATTTAGATGAAGGTTTGGACTATGAGGAACTTAGTTTTTTAAGTACTAAGTATTTATTAATGGAATTACCTGTTAGAAATAAGATTAATAATTTAACAGAGATTATCTTTAATTTAAATGTTAAAGGTATTAAAGTAGTTATTGCTCATCCAGAGAGATACGAATACGTTCAAAGTGATATTCATTATCTTGATCCTTTGATTGAAATGGGTGTTATATTTCAAGGAAATGTTGGAAGTTTATTTGGGTATTATGGTAATAATGTTAAGAAGACTATGTATAAGCTTATTGATGGGTGTTATATTCAACTATTAGGTAGTGATTGTCATAGGAGAACTCATAATACTTATAAATATTATAATGATCTTAAAAATGTTTTGTCTTCTGAGGCTATTAACGTTTTAACGGTTTTGAATCCTTCTAAGATATTAAATAATGAAGAAGTGGTTCCGATAAAATATGAGATAAAAAAAAGAGGTTTATTTAGTTTACCTCGATAATTTGTTTAAAGTAAATAACTGTATCATTGTGTAGAGTTATTTTTTTTGTGATAGAATCTATTTTTTTGATTTTACATTTTATTTTAAAGTATTCTTGATTATAATAATATATTATATTTATGGGTGTAGATGTTGCTAGAGCGTTTGTTATATTGTTTTCGATTGTTTGTATTTGTTCTTCACTTAAGTTGGGCATTTTTTTTCTTGTCTTTTTTATTGCTTCGTTGATGAGTGTTTCTTCACTAGGAATTACGGCGTCGAATGATCTCCATTTCATGAATTATGTCCTCCTATTTTTTTGTTTCTTTCTTTAATTGTAGAATCTTTTAGTAGTGCAGTTGCATTTAAGATACTATTTTTTCCGTATTTTATTTTTATGTCATCAACGGTTTTTAATAATTTTTCTTTTTCTTCTACTTTTTTTGATGGTTCAAAAATATTTAGTTGTAGTGAATCCTTTTTTGATAATCTTCCGATACTTAGATTTATTTTTCTAATTGGTAAGTCTTTTGTATATTGATCATATAAGTTTAGAGCTAAATTTTTGAATGTTTCTAAATCATCAGTTGGATTATCTAGTTTTATGTGATGATTAAAACCACCGCCGATATTCATTGAATATGATAGGCCAAAACCAATTAAACAACCTAGTTGTTTTGAGGTTCTTAAACGAGCTACTAGAACATCGCACATTTCTTCAACTATTAATCTGGCATTATTTATATTGTAATCTGTTAGTAATACTTGGCTATGACTTATTGATTGTTCTTTTGGGATTGTTTTCATGTCTTTGATTCGTGATTCATCTATACCGTTGGCATGTTCCCATAATTGAATTCCTATAACACCAAATTTTTGTTTTAGTTTATTTTTATCGTATAATGCAAGGTCTTTTACTTTATAAATTCCTATTTGGTTTAGTTTTTTTTCTGTTTTTGGTCCTATACCCCATATTTTAGATAAAGGGGTTATTGGCCATAATTTTTCTTTTATATCTTTTTGTTCCCATTTAGTGATTCCGTTTTTGTATTTTTTAGCGTCTGTATCTAGAGCTATTTTTGCTAGTACTAAGTTTGGTCCTATTCCGCAAGTGGCAGTTAATCCGGTCTTTTTTGTGATTGTTTTTAATATTGTTTCTGCTAATTGGTAATCTGTCATTTTATACATTTTTAAGTATTCTGTTACATCTAGGAAGGCTTCATCGATGGAGTAAACATGAATGTCTTCTTTAGCTATAAAATCTAAATATACACCAATTACTTCTGAGCTTTTTTTTGCATATAAGCTCATTCTTGGAGGAGCTATAATATATTTAATGTGTTTTGGTATTTCATATAGTCTTGATCTTGATTTTATTCCTTGATTTTTTAAATAAGGAGTTATAGCTAGAGTTATAGCTCCATTACCTTGTTTTTCGTTTGCTACTACTAATGGAGTTGTAAATGGGTCTAGAAATTTATCTAAGCATTCGCATGATGCGAAGAAGCTTTTTAAATCAATACATAATATATTTCTCATAATACCTCCAAACGTTTGTTCAATACAATTATAGCAAATAAATTGTTATTTGTAATAGGTAAATTTTGACAAATTTAAATATTTCTTTGATTTTTTTTAAATATTTGGTACAATTACTTAAGTGGTAGAATTAATCACATAGGGAAGAGAGTATATATGAAAAAAATAATATTATTAGTTTTAGGTATGTTAACTTTGAGTGGATGTGTTTCACAAAATAAAGTTGATGATATTACTTATGAAGAAACTAGTGAAATAACTAATTTTGTGAAGATGGAATTTGAGGACTATGGGTCTATTATAATTGAACTTTATCCTGAAATAGCTCCGTTAACTGTTGAAAATTTTCAAAAGTTAGTTGATTTAGATTTTTATGATGGATTAACTATTCATAGAGTTGTTGAGGAATTTGTAATTCAAGGTGGAGATCCTAATGGAGATGGTTCTGGTGGTAGTGAAAATACTATTGTTGGAGAATTTTATCGTAATGATGGAATAGAGAGAGAAATTAGTCATACTAAAGGTATTTTATCTATGGCAAGAAGTGCTGATATGAATTCTGCTTCATCACAATTCTTTATTTGTTTAGAAAATGCTACTAATCTTGATGATTTATATGCAGCTTTTGGAGAAGTTATTGCTGGTATAGATGTAGTAGATGATATAGCAAGTTTAGATGTAGTAGAAGGTAGTGAAACTCCTGTTGAAGCACCAGTTATTAAGGAAGTATATTTTGTGAATATTAAATAAATACAATTTAAATTGTATTTTTTCTTTGCTTAAGATAATGTGTTTATTTAATAAAATAATCGTGTTATAATTATTATTAGGAGGATTAGATGTTAAAGATTGAAAATGTTAGTAAGTACTATGGTGATTTTTTAGCTGTTGATGATTTATCTTTTAAAGTTTCTCCTGGTGAAATATTTGGTTTGCTGGGTGTTAATGGTGCAGGTAAAACTACAACGTTTAGAATGATTATGGGACTTTTAGATAAGAGTAGTGGTACTATTACTTTAAATGGGAAAGATATAGATTATTCTGTTACAGATCAAATTGGTTTTTTGACTGAGGAGAGAAGTTTATTAACTAAGTTAACGGTTAAGGAACAAGTGATATATTATGGAGTTTTAAAAGGATTAAGTGAAAAAGAGATTTTAGAGAAACTAGATGATTTGTTAGTTAAATTTAAAATACCTGAATATAAAGATAGAAAAATAAAAGAATTAAGTAAGGGAAATCAACAGAAAATTCAGTTTATAACTGCGATTATAAATGAACCAAAGTTATTGATTTTAGATGAACCTTTTAGTGGATTGGATCCAATAAATGTGGATTTGTTTATGGATATTATTAACGAGTATAAGAATAAGGGAAGCATGATAATATTTTCTTCTCATAGAATGGAACATGTTGAACTTTTTTGTGAGAAGTTAGTTGTTTTATTAAAGGGTAAGAGTGTTCTTAGTGGAAGTATTAAAGATATTAAAAAACAATATCGTAAAAAGAATATTGTTGTTAATGGTGATATAGATGTTTTAAAACTTGAGAGTTTAAAAGGCGTTTTAAGTGTTTTAAAAGTTGGAGATGACTATGTTATTAAAATAGAAGATGATAGTTTTGTATCTAGTATCTTTAATGTTATTAAAAAGTTTGATAATATTACAAAATTCATGGTAGAAGAACCTTCCTTAAATGAGATATTTGTTAGTAAAGTAGGTGAATCTTATGAAAAATAAAATAAAGTTTTTAATTAAACAAAGTTTAAATAAAAAGATTGGAACTAAATGGTTTAAGGCTGTTAATATTTTGTTATTAGTTTTAGTTGTTGCGGCTTTTAATATTGATACTATTATTAAATCATTTGGTGGAGATTTTACTGAAGAAACTGTTGTTTATGTAGTTGATAATGTTGGAGTTTATGATAGTTTTGAAAGTAATTTGAAATTAGTAAATGAAACTGCTTTAGATTTAAAAGATTATAAAATAATTAATAGTGAAGATAGTATTGAATCTTTAAAAAAAGATTTGGAAGAGGAAACTGATTTTACAATTATTGAAATTAATTTAAGTGAAGATAATTTTGTGGAAGCTGATATAACTAGTTATGATCCACTTGATGTAGTTACTATGCAATTATATAATGCTGCTCTTAATAATGTTAAGAGTGAATATGCACTTTTAAATAGTACTATATCACCAGATGAGTTAGCTAGTGTTTTAAATCCAATTGTTGTTAATGAAGAGTTTGTTAATCCAGAATTGGATGAGTTTGCTGAGGCTAAAGATATATTATCTAGTGGATTATTAATTGTATTTTTGATTCCTTTCTTTGTGTTAGTAGTTTTATTAGTGCAAATGATTGGTGCAGAAATTAATGATGAGAAAACTACTAGAGGGATGGAAATTATTATATCTAATGTTCCTCCTAAAATACATTTTTTAACTAAGATAGTTTCATCTACGGGGTTTGTTATTATTCAATCGGGATTGTTATTTATATATAGTGGTCTTGGTTATATATCTAGAGGGTTTATAAGTGATGGATCTAGTATAGGAATTGATACATCTTCAATGTTTGATAGTTTAAGTTCTAGTGGAGTATTAGATTCTTTATTAGTAGCATTACCTTTTATAGTTATATTATTAGTAATTAGTTTTTTTGCTTATGCGCTTTTGGCGGGTATTTTAGCATCGATGACTACTAGTATTGAAGATTACCAACAATTACAAGCTCCTTTAATGTTTATCTTGTTAGCAGGATATTATATAGGAATTATGGCTTCGGTATTTGATGGGGCAATCTTTATTAAGGTAATATCTTATATACCATTTATATCTGCTTTAGTAGCACCTATTATATATTTATTAGATCAAACTACGATTATAGATTTAATAATATCTAATTTATTGTTAATAGGAACTTGTTATTTATTATTTAAATATGGAATTAGAGTGTATAAAGTAGGAATATTAAATTATAGTTCTAAGGATTTATGGAAGAAAATTTTTAAATCAATAAAGCAAAAAGATTAGGAAGTGAAGTAAATGAAAAAGAAGATTATATATTGTTTAGTAATGATAGTTTTATTATCTTCTTTTTTGATTGTAAGAGGAATATCTTATAGTTCTAAAGTTTCTAATGTAGAAATTTTGTTTGTTGAGGAGTTAGATGGTAAGTTGACTGTAGTTACTAATCTTAATGATAAAATTAGTAACTATCAGGTATTTATACATGATGAATATAATAATTTGTTATATGAAAATATTAGTGATACTAATAGAATAGACATTAGTAAATTAATGCTTGATTATGAGCAAGAAATTTATATAAAAGTAGTTGGTTATAACGAAGATATTGAGCTAAGTAGTGAAATATTTAGTTATGTTAATGATAGAATTTCTTTTGATGAATCAAGTGAAAATGTTATTTTAGAGAACCATGAAATAGAACTTGATTTTCTTGGTAATAATGATGAATATCATTTGCATTTAATGCACAATAATATTACTATTTTTAAAGAGAATATTGATGATGATACTATAAGTATTGACTATAGTGTGGTTGATGGTTATAAGGGTAGAGTTATTGCGATGATAGAAAATTCGAAGAATGTTGTCGTTGATTCTCATAACTTATATATTGATCCTTTATTAGTTGATGACGTTGTAATATTGAGTCCTGGAGATAATGATACTTTTTATTATGATGATATCTTAGTGAAATATTATGGTGGTGAGAATGCTACTAGTTATAAAGTATATATTTATGAGAGTAATAAATTAGTTGGTAGTGTTGAGGGAGTTAATGGTAAAGTTTTAATTCCTAGTAGTTATTTTAATCCTAATACTAGTTATGAATTAGAGTTAGTAGCTCAATATATGGATATGGCAGAACTTTCTAAGACTGATCGTATTTCGCTTAATATAGGAGAGAAACTAGAAGTCTTACCAGTTACTATTAATTATGATTATACCAATATTGATGATGGAACTTTAATTAGTTTAGATACGCATACTGAAGATGCAACTATTTATTATAGTGTTGATGGAACTAATCCAATTGATGGTAAAATATATGAAAGTCCTATATTAGTAAATGATGGAATGGTTTTGAAAACTGTTGCTTATAAGAAAAATTATATTAATAGTGTTATTAGTACTTATGATATTTCTGTTGGTAGTGATAAACCTGTTATATATTTAAGTCCTAGTAATCAATATGGAAACCTTGGCGTTAAGGAAGTTGGATATTATAATGAAATGTTAATTACTCATGAAATAACGGATTATTTGGAAGATTATTTGATTGATAATGGATTTATAGTATATAGAAATAATCCTAATGCTGATATGAGTGTATGGTTGAATGAAAGTAGAAATGTTGGAAGTGATTTACATTTAGCTATTCATACTAATGGAAGTACTAATCATGATGTTCAGGGAATGGAAATATTTGTCCATGAGGAATTATCACCTGCACTTAGTATTGCTAGATTAATGTATGATAATTTGTATGATATATATCCTTATCAAAGTGTTTATACTGATAGGGGTGTTAAGTATGCAGAAGGGTCTTTAGGAGAAGTAAATAAGGCTAATATTAAGTTTGGAATATTGATTGAAATTGCTTTTCATGATTATTATGAAGATGCATTATGGGTTGTGGAAAATAAAAAGAAAATAGCTTATAATATGGGAGATACATTAATTTCGTATTATCAAATGAATGAGGAGTAAAGATGAAAAAAAGTAAATTTAGTATTATTTTATATGTAATAGGTTTAGTTTTATTAATTAGTAGTATTACTTATGGAATAGTAGAATATAATAAATATGCTAGTAAATATGATGGTTATGAAAGTGAAAGTGGTTCAATAATAACTGGAGAAGATATAGATGAATTGGAGTATGAGTCTGAGAATTATGATACTTTAAATAGAATAGACTATAAGGAATTAGATGCTATGTTACCTAGTGATGATAGTGTTTATGTCTTAATTAGTAGTACTACTTGTTTTTATTGTGCGCAGCTTAAGATGTCATTAGATATAGTGTTAACTGAGTTAGATAGAGAAATATATTATATTGAAAGTAATTTACTTGATGATATTCATAAAGAAGCGTTAGGTAATAGATTTTCTATTGAAACGGTTCCGACGTTATTGAAAATTGATGGTGAAACTGTTGATAGTGGTTTAATTGGTGTTGAAACTGAAGAGACCTTAAAAGATTGGTTTTTAAGCGTAGAGTAATTTAGAAATGATAAATCATTTCTTTTTTTTGTGGTTGGTTGAAATATGAGCTAATATGTGGTAAAGTTTTATAGTAGGTGATGATATGAACTTCAATAAATATAATGAGAAAAGATTTGCAGGTATAGCATGTATATTGTTGACAATATTAATTGCTATACCTTGTGTTTATTTTAATATTTCTTATTCTATTTCTATACTTAGTAATACTTTAATTAGTAGTACTCAAGGTGTTAATTTGATTTTTAGTAATAGAGAAGAAATTAATTTTAAAGTTGATCAAGATAATCAAGGTGATAATGGATATAGTATTAAAGATAATATTAGTGCTAGTGTTTCGTTGGCTCTTGGTTCTGAGGTTGCTAGTGCGACTGAGGAGTATAATGTTTATTTTTATGTGATGGAGAATCAATTTACATATACTACTGCTTCTAAGGCAGCTGAAGTGGTTTTAAATATTTATGATAATAATGGAAGTAGGGTTATTTTAGAAGGACTTACTCAAGTTAGTTATGGAGAGAGTGTTGGTTATGATATAACTACTTTTTCTGGGCTTGTTGAAGTAGCAAGTGATTATGTAATTAGTGGTAAAAATAATACTACTCATAATTGGATTGCTGAACTAGTTTATTTGGATGTAGAAGGTGATCAAGTTGCTAATGCTTCAAAATCATTGAATGCTAAATTTTTATTACAAGGCAGTAGTTATAATCAGATTGACATAGTTGGAAGTGTTGCTAATTCATCTGTAGATGGTGATCAAACAACGTTTGTTGGAATGGATAAAGTTAATTATGCGATGCTGGATTATACTGTTGTTCCTATATCTAAAAATGATAGTGATCCTTGGGTAATGAATCCTGCTACTGGAATACATTATATGTTATTTGATGTATCTTCTGATTATGTTTTAGAAGATCATTCTGAGGTAGAGGTAACTGTTGAATATTTAGATTCTGGTACGGGAAGTTTTAATATTCTTTATAATTCTTTACTTTATAAAGCTAGTGCTACTACTAGTGGTGTTGGTAATATAATTGATGCTAATTCTTTAACTAATGGTGTTGTTAGTTTAGATTTAGAGGTTAATCAAGATAATAATAGAGCGAGTGAGGCGATTGTTTTACAAAATACTATGGAGTGGAAGTCTATTACATTTATTTTGGAAAATACTGCTTTTACTAATGCTTTATATGGATATGATTTTGCTATTAATAATACTGTTACTGGTAGAGAATATGCTTTTCCGCAAACTTTAAGTGTTAGAAATGTTTCTGTTCAAAGTGTTAAAAAAATGGAAATTGTTCCTACTGATGGTAAATTAAATTATTCGATAGTGGATTTATCTACTGATGAAATTATATATACTAGTAGTGAAGAAATTGATATGAAAACTAGTGCTACGCAGAACTTTACAATTTCTACTGAAATTGATAAAAATAGCTCTTATGAAATTAAGTTTGATATTAAGGGTAGTGATGGAGAGTTAGATTCTTCTTTATTTAGTGTAATGCCTTTTTATGATGATACTCATAATGAAGATAGTATTTTTGGAGTTTGTACTCATTATGGACTTCCGTGGTTTTATCAAAGTGTAGATGATAAGTCTTATCTTCAAGATGTATCAAATACTGGTTGGATAAGAGATGAAGTTAGATGGAGTGAAGTAGAAAAAGTAAAAGGAGTTCTTGAAATTCCTGCTATTACTGATGAATATATTAATGCGGCTGTTAATGATGGAATTGAGCCATTATTAATATTAGCTTTTGGTAATTCTTTTTATGATGATGGGGGACCTCCTTATTCTGTTGAAGGTTTAGCTGCTTTTGAAGCTTATATAACTGAAGTTGTTACTCATTTTAAAGGTAGAGTTAGTCATTTTGAAATTTGGAATGAATATAACTTATCTTGGTTTAATACTACTAATAGACCTCCTGAGGATTATGTAGAGCTTTTAGAAGTAGCTTATACTACTATTAAGAGCATTATTCCTGACGCTACTGTTATTGGTGGAGCTATGGCACTGGAGAACGGTGAGGTTCCTGAGACATGGTTTAGGGATGTTTTAGAAGCTGGTGCTCTTAATTATATGGATGCGGTATCATACCATCCTTATTCTACAGTACCGGAGTATGGAACTTTTTATAAATCAATTAATGAGTTAAGAAATATTATGAGTGATTATGGAGCTGTCTTACCAATATGGGTTACTGAAATAGGATGGCCAGTTACTGATAAGCAGTATAGTGCTACTGAAAGGCAGTCTGCTGAATATTTGGCTAGAACTTATGTTTTAGGTACTGCTGCTGGAGTAGATAAGATATTTTGGTATGATTTAATTAATGATGGAAGTAATAGTTCTTATGAAGAACATAATTTTGGATTACTTAGAAGTTGGGATGATTATTTAACTCCTCTTGCTGCTAAGTTACCATTCTTATCTTATAATACAGTATCTAATCAATTATCTGATTTAGAGTTTGTTGAATTTTTATATGAACCTAATACTAGTACTTATCCTAATTTAATAGGTGTAAAATTTAGAAAGAAGAATAGTAATGAAAGTGTAATCGTTGCTTGGTCAACGTTTACAAATACTACAATATCATTAAATTATAGTAGTACATCTGTAACAGTTACTGATATATATTCTAATTCTAAATCTGTTTCTGTTGATAATGGAACTGTTAGGTTAGATGTTACTTCATCACCGATATTTATAGAGGGAGTAATTTCTTAATTATAAAAGACGATTATTCGTCTTTTTTTATGTTATTTGCTTTTTCTTGGTTGTTTGTTTATAATATGTTTTAAATTTAAAGGAATTTATATTTATTTAATTAATATATAATTATCGACATTTATTTTATGTTTGATAGTTTATGATGGAATTGGTGATAATATGAAAAAGAATTTAATGATAGTTTTTTTAGCAATAGTTGTTGGAGGAATTTTTTCGGTAGTTATATTTTTTCGTAATAAGAATGAAGCTTATGGACTTGTAAGTAATAATAATATTGTTAATGCTTTTCAAATAGGCGTGTTTAATGATTATAATAATGCTGTTGATTTGAGTAGATCTTATGAAGGTAGTATTGTAGTATTTGATGAGATGTATAGAGTTTATATAGCTATATTTAATAATGAAGAGTTAGTTGATGAGTATCGAGCTTTTTGTGCTGATAATGGTATTTCTTTTTATGTTAAAAAAATAAAAGTTGATGATATGTTTTTAAATGTATTAACTTCATATGAAGAGGATTTATTAATAAGTGAAGATATCAATTTTTTTGAAGTTAATGGATATATACTTAGTGAATATAAGGATGTAGTTATTTGATTAGAGATATTCCAAGTAATGAGAGACCTCGTGAGAAAGTATTAAATAAAGGAGTAAGTACTCTTAGTGATTCTGAATTATTAGCTCTTATTTTAAAGAATGGTACTAAAGGTGTTGGAGTATCTGAGTTAACTTATCAATTATTAAATAAATACGGAGATTTATTTGATCTTAGTAAAGTTTCTATAAGTGAACTTGTTAATAATAGGGGAATAGGTGTAGTTAAAGCTATTGAGTTAGTAGCTTGTTTTGAACTTGGGAGAAGATCAATACGTAAAAAGAGTTTGGTTATTAAATCAGCTAATGATGTGTATGATCTTTTTTTTGATAAGATTGCTTTTAAACCTCAAGAAGAATTACATGCTATTTATTTAAATAATAGAAAAGAAATTATTAATACGCAAATGATTTTTAAAGGAACAATCAACTCTTCTTTAATATATCCGAGGGATATATTAAGGGAAGCAATTAAGGAGAATGCTTTATATATTATATTAGTTCATAATCATCCAAGTGGGGTAGTTGAACCATCTCTAGCAGATAAGGAAGTGACTGTGTCAATGAGATCTTTAGCTCATAGTTTAGGTTTGGAGGTTATAGATCATATTATAATTGGTTATACTACTTATTATAGTTTTTATGATAATGGGTGGTGATTTAATGACTAAAAAATATCAGTTGTTTATTTATGTAATTGGATGTTTATTATTGATATTAGTAGTTAATTATTTTTTTCATTTTTTATTTGTACATGATAAGGATAAATTAAGTAATAATATAATGGAACTTAAAAATAAAGAATATTTAAATGTTATTAATGAATATGGTGAGTATAGTAAAATAAGTGAAGTTAATAAAAATGTTATATTAGGTAAAGTGGTTTTGAGAGAAATATATAATTTTAATGAATATGTTAAGATAAATATAGGTAGTAATGATTCGATTGAGGTTGGTGATGAAGTAGTTAGTGCTTATGGAATGTTTGGAATTGTAGATGAGGTTAGTCAGAATAGTAGTATAGTTAAATTAATTAGTCATAAGGATTTAAAGTTGTCTGTTAGTATTAATAATAATTATGGAGAATTTAATAATGAAGGAGTATCTAATTTTGTTAGTGATTTTGAGATACAAGCAGGTGATAAAGTGTATACTTCAGGTTTAACTGATGTTTTAGAAGGAATTTTGGTAGGAAATGTAGTTTTAGTAGAAGAAGGATATTGTTCTATTGATTTAGTTAGTTTATATAATGTAAATTATGTTGGAGTTATAAAATGATTTTCTTATTTATTTTTGATTTAATATTAAATTTAGGGTTTTTGATTCCTTCTTCATTAATATTAGTTAATTTTAAAAATAATGATTTTAGATATGTATTAATTATTAGTTTTTGTATTGACTTATTACTTGGGACTTTATTTATTAATGTTATTATATTTAGTTTTATATATTTTATTAGCAAAGTAATTAAATTAAATAATTATTATCTTTATAATTTTTTTATTATTAGTTTTTATTTTGGGATTGTATATTTATTTACTAGTAGGGATTTAATTTATTATGGATATACGTTATTAGTTAATTGTTTTTTATTATTTGGTTATAAATATATATTTGATACATATATTTTAACGGGTGATGAAATATTAAACGTGAAGAAATAATTA
Source organism: uncultured Muribaculaceae bacterium (assembly GCA_964370475.1). Lineage (GTDB taxonomy): Bacteria > Bacillota_I > Bacilli_A > RF39 > UBA660 > CAYJCL01. The sequence goes on along the minus strand of CAYJJI010000001.1, from coordinate 101,211 downwards.
ATAGAATTAAAAATAAAAATGTAGTAAAGGAATATAAGTATTTAAATGGACTTATTAAGAGAATACTTATTAGTGTTATATTTGTATTAGGGAGTTTAATATTTGTGAATTTTAGTGATAGTAATGAAATTTTATATAATAAGTATGTACTTAGTGATAGTTTGGCTTTTGGGAAGTTAAATAGTTTATATACTAAGTATTTTGGTGATTTAAATGTTCCTACTCCTAACACTGAACCAGTATTTAATGAAAGTCTAGTATATAAGAATATTGAATCATATGTTGATGGGTATTCTTTAGAAGTAGGTGCTAATTATTTAGTATCTTCTTTGAATAGTGGAATAGTTGTTTATAATGGTGAAAAAGAGAATTATGGGAATACTTTGATTATTCAAGGTGTAGATGGAGTGGATATTTGGTATTGTGGAATTAATGTATCAGGTATTACTATGTATGATTATGTTGAAAGTGATTCTTTAATAGGAGAGACAATAAATGAAAATTTAATAGTAGTTTTAATTAAAGACGGAAAGTTTTTAGATTTCCTTGAATATTATCAAAATCTTTAAGATAAATTCGAGTGTTTATTTTTTATTATTGTTCTCTCTTTTAGCTGGTTTTTTTTACCAATCATTAATCATATTAATGATTGTGATTATTCATGAGGCAGGTCATGTCTTTTTTTGTAAATTGTTTGGTGTTGAAGTTGTAAATGTGGAGTTGTATCCATTTGGTGGGATAACTAAAGTCTCTAAATTAATCAATTATTCAATCAACAAGGAATTAATTATTGCGATGGGTGGTGTAATATTTCAGCTTGTTTTTTCTTTTTTTATTCCTTTATTTTTTAGTGATTTAAAAGATGTAGTTACGTTTTATAATAAAGTAATTATTGGGTTTAATTTGTTACCAATTATGCCTTTAGATGGTAGTATCATTTTTAGGCTTTTAATGGAGAGGATATTTAGTTATAAATTATCTTTTAAAATTAGTGTTATTTTTTCTCTTATTAGTTTGGGTTTATTTATTGCTGTATTTAATAAAATATTAATTAATAATTTAATAATCGTATTATTTTTAATTTTTAAGTTATATGAAATCGTTAAATCGTTTCCGTATACTTATAACAAATTTTTATTAGAAAGATATATTTATGACTTAGAATACAATAAAATTGTTTATTTAAGTGGTAGAAATATAAACTTATTATCTAAAGATAAATATTATTATTTTAAAAATAATAATAAATGTTTAAGTGAGAAGAAGGTGTTGAAAGATATGTTTGATAAGTGAATATTTTAGTTATCTTGATAGTATTGCTTCTTAAACTAGAGTTATTAAGTTGATTTATCATCTTTTTTTATGGTTATATTTGACATGTTCTATTAAATATGGTATTATTTTTAATGTTTTAAGGGCTTTTCTTTAAAACCGCACTAAAAAGGTTTAAGTACGTAAGTCACCTTTAAGGCGAGTCTTCAAAAAATTATAAAGGAGGTATAAAATGAAAGCTATATTCGTAACAGGCGGTAAACAATATTATGTTACTAATGGTGATGTTATTTATGTTGAAAAATTAGATAACGAAGCTGGAAGTGAAATCGTATTTAACGAAGTGTTATATGTTGATGGTAAAACTGGAACTCCATTTGTTAAAGGAGCAAAAGTTGTTTGTGATGTTGAAAAACACGGAAAACAAAAGAAAATAATTGTTTTTAAATACAAACCTAAAAAGAAATATCGTAAAACTCAAGGTCATCGTCAACCATATACTAAATTAATCGTTAAAGCTATAGAAGTAAAATAATATGATTAAAGTATTAATTACTTCTAAGAATGATTATATTAATTCTATCGAAATTAAAGGACATGCTAATTTTAATGAGCATGGAAAAGATATAGTTTGTGCTGCCGTATCTAGTGCTGTACTTACTAGTGTTAATCTTATATTATCTTTAAATGAATTAGTTAATTATCAGGAAAATGAAGGTTATGTTTTAATTAAAGTTTTAAAGCATGATGACTTAAATGATAAAATATTGATGAACTTAGTTAATGTATTAACTGAGTTGTCAAAAGATTATCCTAAAAATATTAAAATTAGAGAAGAGGAATAATGATGTTTATTAAATTAAATATCCAATTATTTGCTCATAAAAAAGGACAATCTTCAACTCAAAACGGACGTGACTCTAGAGGACGTCGTTTAGGAGCTAAAGTTGCTGATGGACAAAAAATAACTGCTGGTGCAATTATTTATCGTCAAAGAGGAACTAAGATTAATCCTGGTGCAAATGTTGGAATAGGAAAAGATCATACTTTATTCGCTAAAGTAGAAGGTGTTGTTAGATATGAACGCCTTGGTCGCGATAAGAAAAAAGTAAGTGTTTACGAAGTAGCGTAAATACTTTTTTTTATGGCTTTAATTTATAGACATATTTTTAGTTTTTTGATATATTATTGATATAGAAGAGAGGTATGTGTTATGTTTTGTGAAAAATGTGGCAAAAAAAACAATGTAAGTGCAAAGTTCTGTGCTGATTGTGGAGCTGAAATGAAAGGTGCTTCAGTTAAAGAAGCTTCAACTGAAGAAGTTGGTACAGCTCCTGAAATTGATGTTAACAAAGTTGTTAACGATGTTGCTAATAAAGGCAAGAAAGGTTTAGAATTCGCTAAAGATTTCTATAAAAAGAATACTACATTAGTTTTAGGTGCTGGTGGTGCGTTATTATTAATAATTGTATTACTTGTTGTATTTGGTGGTAATAAAATGGTTTGTGAAGGTAAAGATGATTACTCTGAAACTATTGTTGAAGCTAAATATAATGGAGATGATGAAGTTACTTATTTAGAAGTTAAAACTATTATGGATCATACTGATAAAGATTTTGAAGATATGTTAGATTATCTTGATTATGATGATATTGATGAATATATTGAAGATTTAAAAGACGATGCTGAAGATGAAATTGATGATGCTGATGTTGATGGATTTAATATTACTATCAAAAAAAGTGGAGATAATGTTATTTCAACAATGACTTTAAAAGGTGAAGCATTAGAAGAATATATGGATGATATGGATTTTGATGATGTAAGAGATGTTGAAGATTATTACGAAGATGGGTATGATGAACTAAAATGTGAAAAATAATTCGAAAGAATTATTTTTTTATGTTATAATGTTTTTGGTGATGAATTATGTTTATAGATGAAGTTGTTATCAGCGTTACTGCTGGTAAAGGTGGAGATGGTTGTACATCTTTTAGAAGAGAATTGTGTGTACCTATGGGAGGTCCTGATGGAGGATCTGGTGGAAAGGGTTCAGACATTATTTTTCGTGTGGATAAAGGTCTTAAAACATTAATTGATCTTAGATATATGAAAACTATAAAAGGTCCTAAGGGAGTTAATGGTAAAGGGAGTAACAGAACTGGTGAAAGTGCTGATGCTGTTGTTATCAAAGTTCCTGAAGGAACTACTGTTATTGATGAGGATACTGGTTTAGTTATTGCAGATTTAGTTGGTGAGAATAATGAAGTTATTGTTGCTAATGGAGGACGTGGAGGTAGAGGAAATAGAGCTTTTGCTACTAATTCTGATCCAGCTCCTAAGTTAAGTGAATATGGTGAACCTGGAGAAGAGAGAATGATTCGTTGTGAATTAATGTTACTTGCTGATGTAGGTTTAGTAGGAATGCCAAGTGTTGGTAAAAGTACTATTTTAGGTGCTATTAGTTCTTCTAAACCTAAAATAGGAGCTTATCATTTTACTACGTTAAATCCTAATTTAGGTTTGGTTACACTTGGTGATCAAAGATCGTTTGTAATGGCTGATTTGCCTGGTTTAATTGAGGGAGCATCAGAAGGTATAGGTCTTGGTCATAAATTTTTAAAACATGCAATGCGTACTAGAATTCTTGCTCATGTTATTGATATGGGAGCTTTTGAAGGTAGAGATCCTATTGAAGATTATAAGGTTATTAAAGAAGAAATAGATAAATACGATGATAAACTTAGTAGAAAGCCTGCTATTGTTATTGCAAATAAAATGGATATTGAGGGAGCTTATGATAATTTAGAAAAATTTAAATTAGCTTATCCTGATTTGGCGGTGTTTCCTATATCAGCTTTGACTGATGAAGGATTCCATGATTGTTTAACTTCTTTAGCTGATTTACTTGATAAAACTATTTTAGAAGATGTATATGATGAGTCTTCGTTTGAATCTCATGTTATATTTAAATTTAAAAATGAAAAACCTTATACTATTAAAAATGATAATGGTGTTTGGGTTATTGAAGGTAAGGAAATTGAGAAGTTATTTAGAATGACTAAATTTACTGAAGATGCTTCTGTTATGAGATTTGCTCGTAAGTTAAGAGGTATGGGTGTAGAAACTGAGCTAGAAAGAGTTGGAGCGCAAGCTGGAGACGAAGTTCAAATTTTAGATTATATGTTTATTTTTAAGGAGTAGTAATTACTTCTTTTTTTTTATGTAAGTTTATGTTATAATTTTATTATTGTATAGTAGGGGTTTTTGGATGAAGACGGGAATGGTTTTATGACGTTAAAGAAGGGTAAATCTTTGTGTATTAGCAGTGCTAAAGGTGGAGTTGGTAAGACGATTACTGCTCTTAATATAGCTGGTTGTGCTGAGGCACTTGACAAAAAAGTATTATTAGTTGATTTTGATTTATATAGTGGTGGAGTAGCTGCTTCTTTAAATGTTAATTATCAAACTAATTTATTTACTTTATATACTGATATCAATAGTGGTGCTTATAAAAAATTGGATGATTATACTGTGAAATATAGTAAAAATATTGATATATTGGCTTGTCCTAAAGATCCTAGACAAGCTAATAAGATTGATTCTAAATTTGTAGAACAAGTAATTGAAAAATCAACAAATTATTATGATTTTGTTATTATAGATACTAATCATATTATTAATGAACATAATTTGTTGATTATGTCGTTGGCTGATATGGTGTTGTTTTTAGTTACTAATGATTTGATTGATTTAAAGAATATGAGATCTTTAGTTAATGTTTTTAATAATGCCGAATTTACTAAATACAAGGTATTACTTAATAATAGTAGAGACCCTTTTAAAGAGTATTTTTCAGTGTTCAATATTAAATCGATAATTAAGAGTAATATTGATTATACTTTATCTAAAGAAGCTTTTTTAAAGAATATAGATAACTATTTGATGAATGGTAAGATTCCAACGCTAGAGAAGAAATATTCAAAATTATTTACTAAGGATTATTCAACGATGATGATGATTATTGCTGATTTATTTAAAGGTGAGGTGATTAATCATGACTAAGTTATTAGATGCTTTTGAATTTAAGAGTAAATCTTTAATTGATGATGTTAAAGATTACGAAGCTTTTAAAGATAAGAAGTTATTGGATTCACTTAGAGAAAAGATTATTAGTTCTTTAATTGATAAGGAAAAAAGAAGTGATCAATCACTTAGTTCTTTTATTAATGAAGAGATTGATAGATTTGTTGATGGTATTGATTTATCAGTATTACAAAGAAATCATTTATATAATTTAATTGAAGATGAATTAAATGGATATGGTCCTTTGACATCTTTATTAAAAGATAAAGATGTCACGGAAATAATGGTTAATGGACCTAGTGATATTTATATAGAAATTGAAGGTCAATTAATTAAGGATAATTCTGTTTCTTTTATTAATGATGATCATATAATGAGTACTATTGAAAGATTAATTGGAAGTGTTGGTAGGGTTATAGATGCAAGTAATCCAATGGTTGATGCTAGGCTTAGTGATGGGTCTAGGTTTAACGCTATTATTCCTCCTTTATCTAAAAGTCCGATAATTACGATACGTAAGTTTAGTGGTGAGATGGATAATATTGATGATATGATTCGTACTGGAAGTATAACTCCTTATATGGCTAGATTTTTGGAAGCTTGTGTTATAGCTAAGTTAAATATTGTTGTAAGTGGAGGATCTAGTAGTGGTAAAACATCATTATTAAATGTATTAAGTTCTTTTATTAATGAAAATGAAAGAATTGTTACTATAGAGGATGCTGCTGAATTAAAATTGAAACAAGAACATGTAATTACTTTAGAAACTAGAAAGGTTAATTATGGTGCTAAGGGAGATGTTTCGATTAGAGATTTAGTTTTAAATGCTCTTAGAATGAGACCTGATAGAATAATAGTTGGTGAAGTTCGTGGTGGAGAAGCATTTGATATGCTTCAAGCAATGAATACAGGCCATGAGGGATCTATGTCTACGTTACATGCTAATTCTCCTGTAGAGGCTTTAAATAGACTAGAAACAATGGTTTTAATGAGTAATTTAGATATACCTATTAATAGTGTTAGAGAATATATTACTGGAGCTATAGATATAGTTATTCAACTTGGAAGACTAAGTGATGGCAGAAGAAAAATAACTAGTATTAGTGAAGTGATAGGTCTTAGAGAAGGTAATATTGTATTAAATGAAGTATTTTCTTTTGTACAAGATGGTTTAACTAGTGGTGGATTAGTTAATGGAAGTTATAATCTTAATAATGTTAATTCTTTATCTTATAAAAAGATAAAGAATAAAGGGATTAGTAGTATAGATGATATTTTTAATTCTTAAGGAGGTTTATGGTGGAATTTGCTGAAATAATAAGTTTTGGAAAAATTGGTTTAATGATTCTGGGAATTATTTTTTTAGTATGGATTATTGTATCTTTTAAGAATTTAAAGGTTGCTAAAAGGGTTTCTAAGTATTCTGTTAGAAATAGTTATGTAGGAGCAAATTCTTTGCAGGATAGGATAGTTAGATTTTTAAATAAAATTAGTGATTTTTTTGTTAAGTTATTTAAGAAGAGTTTTATTATTAATGGAATAGCTTCTAGATATAAGTTGTATATTGAAAGTGATGATGATTTAGTAAAATTTGTTTTAGTTAAGTTTTTAGTAGTTGTAGTATTAAATGGTTTATATACTTTATATGCTGTAAATGGATATTATGATTTTAGTTATTTGGCTTTTATTATTATATTAGTACTAGGTTATATTAGTCCTGATTATGTTACTGTTAGTGTATATAGAAAGCGTAAGGAAGAGTTAAATAATGATTTATTTAATGCTTTGGTAGTTATGAATAATGCTTTTAAAGCTAATTTAAATATATATAAAGCTATAGAGTTAGTTTCTAAGGAGTTAAATGGTCCTTTAAAGGGTGAATTTGCTAAAGTTAATAGTGATTTAAATAAGGGATTAGAGATTGATGTTGCGTTTGATAGATTTTATGATAGGGTTAGACTTGAGGAAGTTAAACATATAGCAATGACTTTGGTTTTAGTTCATAAAACTGGAGGAAATATTTCTGATATGTTTGATGGATTAATGAATAATTTTAATACTAAGAGAAAATTAAGAAATGAACTTAAGTTAATGAGTAGTACTTCTTTGTTGATTTATCAAATTCTTTTATTTATTCCTCCAGTACTATGTTTAGGAATATATTATATTGATAGTACTTATTTTGATCCTATATATAGTGTTCTTGGAATTATTATTGTAGTAATAGGATTAATTCTTTATTTTTCGTATATCTTTGTTATTGATAAGATAATAAGGAGGGTTTTTAATGATTAGAGGTTTAGTTAAGTTAATATATTCTAAGAAGACGATAGATTATTATAATAATAGGGCTTTATTAAGTGGTAATGATACTAATGTATATAAGTTTTTGTTTAATAGACTAATACTATGTATGATTATATTAATTGGTGCTAGTTTTTTAGGAGATTATGGATATATATTTGCTCCGATAATAGTAGTAGTAATATATATAAGTATGGGAGTTATTTTATTTGATAATAAGATTAAATCTAGAATAGTTACTTTGGAAGAGAATGCTATATATTATTTTGAAGGGGTTTCTTTAGCTTTAAAGAGTGGTAAGTCGATTAGTGAGAGTTTGTTAGTTAGTTGTGAGAATATCGATGGTGAACTTAGTGATGAATTTTTTAAGGCTTTAGAAGATATGAAGAGTGGTAAGAATTTAAAGGAGTCTTTAAATTCTTTAGCTGAGAGAATACCTTCTATTAAAATAAGAAGTATTATTCAGTTATTTATTCAAGCTAATAAATTGGGGAGTGAGATAATAACTTCTTTGGATTATCAAGTAGATGATATGAGACAGTTTAATTTTATTCTATTAAAAGAGAAGATTAATAGAGTTCCTGTATATGTATTTATTGCTAGTTTATTATTATTTCTACCAGTTGTTATGTTAATTATATTAGCTCCAAGAATTATAGAATTTTTAAATTAACAATAGTTGATACTATTGTTTTTTTGTTCGTTGGAGTACGTTTGTTTGCTTTTTTCTTAATTTTGTGCTATAATGATATTAGTTAAGGGGTTTATAAATGAAATATGAAGAATTAGAGGTTGAGGAACTTTTAGTGAAATTAGATTCTATTGATAATGAAATGAAAAAGTTAGATTCTAGTATTAAAGGCTTTAAGATACAATGTAGAGAAGGTGGATTTGAGTTTTCAGATACTGCTAGGAATTTTTTTGATGAAAAACAAGAGTTGTTATTATCTGAGAAATTTATGATTGAAGGGATATTAGCTCGTAAAGTTGCTGAAGATGTTGAATCTAAAAGATCTACAATTGAAGTCAAACATAAAATTCCATTGATACAATTTTTTACTAATGTTATAGCTAAAATTAGTGGTAATGATAGTAAAGGTTTATCTAGATAAACAAGTTATTACTTGTTTTTTTTATGTTTTATTTAGCTATTGTTTTTTTAAGTCTATAGTAGTATAGTATTTTAATGGAGGCTTGTATGTACAAGAAAGTTATTAAACAAGAGAATAAAAATAAGGAATCAATGTTAATTATTAGAGAAGGATTAATGAATGAACTTGATAATGGGTTTAATGATTCTAATAATGATATGTACGAAACAATTAAAAATTTAGATGATAGTATTAAAAAAATAGATGATTTACACCAAATAGATAATGCTATATCTAATTATAATAGGAGGGTTGTAATTAGAAAAAAAACTCCTATATATATTGCTGCTTTTATTACTACTTGTGCACTGGCAATTAGTACTTATTTATTGGGATTTAGTGATTCGTTTTTAAATATTAATAGAAAAATATCGAAAAATGATAGTGTTGATAAAAAAGTGTATGAATATGTGGATGGGAAGGTTTCTAATGTTGTTACTTATCCAAGTCAATATTCTTATGTAGATGAGCTTATATACGATAGTAGTGGTAATCAATACGTTTCAAAAGATGTTCTTAAACATTATGGTAAATGGGAACAAGTTGATAACGGATATCAAAGGGAATATACTGAATATGATGTTACTGGAATTGATATTGATATGTTGATAGAAGCTACTATTAGTGATGATATAGAAAAGATAATACAATTGATAGAAAGTATTAAAATTTTAAATAATTCTTATATATTTCAAGAAGATGTTCCTGATAATATGTCTCAACATATAGTCTATAATCAAACTGATTTTGAGATGGATGAATCTAATACTTCGCTAGTTTTAGAAAAAACTACTTTATTGAATATATTTTTAATATTTTCGTTTACTGTTTTAAATAGTTGTCTTTATTCTAATTTAATTAATATAGTAAAACTTATGCATAAAAGTTCTTATCTTGAATTGCTTTATATGAAATATGATATTGATAAATATAAGAATTGTTATAAGGAGAATTATAATGAAGAATATAAACCTAGTTCTAAAAGGTTGGAAAGATTTGGAGGAATAAAATAAATGAATAAAAAAGATTATAAAAAATTAGTGGAGTATGAAAAAAATAAAATAGTTATTTTACTTAAAGAACGAGATATTATTGAGAAGCGTTTGGATGAATTGGAAAATGAATTGTCTAATTGTATTTGTGGGGAATATCAATCATCTGTTGAATATAAACTTACTAATGAAAAAAGTGAATTAATAAGTGAGTATGAACGTATTCAAAATGAAATTGATATGATAACTGAGTCTCATGAAATAGATGAACATTATTTGGCAAATAGAAGTACTATTATTAAAAAAAGAACTTTACCTTTGGTAAATGCAGGTGTAATTGTTGCAATTGTTGCATCGTTTACTGTTTACTTAGCTGGTTTTAGTGAATCTTCGTTTAAAATTAGTAGAAATGTTGACTATAACGATGATGTTAGTTATATTACTAATACTTATAGTGATGGTGATATTAGTTTAGTAACTGATAGTTCAGATGATTTTTATATGAAAGAAGGTAGAATATATAATGAAAATGGTTCTTCTTCTAAAACAGCTGTAAGTGATATTAGTTATTTTTCTGCTTGGATAAATGTAGATGGTAAGTATCAAAGAGATGTAATTAATTATAGAGTTTTAAATAGTAAAATATTAGATAATGTAGATATGTTGGTTGATTTTACTGCTACTGATGATTTTTCTTTTATCGAAGAATTTGTGGATCTTGATTCTGTAGAAAAGTTTACGGAATATAGTGATGAAGTGCCTGATAATATGGATGAAGAAGTAATATTTAATCATAGATTTTATGATTATGATGAGTCTTTAAATGAATTGGTAGCTGATCATGATGCATTTACACAATCTATGTTAGCGATTGCTTATGTTGGAATGGCTTTTTGTTTATCTTATGCTTTAGCTTCAATAGCGAATTATAAAATATCTACTGATACTTGTGAAGTTTTAGATTATTATAATGATAGTGTTAAGGATTATTATATGGATTATGATGTCTGTTACACTTTACCAAGTAAAAGATTTAGAAAACTTAAGAATATGTAAGATATATTCTTTTTGTTTGATTGAATTTAATTTTTGGTTGATTACCAAACGATTGTTTGGTATACTTGGTATGGAGGTTAGAATGTATAACTATATTAAAGGAAATGTTGCTGAGGTAGCAAGTAATTATATTGTAATAGATAATAATGGGATTGGATATGCGGTATTTGTTGCAAATCCATTTATTTATCAAGTAGGAGATGAGTATAAAGTTTTTATTTATAGTCATATAAGAGAAGATGAATATTCTTTGTATGGGTTTAAGAGTAGTGAAGAGAAAACTTTATTTTTAAAATTAATTAATGTAAAGGGTGTTGGTCCTAAAGTGGCGTTACCATTTTTAGCTACAGGTAATATTAATGGTGTTATAGATGCTATTGATAGAGAGAATATTTTATATTTAACAAAGTTTCCTAAGATTGGAGATAAAGTTGCTAGACAAATTATTTTGGATCTTAAAGGTAAATTGGTTAATAATTTGTTTACTGTTGCTAATACTAATGAAGAATTAACTAATGTGCTTGAAAGTCTTGGTTATAAGAGTGCTGATATTAAAAAGATATTACCTAAGATTAATCAAAGTAATCCTGTAGAGTCACAAGTTAAAGAAGCTTTAAAATTATTGATGAGTAGGTGATTAGATTGAGTATTATGGATAAGAATCAATTAATAGATGATGTAGATTTGAATATTAGACCAGCATCGTTAGATGAGTATGTTGGACAAAGTGAGATTAAAGATAATTTAAGAGTGTTTATTAAAGCTAGTAAGATTAGGGATGAAGTGTTAGATCATGTATTATTATATGGCCCTCCGGGACTAGGTAAAACTACTTTAGCACACATTATTGCTAATGAGATGGGTACTGGGATTAAGACTGCTAGTGGTCCTTCTATAGAAAAGCCTGGAGATTTGGCTGCGATACTTTCGACTTTGGAAGAAGGAGATGTTTTGTTTGTAGATGAAATTCATAGAATGCCAAGATATATTGAAGAAATACTGTATCCAGCGATGGAAGATTTTGTTTTAGATATCGTTGTTACTGGTGGTGATGGATCATCTAGGAATTTGAAAATAGATTTACCACCATTTACTTTAGTTGGTGCAACTACAAGAGCTGGAGACATTTCCTCACCTCTTAGAGATCGTTTTGGAATAGTGTGTAAGTTGAATTATTATAATGAAGAAGAATTGTTATCAATTGTTAAACGTACTAGTAGAGTACTTGAAATAGATATTTTGGATAGTGCGGCGATGGAGTTAGCTAAAAGAAGTCGTAAGACTCCAAGAATTGCTAATAGGTTGTTTAAAAGAGTTAGAGATTTTGCTTTAGTTATGGAATCGAGTGTTATAGATGACGAAATTACTAGAACTAGTTTGAAAAGATTGAATGTTGATGAGTTTGGGTTAGATGCTATTGATATAGAGTATTTGGAAGCTTTGATTTTAAAATTTAATGGTGGTCCTGTTGGTGCTTCTACGATTGCTACTTCAATAGGAGAAGAGGTTACTACTATTGAAGATGTAGTAGAGCCGTTTTTATTACAGGAAGCTTTTGTTAAGAGAACTCCAAGAGGGAGAATTGCTACTGATAAAGCTTATGAACATTTAAAAATTAGTAAAAATTAGTTTTTATTAATTTTTTTATGGTAAAATAGTTTATATGTGGAGGTATTTTTATGAAGTTTAAGATTGTTACATTAGGGTGTAAGGTTAATACATATGAGAGTGAAGTTATAAAAGAGAAGATGTTGAATGCAGGTTATGAATTAACTGATTTTTATGCTGATGTTGCAATTGTTAACACTTGTACTGTTACTAATAGTGCTGATAGTAAAAGTATGAAATTAATTAGGAGTACTAGAAGAGAAAACCCTGGTTGTATTTTAGTTGTTTGTGGATGTATGGCTGAGAATCATCAAGAAGATTTAAATGAATTAGGGATTGATATTTTAATAGGTAATCAAGACAAATCTAAGATTGTAGATATGATTAAATCTTTTAAAAAAGGTGATGATAAAATTGTTAATTTTTATGATAGATTTAATCAAGATTTTGAAGATATGCAAGTTAATGAGTTTAGTTCTTTAGTTAGAGCTTTTGTTAAGATTCAAGATGGATGTAACAATTATTGTTCTTATTGTATTATTCCTTATGTAAGGGGTAATTTAAGGAATAAGGATTTTGATAAAACTATTGAAGAAGTTAAAACTTTAGTTAAGAATCATCATAAGGAGATTGTTTTAACTGGAATTCATACGGGAAGTTATGGGATTGGAACTGATCATGATTTAACGGACTTAGTTAATCGTTTAAGATATGTTAATGGTCTTAAAAATATTAGAATATCTTCTATAGAAGTTACTGAAATAAGTGATAAGTTTTTAAATGAGTTAAAAGAGAATTATAAACTATGTGATCATTTACATATTCCGTTACAATCTGGAGATGATCGTATTTTAAAATTAATGAATAGAAAATATGATACTAAGAAATATTTAGAAATTATTAATAAAATAAGAGAGGTTAGACCTGATATAAATATTACTACTGATGTTATTGTTGGTTTTCCTTCGGAAACTAAGGAAGAATTTAGTAATACTTGTGAATTTTGTAAGTTAGTAGGTTTTTCTAAGATTCATGTTTTTCCTTATTCTAAGAGAGATGGGACTTTAAGTGCAACTATGGAAGGTCATATAGAACCTGAAGTTAAAAAAGAAAGAGTTAAAAACTTAATGAAAGTTAGTAATAATTTAGAGGATTTATATAATATTAGTAATATAAATAAGGTAGTAGATGTTTTAATAGAACGAGTAAAAGATGGGGTTAGTTATGGACATTCTAGTAGTTATTTATATGTTAAAATTAATGAAAAGTTAAAAGTTAATAAGATGTATAAAGTTAAGATTTTAAGAATGGATAATTACCATTTACTTGGAGAAGTAATTAGAGGTGATGTAAGTGAGTTACGTTAAAGGAACTATTCGTCAAGTTTTTTTTGAGGGTAGTGGTGGTTATAAGATTGGGATTATTAGAATAAAAGAAACTGATTTAGATGAGTTAAAATCTAAAGTTAATCAAACTATTACTTTTACTGGATTATTTGCTGAATTAAGATATGATTCTACTTATATATTTGAAGGAGATTATATTTATAAAGATAAGTATGGTTATGAGTTTAAAGTTAGTAGCTATGAAAAACAAGAAGTTGCTGGTAGAGATGCAGTTATAGATTTTTTAACTAGTAGTTTAATAAAAGGTTGTGGTGAGAAGACAGCTATAAAAATAGTTGATGCTTTGGGAGATGATGCATTATCTAAGATTAAAGAGAATCCTAATAGTTTGATTTCTATAAAAGGGATTACTAAAGCTTTGGCTCTTAAAATTTATGAATCAGTTATGAGTTATGATAATACTGATGATTTAATAATAGAACTTAAAAACTTAGGATTTACTATTAAGGAATCTTTATTAATTATTGAACAATATGGACATGATGCTTTAGAAAGAATTAAAGATAATGTTTATAATTTAAAGACTATTATTGATTTTGAAAAGTTAGATCATGTATTTTTAGACCACTTTGGTGGTGTAAATAGTGAGATTAGAGTAAATGCGTGTATACTTAAATCTTTTGAATTATTAAGTTTTCAGGATGGTAGTGTTTTTTTTAGTGCTGAGGAGTTGTATTCTTATAATTTAAAAAAATATCTAAAAGATATTTCTTATGAAGATTTTTTGGATTTTTTAACTAATTTGGTTGATAAAACATTTATTGTATTTGAAGATGATCTTTATTGTTTGGAAGAATATTATAATGATGAATCAGATATTAGTGATGATATATATTCAATATTAAATTGTGCTAATAAAAAGGTGTTAGGTGTTAAAGAAGAGATATTAGCTATGGAAGATGAGTATGATGTATCTTATAATGAGGAGCAACATTTAGCTATTGAAAGTGCTCTTAAAAATAGAATTAGTATTGTTACTGGAGGACCTGGTACTGGGAAGACGACTATTATTAATGCTATAGTTAAAATTTATACAAGAATTAATGATCTTGGTCCAGGAGATATAGGCAATGAAATAGCTTTATTGGCTCCTACTGGTAGAGCTAGTAGGAAGTTAAGTGATGTTACTGGTCTTGGAGCTATGACTATTCATCGTTATTTAAAATGGAATAAGGATAAGAATGAATTTCAAGTGAATGAAACTAATAAGAATCAACATAAATTAATAATTGTTGATGAAGTTAGTATGATTGATATGTTTTTATTTAAAGCGTTACTTAGTGGGATTAATTCTAGAATTACGCTTATATTAGTAGGTGATGTTAATCAGTTGCCTTCGGTTGGAGCTGGTAATGTGTTAGATGACTTGATAAGTAGTGATATGATACCATTTATATCACTGAAACATATATATAGACAAACAGATAATTCTTATATACCAGTACTTGCTAATGAAGTTAGAAATAAGAATTTAAGTGATTTTACTATAATGCATGATGATTATAATTTTTTAAATGTTGGTTCTTTTAATGTAGTTGATGTTATTGCTCAAATAGTTAAAAAGAGTCTTGATAAAGGAATAACTGAGAGAGATTTCCAGATATTAGCTCCAATATATAGAGGGGTTAATGGGATTGATAATTTAAATGTTGTTGTTAGAGATATATATAATCCTAAGAGTTCTAAGAAAAATGAAATTAGCCATTATGGAGTTATATTTCGTGAAGGAGATAAGATTATTCAATTAGTAAATGATCCTGATATTAATGTATTTAATGGAGATATTGGATTTATTAAGAGTATTAAGAATAATGATAAAGTTCCTAAGATTATTATTGATTTTGAAGGTTCTTTGGTAGAAGCTAGTAGGGATGAGCTTGCTAATATTAAGCATGCTTATGCTATTACTATTCATAAAGCTCAAGGAAGTGAATTTTTAAATGTTTTAATGCCAGTAATAAGTAGTTATGGGATAATGTTATATAATAAACTATTATATACTGGGGTTAGTAGAGCTAAGAAGAGTTTGGTTATTATAGGTGAAGAAAGTGCTTTTATTAAGGGTGTTAATAATAGTTATTCTCAAAATAGAAAAACTTCTTTAACTAATAAATTATTGAATAAATTATAAAAAAATAGGCATATTAATTATGAAAGGATGATTAATATGAAAATGTTAAGCAGTGTAGGATTAGTACTTGGTGGAGCTGTTTTAGGTATGGGAGCATTATATGCTTTAGAAATGGCTAAAAGTAAATCTGTTGCTGATATGTTATGTGAAGTTAAGCATGAAGTTCATGATATGACTAAGTAAGACCTAAAAGGTCTTTTTTATATTTTGAATGTATGGTAATATAATTATAAGAGGTGGAGTTATGAAAAAGAAAGATGAAGTTAATGTAGAGGGTGTTAATAGAGTTTTAAGTTTATCTGAAAAGATTCTTAATTTGCTTTATATTGCTTTGATAGTTGGAATAGTGTTATTGATATTTTTCTTAGTAAGAGAAACTCATATATTTGATTTTTTACTTAAGATTTTATCGATTGTAACACCATTATTTATAGGTTTTATAGTAGCTTGGTTATTAAGTCCTTTAGTTAATAAATTAACTAATAAAGGACTTAATAGAACAGCTTCGTGTTTGATAGTTTTTTTGATATTTGTAGCATGTGTTGTGTCGTTCTTTGCGTTTTTATTCCCGGTTGTATTTCAACAGTTAAATTCGTTAATTGGAACAATACCAGCAATTGCTGATGATTTACAGGTATTTGCTGATAGTGTTATAGAATCATTTAGTAATATTGATGGTCTTAATGTTGAAGATGTGCAAGATATTTTTTATACTAATGTAAGTGATATTTTTAGTGCTATTACTAATAGTTTACCTAGTACATTGATTAATTTTATTACTGGTTTATTTTCTGGAATAGGAACTGTTGTTATTAGTTTGGTTGTTGCTTTATATATCTTAATTGATTTTGATCATACTAGGGAACATTTAATTAAGTTATTACCTAAGAAATATCGTTTTGAATATACATCATTAATAGATAATATTGGTTTTGAAATTAGAAGAACTGTTAATGGTACGTTATTAGTATCTACTATAGTATTTGTAATTACTTCAATTGGATTTACAATTGTAGGTTTGGAAGCTCCTTTATTATTTGGGTTATTTTGTGGTATTACTAATTTAATACCATATATTGGACCTTATATTGGTGGTGGTGCTGCTGCTATTGTTGGATTTACGCAATCAGTTGCTTTAGGAATCGCTATTATTGTTATTGCTTTAATAGTTCAATTACTTGAGAGTACTATCTTACAACCAATGGTTATGAGTAAAACTATGAAGTTACATCCAGTTACTATTATTATTGGATTATTGATATTTGGTTATTTCTTTGGAATAGTAGGAATGATACTTGCTACTCCATGTATGGCTTTGATTAAAGTATTAATTAGATTCTTTACTTTAAAGTATAATTTATTTGAAGAATAGTCTTAGGACTATTTTTTTTTGACTTTTTTACTTTTTATGATATAATGCTTCTTGGTGATTTTTTATGAAGGATTTTTTAAAGGCTTTTTTATCAGGCCTAGTTGTTACTATAGCAGTAATTTGTTATTTTAGCGTAAGTGATAAAATAGTGGGAGCATTTTTGTTTAATATAGCATTAGCTACTATATTAATTTATGAGTTAAACTTATATACTGGAAAGATTGGGTATATAGTTGAAAATGGATTTGATTATGTTAAACGTTTGTTGATTATAGTGCTTGGTAATTTTGTAGGGGTAGTTTTTACTAGTTATATGTTTATGTATACTAGATATGCTGATAAAGTTATTGAAAAAGCTGTAGAGTTATCTGATATTAAGTTAAGTGATTCATTACTTAGTATATTTATATTAGCAATATTCTGCGGATTTTTAATGTTTGTTGGAGTAGATGGTTTTAAGAAATGTAGGCATGAAGTAGGTAAGTATTTATTATTTTCTTTATGTATTATGGTATTTGTAATGGCTGGTTTTGAACATAGTATTGCTAATATATCTTATTTAACATTTGCATCTAGTTTATGGAGTGTGGAAGCTTTTATCTTTATATTAGTTGCACTTTTAGGTAATGCTGTTGGAGCTATTATTATTCCAGTATTTAACAAGGTATTAAATAAATAGTTTATTTGATTAATTGTTATGTTTATGATATAATTTGTTTATTAATTGTTGAAAAAGACCAAGTATTTATTTGAATTTCAAGAGAGTTTCTGTTAGGTGAGAAGAAATAATTTAAATAAAGAAATAGCTATCTTTGGAGATTAGTCGGTTTAAACCGTTATATTAAATTAAGTTAAGTAAAGGATGGTACCGTCGTAAGACTCCTTGGTGTTATTCTTTTTTTGTTGGAGGAAATTATGAAAAATATAAAAGATATGTATATTGATTTTTTTGTTAGTAAAGGACATAAGCAAATACCTAGTGCACCTGTTGTACCTTTGAATGATCCATCTGTATTATTTAATACAGCTGGTATGCAGCCTTTAATACCATTTTTAATGGGTGAGGAACATCCTTATGGTAAAAGGCTTGTAGATTATCAAATGTGTATTAGAACTAATGATTTAGATGTTATTGGTGATGCTACGCATCATACGTTTTTTGAGATGTTAGGTAATTGGAGTTTAGGGGATTATTTTAAAGAAGAATCTATTAAATATAGTTTTGAGTTTTTAACCGATGTCTTAAATATTCCTGTTTCTAAAATAGCTGTAAGTTGTTTTGAAGGTAATGAAGATATACCTCGTGATTTAGTTTCTGCTAATGTATGGAAGTCTTTAGGTATTAGTGATGATAGAATAGTTTTTTTAGGAGTTGAAGATAATTTTTGGATAGCTGGAGAGTCTGGTCCTTGTGGATCGGATACTGAGATATTTGTATATCGTGGCGATGATGTTCCGACTGTTTTTGATCCAGAGGATTCTAATTGGGTTGAAGTATGGAATAATGTGTTTATGGAATATTTTAAACATCCTGATGGATCGATAACTGAATTACCTAGTAAAAATGTAGATACTGGGATGGGTTATGAGAGAATTGTTTCTTTTATAGAAGGTGTTAATGATAATTATAAAACTTCTATATGGAGTGATGTTATTAATGAAATAGAAAATATTTCTGGATTTAGTTATGAAGGTAATGAAAGTAGTATGAGAATTATTGCTGATCATATAAGAACTGCTGTATTTATTAGTAGTGATAGTGCTATGATTAAACCTTCTAATACTGATCAAGGATATATACTAAGAAGATTAATTAGAAGAATGATTAGACATGCTAAGAAGTTAAATATTGATATTAATAGTGATTTTGATATTAGATTAGCTAAGATTATAGTTAATAATTATAAGAAGTATTATGTTCAATTAGATATTAATGAAAACGTTGTGTATGAAGTTTTGTCTAATGAAAAAGTTAAATTTAATAGAACTTTAGAAAAGGGACTTAGAGAGTTATCTAAAAATATTAATAATATTAATGAAATAGATGCTACTTTAGCTTTTAAGTTATATGATACTTATGGTTTTCCGATAGAGTTAACTGAAGAAGTAGCTAGTGAATATAATTTATCTGTAGATATTAAGGGATTTAATGATAAGTTTAGAGCTCATCAAGAATTATCAAGAGCTGGAGCTAAGGAGAAGTTTAAGGGTGGTTTAGCAGGTAATGGTGATATGGAAGTTAAATATCATACTGCTACTCACTTACTTAATGCTGCTTTAAAGGTAGTAGTAGATCCTAGTGTACATCAAAAGGGAAGTAATATCACTAGTGAGAGACTTCGTTTTGACTTTGCATGTGATCATAAGTTAACTGATGAAGAAAAATCTAAAGTAGAAGAATTAGTTAATAAATGGATTAGTGAAGGATTGAAAGTTACTAAAAAAGAAATGTCTAAAGAAGAAGCTTTATCTACTGGAGCTGAATGTATGTTTATAGATAGATATCCAGATGTAGTAAATGTTTATTATATAGGTGATATATCTAAGGAATTATGCGGTGGACCTCATGTTGAGTCTATTGGTGATTTGGGTATTTTTAAAATAAAAAAAGAAGAAGCATCTTCAGCTGGTGTTAGAAGAATTAAAGCTGTATTAGAATAGATTATGTCTATTCTTTTTTCTTGTTTTTTTCTCCTATTAATGGTATCATTTTAATGATAGAGGGAATAGATTATGAATAAGAGATTATTATTAATGATTGGTATGGGTATTACGTTAGTAGCTTTAATAATTAGTGGTGTTACTTTTGCAGTTTGGATGCTTACAGCAACACAAACTGATAACAACCTTGTTAGTACAGGGTGTTTTGATATTACTTTTACTGAAGATACTGAACATATAAATATTACAAATACTTTTCCAATACCTGATAGTGAGGGGATTTTAACTGATCCGTTTTCTTTTACTATATCTAATACTTGTGATTTAGCTGCTAGTTACCAGGTGAATATTGAAGTTTTGGATAGTACTACTTTAGGACATTCATTAATTAGTGGTGTATTAGATACTAATAATCCAGAGACTTTAAATAATAAATCAGTAGTTGAATCTACTATTGCAAATTCTACTTCGTATCTTTTAGATACATTTAAATTAAATGCTGGTGAGAGTAGAAGTCATGATTTTAGAATGTGGGTAGATTATTCTGCTACTTTAGAGAATTCTCAAAATAAGATTGTTAATTCTAAGATAGTGATTGTAGCTGTTCCAGTTCTTAGTGATTTAGAAATTTGTTTAAGTGATTATGAAGCTAGAGGTTTAACGCCGACGGACGATAGTTATTTTACTTATACTGAAACTAGTAATTCTGTAACTATAGATGGATATACTGATGCTGGACCTAAAGATGTAGTTATTCCTTGTGAAATAAATGGTAAACCAGTAACTGTTTTAGGACCAGAAGCTTTTGTTAAAGATACAACTAATATGATTGGATTTGATATTACTAGTGCTATATTACCTGAAACATTGCAAGTAATTGACGGTTATTATGATGTGGATAGTGGAGCTGTTTTTGGTGCATTTCTTGGGAATAAATTAACAGAAGTGGTTATACCTAATAGTGTTGTAGAAATAAATGATGCGGCTTTTGGTGCTAATCTTATAACTCAATTAACTTTAGGGGAGAATGTAACTACTATAGGAGATTATGCTTTTGCTTATAATCAATTAACTGAATTAGTTATTCCTGATAGGGTTATAGAGATTGGTAATAGTGCTTTTGCTTATAATCACTTAACAGAACTAGTTATTCCTGATAGGGTTATAGAGATTGGTTATGGTGCTTTTGAGTCTAATTCTTTAACTCAATTAACTTTAGGTGCGAATTTAAAAACTATAGGTGAGTTGGCTTTTGGACATAATGAATTAACTGAATTGGTTATTCCAGATAGTGTTGCTTATATTGGAAGTAGGGCATTTGAAAGTAATAGTGGTTATAATAGTATAGTTATAAAAGGAGTAAGTTATAAAATTGTTTCAGTAGATGATTATTTTGCTATATATGCTTTAGAGTTTGATGATTTATTTTTAGATGAATGGGCTTTTGGGAATATTGGTGGATAATTATATGCTTTATTAATGATAAATAGTGTTTGTTATAAAAAGTATGGCTTATAGTTTTATAGATAAATATGCTTTTTTGGAGTTATAAATATCTAAGATATAATGATTAACTTGTTCTTTAGAACAAGTTTTTTATTGGAGGAAATTTTTAATTAATAATTAATATATATAGGTGAAAGGAGGTTTAATGATTAAATGTTTATTTACTTTAATGATGTTTTTTAGTTTTTCAATTATAAGTGGTGCTTTAGAAGTTGATATAGGTAGTGAGATAAGAGGGTCTTATGTAAGAGTTGAGGGAATTGATTTAAAAGTTAAGTTTATATATATTGATGATCAAGTTGTATATAGTAGTAATTATGATTATATGTATTTTAATAATTATGTTAAAGATTATGATGATGTAGAATATATTAATAAGTTAATGTATTATGGATATAATTATGAAAATCATACTGCTCAAAAGTGGTATTTTATTACTCAGTATTTGATATGGGATTATTTTTATGATGTTAATTTCATTGATAGTAGTGGTGATATTGTTATTAAGTATGAAGATGAAATTAATGAATTGTTAGAACTAGTTTTAAATGATTCTTTAAATCCTATATTTGATAGTGATGTTTTAGAATATAATGAAAAGAATATTTTAATTGATACTAATAATGTATTGAATAATTTTAATGCAAGTAATGGGATTATTGATGATAATGAACTAATAATAGAAACTAATATAGAAGATATTATATTAAAGAGTAATTATAACAATTATGTTGAAGAAGCTAATATGTTTAGTAATGGAGATAATTACATATATGTTCCTGGTAAATTAGATGAAAGAGAAATTGTATATAATTTTTCATTATTAGTAGGGAAGTTAAATATTAATTATGTTAAAGATGAAGTTATTTGTTTAGAGTGTAGTGATGGAATTGATTATAGTTTATATAAGAATAATAATAAGATTATGGACTTTAATAGTAATGAAGTTTTTGAAATATTATTAAGTCCAGGGGATTATATAATAAAAGAGAAATCAAGAGATATAGGTTTTTTAAGAAATGATGAAGTTGTGGAATTTGAGATTGTTGATGGACTTGATACTGAAATTGAATTAGATATTAAATTTATTACTAATGAAATTGCATTAAATAAATATAATGATGATGTAGTTGATACGGTTAGTATTTTTTCTATTCTTGATGATGAATTTAATGAATTAAGTAGAATGGAACTTAGTGAAAGTGATGTTTGTATTCTTGGTTATGGTGATTACATTATTAGACATGTTAGTAATGAAGGTTTTTCTTTAGTTGATGATTACTTAGTTAAAGTTAGAACTGATGGCTTAGTTAAATCAAAGAAGCTGATTAGTGAGAAATTGGTTGTTATTCCTGATACTTATAAGAGTCAAGATTATACAATTTTATATTTATTTTTGATTTTCGGAGTTATTTTAGGGCGAAAAATGATAAAAAAGCAGAAAATTTAGACTTTTTTGCATTTTTTTGCGTGAAAAAAAAGGAAATTGGACTTTTGTCTATAATATATATAGTTAGAGGGTATTTTATGGCATTGATTAGTGATGAACAATTAAATTTAATTAGATCTAAAGTTAGTATTGTTGATGTTGTTAGTAAATATGTTCCGTTAACTCCTAAGGGAAAAAATTATTTTGGCGTTTGTCCGTTTCATGAAGATCATGCTCCTAGTATGAGTGTATCGGTTGATAAGCAAATTTACAAATGTTTTTCTTGTGGAGCTTCAGGGAATGTTTTTACTTTCGTTCAGAATTTTGAAAATGTTTCGTGGCCTGAAGCGGTTTCGATGGTTGCTCAAAATGCTGGAATCAATATTACAATAGCTCCTACTGTGGTTAGAGAAAAAGTTAACAAGGTTTTGTATGATATTATGGATATAACTAATAAGTTATATCATAATAATTTAAAATCTATTGAAGGAGTTTTGGCGAAGAAGTATTTATTAAATCGAGGAATTAGTGATGAAATAATTAATAAGTTTGAAATTGGATTAACTTCTGGTGGTTCTTTAAAAGAATTGTTAGGAAAAAAAGGTTTTAAAAATGAAGATTTAGTAGAACTAGGTTTAATTAATAATTATGAATACAATATTTTTCAAAATCGAATTATGTTTCCTTTATGGGATAGTGAAGGTAATGTAGTTGGATTTAGTGGAAGAATATATGATGATAGTGATAATGCTAAATATGTAAATAGTAAAGAAAATAAATTATTTCATAAAAGTAGTTTATTATATAATTATCATCATGCTGTTATTCCTTCTAAAAGAGTTCATGAATTAATAATAGTTGAAGGTTTTATGGATGCTATTAGAATTGATTCTATAGGTTTACTAAATGTTGTTGCATTAATGGGTACTGCGATGACCAGTGAACATGTTGAATTAATTAAAAAGTTAAGGGTTAAAGTACTCCTTTGTATGGATAATGATAATGCTGGATTGCAAGCGACAATAAATAATGGTAAGTTGCTTGAATCTAATGGGATAGAAGTATCTGTTATTAAAATGAGTGGAACTAAAGATGCTGATGAGTATATTATTAAAAATGGTAGTGAAAGTTTTAAAACTTTAGTTAAAGAGCCAGTGAATTTTTATAATTTTAGATTGAATTATTTAAAAGATAGCTATGATATGAATAATCCTAAAGAATTGGCTAAGTATATTAATGAAGTGATAGATCTTACTAAAGATATTAAAGATCCTATTTTGAGAGAACTAACGATTAATAATTTAGCTAAAGATTATGATATTAATTTGGAACTCTTGAAAAGTAGAGTTGTAGTTGAACCTAAAGTTGTACCTAAGAAAGTAGTTAAAAAAGTAATTAAAACTAGTAATTTGGATGATATTGGTAGGAGAATAATTTATTATTTAATGAATGATGTTAAATATATAGAATTGTTTAAAACGAAGTTGGGATTTTTAGATAATCCTGAACTTAGAAGTATTGTTAATGAAATATTATATTATGTTGATACTTATGGAGATATTAATATGGCAGATTTTATGACTTATATGAGTAATCAAGGTAAGGGAGATATAATTAGTGAAATAATGGGTATGTTAATTGAAAGTGATTTATCTTTTTATAATATGAATCAATATTTAGATACTTATTTAAAAAGAAGTTTCAAGGAACAGATTAGGAACTTAAGAGAAAAAATGACATCTGAGTTAGATGTTAATAAAAAGATGGAAATGGCAAAAAGAATTGCTGAATTAAAAAAAGGAAGTGTGAATTAAGATGAAATTAATTAAAAGTTTAGAAGATAGAAAGAATGAATTAGAAAAGTTAGGCTTAGAGCAAGGTTTCATTACCTTTGAACAATTGGCAGATGCTTTAAAAGGTTTGGATGTAGATAGTGATTCTTTAGATGGATTGTATAATTTCTTTATTGATAAAGGTATCGAAGTAGTTGCATCTAATAAAGATGAAGAGGATGCTGCTGGTGCTGCTCCTGTTATTTTAGATGAAGTAACTTTAACTAAAGATGTTAATATTGATGATCCTGTTAGAATGTATTTAAAGGAAATTGGGCAAGTTAGTTTGTTGTCTCCTGATGAAGAAAGTGAATTATCAATAAGAGTTGCTGAAGGTGATGAAATGGCTAAAAATATTTTAGCTGAATCTAACTTACGTCTTGTTGTATCTATTGCTAAACGTTATGTTGGGCGTGGATTATTATTTCTTGATTTAATTCAAGAAGGTAATATAGGGTTAATGAAAGCTGTTGAAAAGTTTGATTATGATAAAGGGTATAAGTTTTCTACTTATGCTACTTGGTGGATAAGACAAGCTATTACTAGAGCGTTAGCTGATCAAGCTAGAACTATTCGTGTGCCAGTTCATATGGTAGAAACTATTAATAAAATGGCTAGAATTCAAAGACAAATGACTCTAGAACTTAATAGGGAACCATCAGAGGAAGAAATAGCTGAACGTATGGGTATTGCTCCTGAAAAAGTACGTGAGGTAATTAAAATTAGTCAAGATCCAGTTTCTTTAGAAACTCCAATAGGTGAAGAAGATGATTCTCATTTAGGAGATTTTATTAAAGATGAGAGAAGTATGTCTCCAGAAGAGTATGCTACTAATGAGATATTAAAGGAAGAAATTAAATCTGTATTAATGACGTTACAAGAAAGAGAACAAGAAGTTTTAGAATTAAGATTTGGTCTTATAGATGGTAAGAGTCATACTTTAGAAGAAGTTGGTAAGAGATTTAATGTTACAAGAGAAAGAATTAGACAAATAGAAGCTAAGGCTTTAAGAAAGTTAAGACATCCATCTCGTGCTAAAAAATTAAAGGACTTTTTATCTGAAGGATGAGACATAGAAGATTAAAAACTATTGCTAGTTTTGTTAATGAATTAGATAAAGTTATTGATGTTGGTAGTGATCATGGTTATTTAAGTATTTATCTTAAAGAGATGTATCCATCAATCAAAGTATTAGCTACTGATATATCTAGTAATGCTTTATCTTATGCAATTAATAATATTGCATCAAAAGGGTTAGATATTGATACATTAGTAACTGACGGATTAAATAATATTGAATTGGATTTGTTTAATACAGTTATTATAGCTGGTATGGGTACTAGTACTATTTTGAATATTTTAAATGTAGATTTAAAAGATATTCAAAAATTGATTATACAATCTAATAATGAATTATCTGTTTTACGTAAAGGAATATCTAAGTTAGGATATTATTTAGAAGAGGTTAAAGTTGTTTGTGAAAACGACAAGTATTATGAGGTTATGTTATTTACTAAGTCTTCTAAAGTTAATACTAATGATGAATTAGAATATGGTGTTTTTCATAATGACTATAGCGAATATTATAAATTTTTAATTAGTAAATATAAATTTATATTAACTCAATTACCTGATGGAGATTCTAAGATAGTAGAAATTCAAAATAAAATAAACTATTTTACTAGTTTATTTTAGAAAAATGTTGGATTGTTATTGGAAGAAGGAATATCATTTTTGATTATTTCTTTTTTTTGTGGTTCTTTTTTAGATATTCCACTTAACATTTCTTTTGCTTTGTCAATTACTGGTTTGCTTTGTTGGTAAATAGGTATTACTTGATTAGCTATTGATAAGCTTTTGGAGATACCAGTAATAACTTTTGATAAAGTTAAACCACTTTTTGCAATTTGATATGGAAACATAAATCACCTCATTATATTATATGTTTTTGTTGAAAAAAATAAAAATAAATGGTATTCTTTTATAAGATAGGATTGATAAAATGAATGTTAAAATGATATTTTTGTTTGTAATTGGTGTACTGTTAGTATGCGTCTTGACTATAAGTTTTTCATTTGCTTTGTGGGTAAGTGATAATCAACAATCTGGTGATGGTATTGTTAATAGCGGTTGTTTGTCGATTAATTATTCAGAAGATTCTGAATCTCTGATAAATTTGAGTAATGCTTATCCTATTAGTGATATTGATGGAATGAGATCTACTCCTTATGTGTTTACTGTTACTAATACTTGTTCTAATAACACATCTTATTTAGTTAATTTAGAAGTTTTAAATACAACTACTTTAAGTCATAGTTTAATTAAAGGAGCACTGGATTATGATGATCCGGTTATAGTTAGTAGTAATGAGGAAGTGGATGCCATAAATTCTTCTGCTAAAGCTTATAGCTTTGATGATTATATTTTGGAACCTAATGAGTCAGTTACGCATGAATTTAGAATGTGGATTGATTCTTCTGCAACTATGAGTAATTCTGCTAACAAGGTTGTTGATGCTAAAATTTCAGTAGTTGCTAATTCGACATTTTTACCTTATGATGATGAAATTTTAGCTGGTGCTGATCCGATATTAGATTCTAAGATGTTACCTGTAATTATTAATGATGATGGTAGTGTTATTGTTGCTGATGTAGAAAAAAAATGGTATTCTTATGAAAATAGTGAATGGGCGAATGCTGTTATAGTTGATCCGACATATACTAATTTATATATTGGAGTGGAAATACCTCTTGATAAAATAGAACAAATGTATGTATGGATTCCTAGATATTCTTACGTTGAGGAGTCTGTATTTGATGCTGATACTGCTGTTGATTTAACTTTTGTTGATATTTCTGCTTCTGCTCATCCTGCTTTTACGTTTGGAGAAGAGGAGTTACCTGGTTTTTGGATAGGTAAGTTTGAACAAGGTGTTGGTAATAAAATAGTACCTAATATTAATTCTTTTAGTAATGCATCTATTTCTGTATTATATGATAATGTTAATAATACTATGGATACTTATGGTTTGGATGAAGAATCAGATGTTCACATTATAAAAAATATGGAATGGGGAGCAGTAGCATATTTATCACAATCAAAATATGGTATTTGTAGTGCTGATGGAACTTGTGGTGGAAAGGTAGAAAATAATAGTTATTTCAATTCTACGTCGTATGCATCTGTTACTGGTTGTGGTGGTGTTGATACTTCTACTGGTGTTGCTTTAAGTGGTATAGAAATATGTCCGTTAGAAAATAGATGGTCAACAGCAAATGGAGTTAAAGCTAGTACTACAGCTAATGTTACTGGTGTTTATGATATGGCCGGTGGTAAATGGGAATATGTAATGGCTAATATGGTAAATGAGTTTGGAAACTTCAATACTTGGAGTTCTGGTTTTTCTGTAGCTCCTGCTTCTAAGTATTATGATTCATATACTTATGGTACTTATGAACTTGACTATCATAGGGCAATTAGTGGAGATGGGATAAAAGAACTTGATGCAACTTCAGTAAATATGTCAAATTGGAATACTGATTATGCTTATTTTATATATAAAATGGCTCCTTGGTTTGTAAGAGGAGGAAGAGCTGGTAATGATATTTATGCTGGTATTTGGGCATTTTATGTAGGTGATGGAGCTGCTGCTTTATATACTTCTACTAGATCTGTTATGAGTATTATTTTATAAAGAAGATTTTATCTTCTTTTTATTTTTTCTGATATGTACATTGTTTTTTTATTGTGTTATAATTAATTAAAATAGTGAGGTGTTGTTATGGCTAAGAAGAGTAATGTATTGTTTATGCCAATTAATTTTATATTAAGTTTTTTTGATATATTTAGATATGCTTTTCTAGGATTAAAAGTTTTATTTTCTCCTTTAGCTAAATTATATTATGTTTCTTCTAGTGCAGTTGATAAAACTTATAAAGGTACTAAGAACATAATAAAAACTGAAAAAAAAGAAGCTGTGGTAGATCGTAAGACTAAAATTAGTCCTAGAGTACTTGCTAAGTTAGAAGAGAAGAAAGCTAAGCTTAATGCTGAGTTAACTGGTGAAGATGCTAAGAGATTAACTAAACCAACAATATTTAGATATACTGCACTTGATTATAAAGGTAAACTTGTTACTGATAATTTTACTGGGATGTCTAAGTTAGATGTTAATACTTTTTTAGTTAATGAAGGTTATGAAGTTTTTAGTATTGAAACTAGTGATTGGATTAATTTTGTTTATGGCGAAAGTGGTTTATTTCCTCGTAAGATGAAAAGTAAAGATTTAATTTTTTGGTTAACACAATTATCTACTTATGTAAGAAGTGGTATACCATTAACTGACTCTATGAGAATTTTAGCTCAACAAACTGGTAAAGATACTGCGAGAAAAAGTATTTTTAATGCTATCGTTTATGAACTTACTATGGGAGAGAGTTTTTCTAATGCTTTAACTAAGCAAGGTGGAATGTTTCCTAGTTTATTAATTAATATGTTAAAAGCAGCTGAAGCTACTGGAGATTTACAATCTACTTTAGATGATATGGCTAATTATTATTCTGAGATTGATAAAACTAAAAAAGATATGATTAGTGCTATGACTTATCCGGCGATAATAAGTGTATTTGCTGTAGGTATTGTTATATTTATAATGTTATTTATAATGCCAGAGTTTGAAGGTATTTATGAATCAATGGGTGCTCCTGTTACTGGGATTACATTGTTAGTATTAAATTTATCGGAAAATTTGCAAGCTAATTACTTAATATATATAGCTGTTACTATTTTAGTTGTTTTAGTATTTGTGTTTTCTTATAAGAAAGTTAAAGCTTTTAGAAAAGCAATGCAAATAATGGTAATGAAGATTCCTGTAATTAAGGATTTAATAATATTTAATGAGATAACTATTTTTACTAAGACGTTTTCGTCATTGTTAAAGAATAGTGTTTATATTACTGATAGTATGGATATTTTAAGTAGGATAACTTCTAATGAAGTTTATAAAGAAATTATGTTTGAAACTATTAATAATATATCTACTGGTGGTAAGATATCTGAAACTTTTAAAGATCACTGGGCTATTCCTAGTGCAGCTTATTTCATGATTGTTACTGGGGAATCGACTGGAGAACTTGCTTCAATGATGGAAAAAGTTAGTGAGCATTTTCAAATACAACATAAGTCGATAGTTACTAGTTTTAAAGCTATTATAGAACCGGTTATGATTGCTGGTTTGGCAGTAGTTGTTGGAGCTATTTTGATGGCGGTTGTAATGCCAATGTATGGAATGTATGGTACAATTAATATGTAGGGGGATAATATGGTTTATTTATTTGGAATTTTTGGGTTGTTTTTTGGATCTTTCTTTCACGTAGTTGGTGATAGATTATCTAGAGGAGAATCAATTGTTAAACCTGGTAGTCATTGTGAGGGGTGTGATAAGCCTCTTTCATGGTATGAACTAATACCAGTTTTTTCTTATGTTTTTTTAAGAGGAAAATGTAGTAAGTGTGGGTATAAATTGTCTATTAGTTATGTTTTAATTGAATTATTAACTGGATTTTTATTTGGTTTATCTTATTATATGAGTAATTCCTTAGAAGGGTTGATTATATATTTAGTTATCAGTTCTATACTAGTAATTACTTATGTAAGTGATTTCAAATATTTGTATATATTGGATATTCCTTTAGTTTTAGGGATTGTTACTATTTTAATTACTAAGTTAGTCCTTAGTGGTGTTGAAGAATTTTTATTTAGTATTTTAGTTGGAGTGGTATTATTTCTTGTTATGTATTTAATTAAGTTTGTTGGCGATAGAGTATTTAAAAGAGAGAGTTTAGGTTTTGGAGATGTTAAGTTAGCTTTCTTATTTGGGGTTGTACTAGGATTTCAGTTATCTTTTGTGGCACTTATAATTGGTTCTTTATTGACTTTACCGTTTGCTATTTATTTCATTCATACTAAGTTAGAGTCTGAAGTACCTTTTGGACCGTTTTTAATTACTGCTGTTTATATTACATTTATGTTTGGAAATC
The DNA here is from genome assembly GCA_964370475.1 of uncultured Muribaculaceae bacterium. Taxonomy (GTDB): domain Bacteria; phylum Bacillota_I; class Bacilli_A; order RF39; family UBA660; genus CAYJCL01. Next base: position 70,367 of record CAYJJI010000001.1, on the reverse strand, counting down.
AAATAATGGAAGTTTTAAATAACTTGTTTATTTATTGATAAAATGGTAAAATATAGTAAATTTGGAGGTATTATATGAATGATGAAACAATACTTTTTGATGTTGATGCGTTAAAATCTAAGAATGTTGAAAAAATAATAGATGATGTTATTTTAGCACTGGAAGAGAAAGGTTACGACTCTATTAATCAAATTGTTGGTTATATGATGAGTGGTGATCCTGGATTTATTTCTAGTTTTAAGAGTGCTAGAAAAAATATAACTAGTATTGATAGGTCAGAATTAATAGCTACTATTTTAAAGGAGTATTTGAATAATAAATGAGAGTATTAGGAATGGATTTGGGAACTAAAAAGATTGGGTTGGCTATTACTGATAGAAGTAATACCATTGCTACTAAGTTTGATGTATTAAAGTTTAAAGTTTATGAAGATTTAATTCCTGAATTAGAAAAAATTGTTAGGGAAAATGATATTGGTACATTTGTATTAGGGTTACCTAAAAATATGGATAATTCTTTGGGTTTTGCTTCAGAGAGATCTTTAAATTTTAAAGAATGGCTTCTAGATAAGTTTCCGATAGAAGTAATACTTATTGATGAGAGATTATCTACTATGGAAGCTGAGAGATATTTATTAGATGTTGATATGAGAAGAAATAAACGTAAGCAAGTTATAGATAGTTATGCAGCTTGTATCATTTTAGAATCTTACTTGAAAGGGTTAAAAAATGAAAGATAATGTTATTACTTTTATAAATAAAAGTAATGAAGAAGTGATATGTGATGTTTTGTTTACTTTTAATAGTGAGGAGACTGGTCATGATTATATAGTATATACTGATAATACTTATGATGATGATAAGAATAAAATAATATATGCTTCTATTAGTGAATATAAAAATGGGGAATTGAAGCTTAAAGATATTAAATCTAATGAAGAATTTAAGATAGTAGAATCTATTTTATCTTCTTTAATTGAAAAAAAGGGAGATAAAGAGTGAAATTTATAAAGAAAAATATAATAAATATAATTATAGGTATAATTATATTTATTGTTGCAGTTGTGATTGTTGTTTTATTTATGATGGAACCGATGAGTAATTCATCTACTAAAGTTAATTTTATGATTAGAGAGGGCGAATCTACTACTGATATAATTAATAATTTAGCTGATGCTGGTTTAATTAGAAGTGAATTAATTGCTATGGGCTATGCTTTTATAAGTGATGTTGTATTACAAGCTGGTGAATATGAACTTAATAAAAATATGTCTATGAGACATATATTTGATGCATTGAATTTAGGAAATGTTAGTGATTCTTCTTTTGTTGTTTTTTATGAGGGGGATAAGTTAACTGATCATGTCAAAATTATTGCTAATCATATTAAAATGGATGAAGAGAGAGTTCTTGAAGATATTAATGATCCAGAAATGATTCAAAGATTAATTGATAGTGAAAAGTACTGGTTCTTGACTAATGACGTATTAAATGGTAATATTTATTACGCACTTGAGGGATATTTATTTCCTGATACTTATGATATATATTATAATGCAAGTGTTGAAGAAGTTGTTGTTATTATGCTTAACAATACTTTAGCTAAACTGGAAGCGTATAAGGATGAAATTTTAAGTAGTTCGATGTCTGTTCATGAAGTTTTAACTTTAGCTAGTATTATTGAAAGGGAAACTAAATATGATGTTGATCGTCCTATGGTTTCTGAAGTTTTCTTAAATAGAATTGATGCTGGTTGGAGTTTAGGTAGTGATGTTACTACTTTATATGGAGAACAAAAAGAGTCTGCTAGTAATTTAGAATATGGTTATTCAAGTTGTTTGAATAGTTATAATACTAGATGTGCAACTTATTTTGGTCTTAGTGTAGGACCTATTAGTAATCCAGGAATTAAAAGTATTGATGCAGCATTGAACCCAACTGATGAAGGATACATGTATTTCGTTGCTGATTGTAATGGTAAAACATATTATACAAATACTGAAGCTGAACATATAGCTAAGACTTCAGAAATTAAAGCAAGTGGAATGTTTTGTGAATAAAGGTGAATGATAATGAAAGAAATAATTTTAGAAATGGAAGAGTATGCGAAGGAGCATAATGTTCCAATTATTGAGAAAGATTCAATAGTATTTATTATGAAATATATTAAAAAACATAATGTTAAGTCTATCTTAGAGATAGGTAGTGCTATTGGTTATTCTGCTATTTTAATGGCTAGTGCTAATGATGATGTTAAAGTTACTACTATAGAGAAAGATAATAATAGATATATGGAATGTTTAAAGAATGTTAAGAAGTGTTCTTTAGATAAAAATATTAACGTAGTATTTCAAGATGCTTTAGAAGTTAACTTAGTTGGAGTTAAATATGATTTAATATTTATTGATGCTGCTAAGGGTCAATATATTAATTATTTTGATAAATTCAAACATTTTTTAAATGATGGTGGTATTATTATTAGTGATAATTTAAAATTTCATGGACATGTTGCTAATAAAAAGAATATTGAAAGTCGTAATCTAAAAGGCTTAGTTAATAAAATAGAGAATTATATTGATTTCTTGAAACATCATGATGAATTTGATACTGATTTCATTGATGTTGGTGATGGAATTTCTGTGAGTGTTAAAAAAAATGCTAACTAATTGTTTATTAAATATTAATAATTTAGCTGATATAGAATTTTATAAGGAAAAAGGTTTTACAACCTTTCTTTTTGCTTTAGAAGGATTTTCTATTGGGTATGAAAAAAGTTTTAAAGTCGAAGATGTTAATAATTTTACTGATTCTTATGTTTTAATTAATTGTTTATTGAATACATCGATGGTTAAGGATCTAAAAAAAATATTGCCTTTATTAAAAATAAAAGGAATTGTATATGAAGATTTAGCTGTATATAATTTAGTTAAAGAGTTAAATCTTGATTTAGAATTGATTTTGTTTCAAAATCATTTTGCTACTAATAGTGAATCTATTAATTATTTATTAGAATTTAATGATAGTGTTGTTGTAAGTAATGAGTTAACTATATCTGAACTTGAAAATATAGTTTCTGAAGTTAAAAAGAAAGTTGTAGTTCATTTATTTGGTTATAATCAAGCTATGTATAGTAGAAGAAGTTTAATAAGTAATTATACTGATAATTATAAGTTACCTAGTAAAAGTAAGACTTTGCTTAAGGAAACTGTAGGTGGTTATGAATTTTTAATGACCGAGAGTGATTTGGGAACTGTTATTTATGATAATCATATATTTTTTGATAAAAGATTATTAGAACTTGATGTGCTTTATTTTTATATAAATACTTCTTATATTGAAAAGGAGAAGGTTATTGATATTTTAAGTAAGGATGGTTTATTTAGTGGTTTTTTAGATAAGAGAACGGTTTTTAAGATTGAAGAGGTGAGACGAAATGGTTGAGTTATTAGCGCCAGCTGGTGATTTTGAACGTCTTAAGTTTGCTTTGTTGTATGGAGCTGATGCTGTATATGTTGGTGGAACTAATTTTAGTTTGAGAGCAAATGCAAGAAATTTTTCGTTAGATGATTTAAAAGAGGCTGTATTATATACTCATAGTTTAAAAAAGAAAATATATGTAACAGTTAATATAGTGTTGCATGAGAATGATCTTGATGGTTTGAGGGAATACTTACTTTCTTTGGATGAAATTGGGATTGATGCCATTATTTGTAGTGATATAGTAGTTATGAAATTATGGCGTGAGTTGAACTGTAAATATGAATTACACATTTCTACTCAAGCAAGTATTACTAATAGTGAGACGGCTAAGTTTTATAAAGGTTTGGGTGCTACTAGAGTTGTACTAGCTCGTGAATGTAGTAAAGAAGATATTAAAAATATCAAAGAAGAAACTAATTTAGAACTTGAGTGTTTTATTCATGGAGCAATGTGTACTTCTTATTCAGGTAAATGTGTTCTTAGTAATTATGTTACTAATAGAGATAGTAACAGAGGTGGTTGTGCTCAAGTATGTAGATTTACTTTTTTAAGTGATAATGATAATTTAACTTATAGTATGACTCCTAAAGATTTAAATATGGTTAGTAATATTAAAGAAATGATAAAGATTGGGGTTAACTCTTTTAAAGTAGAAGGCAGAATGAGAAGTATTTATTATATTGCTACAGTAATTAATAGTTATCGAGTAATTATTGATAAAATAATGAATAATGAATTAAATGATGCATATATTAAGTACTACTTAGCGATATTAAATAGATGTGCTAATAGAGATAGTACACCGCAATTTTTTGATAAGATTGCTGGAGTGGAAGAACAGTATTTTTTAGGTCGTAAGGAAGAGAGTAATCAAGATTTTTTAGGAATAGTTAAATCTAATGAAAATGGTATTGTTACTATAGAACAAAGAAATTATTTTAAAACTTCTGATGTAGTTGAGTTTTTTGGACCTGATACTTCTGTTTTTACTTATGTTATTAATGAATTTTATGATGAAGATTTAAATGTTTTAGATGTTGCGAGACATCCAAGAATGATAATAAAATTCAAAGGTGATCTTAAGGTTTTACCTGGAGATATGATGCGTTTGAAAACGATTGACATTAATGACTATTTGTAGTATTCTTATTAGGATACTTTTTTGAAGGAGAGATGAATATGAAAAAACAAGCTATTTTGCTGACATCTAAAGGGTATTTAGAATTAGAAGAAGAATTAAATGATTTAAAATTAAATAAAAGAGTTGAAGTGGTAGCTGCTATTAAAGAAGCTAGAAGCCATGGAGATTTATCAGAAAATTCTGAATATGATGCTGCTCGTGAAGAGCAAGCTCAACTAGAAGCGAGAATTACTGAACTTGAATATAAATTACAAAATGCTAAAATTGTTGAAGTTGGATCTAAAGACGAAGTTGGTGTAGGAAATACAATTACTATAAGTTATATTGACGAAGATGATGATGAAGAAGAATACCAAATAGTAGGTTCTTTGGAAGCTGATCCGTTTAACAATAAAATTAGTAATGAATCACCTATTGGTGAAGCTGTTATGGGTCGTAAAGTAGGAGATGTAATAAGTGTTGCAAGTCCTAATGGAACTTATGATATTAAGATTATAAAAATAGCATAAAAATGCTATTTTTTTACTAAATACTTTATATATTTAGTTATTTGTAGTATAATGTTTAGCGAGAGGAAGATAATATGAAAAATATACATACAATCAAAGTAGAAGTTAAAGGAAAAGAATGGACTTCTGCTATTGATGAAGCATTTAATAAGAAAAAGAAAGATATTAAAATTGATGGGTTTAGAAAAGGTTCTGTTACTAAAGATTTATATATCAAAAAAGTTGGTGTAGAATCTTTATATATGGATGCTACTGATATTGCACTTAATAGTGCATATACTAAAGTATTAAAAGATAATAAATTAATACCAGTTGTTGAACCTAAAATGAATATCATTGGAATTGATGATAAACATGTTGAGTTTGAATTTACAATAATTACTAAACCTGAAGTTAAATTAGGTAAATACACTAAATTAGGTGTTAAAAAAGATGCTGTAAAAGTTACTAAGAAAGAAATTGATGAGGAAATTAAATCTTTATCTAGTAAGTATGCTGAAGTAGCTGTTAAAGAAAGTGGTAGTGTTGAAGATGGTAATACTGCTGTTATAGATTTCGAAGGTTTTGTAGATGGTAAAGTATTAGAAGGTGGAACTGGAGCTAATTATCCATTAGAAATTGGTTCACATACTTTTATTCCTGGTTTTGAAGAAGGTTTAATTGGGATGAGTGTTGGAGATTCTAAAGAGTTAAATCTTAAGTTTCCTGAAAACTATACTGAAGAATTAAAAAATAAAGAAGTTTTATTTAAAGTTAAAGTTAATGAAATTAAAGAAAGAAAATTACCTGAATTAACTAAAGAATTCTATTTAGATTTAGGTTTTGATAAAGTTGAAACTGAAGCTGAATTTAGAACTGAAATTGAAAATAAAATCAAAACTAAAAAGGAAGCTGAAGTAGAAGATAAGTTTATTAATGAATGTTTAGAAACTGCTGCTAAAGAAATGAAAGTTGAAATTAATCCTGAAATAATTAGTGATGAAGTTCATAGAATGATTCATCAATTTGAAGAACAATTGAAAATGCAAGGATTAAATATTGATCAATATTTCCAATTTACTGGTATGACTCATGAAAAGATTCATGAACAAATGAATCCAGAAGCTACTAAGAGAGTGACTTATAGATATTTACTTGAAGGTATTGCTGATGCTGAAAAGATTGAAATATCTGATAAAGATGCTAAAGCTGAAGCTAAGAATATGGCTGAAGGATATGGAATGAAGGAAGCTGATTTCTTAGATTCATTTGGTGGATTAGATATAGTTAAGTATGATTTGAAAATGCGTGCTGCTATGGAAGTAATTAAAAAATAGACTTTTATAAGTCTTTTTTTATTGGTTTTTATTTTGTTTTAGGTTATACTTGTTATAGTAGAGGTAGTTATGAAATATAAGGGATTTACAATTGTTGAAATATTAGTAGCTATAGTAATACTTGGTATTTTGTTATTGATAGCTATTCCAAGTTATATAAATATTACTAATTCAGGAAAGCAAAAGGCTTTAGATAATAAAATACAAAGTTTGGAAATAGCTTCTGAAAAATGGGGAGATGAACTTAACTTGTCTGCTCCGATAACGATACCTGTTTTACAGCTTGTATATGATGGATATATTAGTTCTGATGATGTTAATAGTGATAAAGTTATTAATCCTGTTGATAGTAGTGATATGAGTTGTAATGCAATAAATATATCTTTTTCTAAGAATCAAATTGTTGCTACTTTTTCTGATGAAGTAATTGATGATTGTAGTGTTAAATATGAACTTGAAGATGAAGATGGGTTGAAATTTGATGGTTATAAGGTAGTTAACGGGGTTATTGGTGATAAATTAGAATTAATTAGTGGTTTATCTGAATTTGTTTGGATTAATACTGACGTTTTATTAGTTTTAGATGTTGATGATGGATTTAGCGTTAAGGAAGGATCTGATATTGTATTTACTGGAGGTGGAGTAAATAAGTCTTCAAAGTATAGTGATAGTAATTTTTGTGATGTTTCTAATGTAGATATTAATAATGTTGATGATTGTTCTAATATGTTATTAGTTAGTGCCGATAATTCTATTATTTCAATATATGGTTCTATTTTAACTAATGAAGGATTTAAAACTAAAGTTAGAACACTTAAGATTGATAAGATTCCTCCAGTAATTGAAGTAGATGTTGATAATAGTGAGTATATAAATAAGGATAGAGAAGTAAATATCGAATATAATGATGGCGTTGTTGGCTCTGGTATTAATTCATTAAGAATTAATGATATTAATGTTTTTCTTTCTAATAATGGTTTGATTACTGTTACTAGAGATAATGGGGATTATGTTTTATATGTTTATGATAATGCAGGTAATGAAGCTAAGATGCCTTTTAATGTAAGTAAGGTTGATAAAACTTTATATACCATTAGTGTTGTTAATGGTGATGGTGGAGTTGCATATTCAAGTAAGGATTCTTCTTTATTTGGAAATAATATTTCATTATCATTTGTTCCGAATGTAAATTATGAAGTGGATAAAATGTATGTTAATGGAGTTTTATTAAATAGTGATAATTTTATTATGCCAAGAGAGAATACTGTTGTTGAAGTTTATTTTAAATTATCAATAGTAACTAAGTATAGGACTAGGTCTTCTGTTTTTATTAGTGGTCATCATGTATATCCGAAAGCTCCTATACCAGGATATGTATGTGATAATGGAAATAGATGTCAGTATAATGGTAGCTTTTATGTTTTAAGTCATCCTTATTGTATTAATAATGCAGATCAACCTATTTTTAGTTGTGAAAGAAGTGGTTATAGAGAAAATGGTCCTTGGTCTGATTGGGGATTTGATGTTTGTACTGGTGAACATACATGTGAAATTAAAAGATGTCTTGGAAATAGTCCAGAGGGTATGTGTTATGAAGTTGAGTGATTTTTTGGAGGTTAGAAAATGAAAATAGCTATATGGATTTTAAGTTTTGTGTCGATAATATTTATTAGTTTATCAATTTATTTATTTATAAATAAAGGTGTTGATGAATCTTTGGAGGTATTAGTTTCTAATAATTATAAATCTGAGGACATTGAGGTTATAGAGAGTGATGTATTGTTTACTTATCATTTGATAAGTAAACAAGATCTACTAGTATTTATTTATGAAAATAATACTAATAAAAATCAATCAATTGATTTTAATGTTAAGTATTATGATTATGAAGAAAACTTGATAAAGTCAGAGACGGTATATGGTGGGAATATATTAGCTGGAGAAGAGAGTATTGCTTTTTCTAATATACCTATCTTAATAGATAGTTATGCTGGGAAAGTTGTAGTTGAACCGATTATTACTGAATATTTTGAATCTATTAGAAAAGATGATTATTCAGTTAGTGTTGATGTTTCTAAGATAGAAGATTTTAATGCTTATGAAATTTCTACTACTGTTGGAAATGAATCTGATACTATGATTGATGTAAGTGGATATAATTTGTTTTTTAATAAAAGTGAATTAGTTTATATTACTAATATTAATTTGAATGATTTAAGGTCTTTAGAAGAGTTAAGTGTTGTAGATTATATTTATCCTTTTAGTGACAATGTAAATGATTTAGAGTATATGGTTTATGATGAAGTTAAAACTTTTATAAATAGAGTATATTATCATTAAAATAGACTTTTATAAGTCTTTTTTTTATGTTATAATTTTTAAGATGGAGAGTGTATTATGAATGTATTAATTAATAGTGCAATAGAAGCGCGTGAATTTTCTTATAGTCCTTATTCTAATTTTAAGGTAGGGGCAGCTTTATTAACTAAAAGTGGTAAGATATATACTGGTTGTAATGTTGAAAATGAGGCTTATTCTCCTAGTAACTGTGCTGAGCGAACTGCTTTTTTTAAAGCAGTTAGTGAAGGTGAACTTGAGTTTGTTGCTATTGCTATTGTTGGTAATGATATAAATAAACCTGCTTATCCTTGTGGAGTGTGTCGTCAAGTGATGAGTGAATTTTGTAATAGTGATTTTAAGATATATGTAAAGAATAATGATGAGATATTGGAGTATACTCTTGATAGTATATTACCTTATGCTTTTAAGGGAGAAGTTAAATGACTATATTAGATATTATTGAAAAGAAGAAGAATAAATTAGAGTTATCTAATGAAGATATTAGTTTTTTTATTACTAATTTAGATAGTTTTAAAGATTATCAAATATCTGCTTTATTAATGGCTATTGTTATTAATGGAATGAGTGAGGCGGAGACGATTTGCTTAACTAAAGAGATGACTGATTCTGGAGATTGTGTTACTTTGCCTTTTCAAACGGTTGATAAGCATTCTACTGGAGGTATTGGTGATAAGGTTAGTTTGATTGTCGGTCCTATTGTTGCTTGTGCTCATTGTAGATTGGCAAAGATGAGTGGTAGAGGTCTTGGATATACTGGTGGTACTATTGATAAGTTAGAGTCAGTTGGAGTTAATACTTCTTTAACTGAAGAAGAATTTATAGATCAAGCTAAAAAAATTAATATAGCTATTATGGGTCAAACTAAGAATATTGCTCCTGCTGATAAGAAGTTATATCATTTAAGAGATGTTACTGGTACTGTTGAGAGCATTCCATTAATTGCTGCTAGTATTATGAGTAAAAAGATTGCTAGTGGAGCTAAAACGTTATTATTAGATGTTAAAGTAGGTAGTGGAGCATTCATGAAGAATATTAAAGATGCTAAAAAATTGGCTAAATTAATGGTTAAGATTGGTTCTGAGTGTGGAATTAAAACTAGAGCTATTTTATCTAATATGGATATTCCTTTAGGATCTACTATTGGTAATAGATTAGAAGTTAGAGAAGCTGTTGAGGTTTTAAGTGGTAAGGGTAATGAGGAGTTACGTGATTTATGTATTACTATAGCTAGTCAGATTATTTCTTTAAGACATAATATGTCTTTAGATAAAAGTGAAGAAATTGTTTTACAAATACTTGAAGGTGATGGCTTAAATAAGTTAAGAGAATTTATTAGTTATCAAGGTGGTAATATTCATTTAGTTGATGAAGTAGCTAAGTATAGAGTAGATGTAAGAAGTAAATTTAGTGGTTATGTTACTTCTATTGATGCTTTGCAAATGGGTAAGTTATCTTTAGAATTAGGTGCTGGTCGTAAAACTTTGGAAGATAAAATAGACTTTAATGCTGGTATTGTTATAAATAAACATATTAATGATGAAGTTAAAATTGGAGATGTATTATTTACTATGTTTAGTGATAGTCCAATTGAAGCTAAAGGAGTACCTTATAAAATAGGTGAAAAATCAGATTTTACTTTAATTCATGATGTTGTAGAATAGTGAAAGGTGATTCATATGAAACAATTTAATGTTTCAAAGGAATATAATAAAAAGAAATATACTAAAAAGCATTTAATTTTTTCTTTGCTTGTTTTAATAGCATTTACTATTTTGGGAATTTCTTTTGCGTATTTTGAAGTTAATTATAATACTGTAATTATTAATTCGTTAGTTGATTCTCCTATTAATTTAAATGTGTATGTTAGTGGTGTTAAGTCTACTGAATTTCCTGTTGCTAATTCTAATTATCATTTTGATAGATTTGTTTGTGATGGAGTTACTACAGCTGTGTGGAATCAATCAAATTGGTCTTTAGATATGTCTTTTAGTGGTAATGATGATTGTTCTATATATTTTTTTAAAAAATATATTGAAACGGAATTGAATGGAAATGATCCACTTTTAGATTCGAAAATGTTACCGATTGTTTTAGAAAGTGATGGAACGATCAAAGTAGCTGATTTAGAAGAAGAATGGTACAATTATGTGAATAGTGAGTGGGCGAATGCTATAGTTCTTTCTAATACATCTTATCTTAATTCTCCTCCTGGAACAGTTATTCCTATGAGTGCTGTTGGACAGATGTATGTATGGATTCCTAGATTTAGATATGATGTTAGTTCTATTGTAAATTCTGCAAATGCTATTGATGTTTATTTTGTTGATAAAAATACTACTGCTCATTCTGCTTTTACATTTGGAACTGATAAGTTATCTGGTTTTTGGGTAGGTAAGTTTGAACAAGGTGCAAATACAAAGAATATTCCAAATGTTGCTCCTGTAGTTAATTTAAATCATTATGGATTATTTACGGAAGTTCAAGAAGCTAAAACACTTTATAGTTTAGATTCAACTACAGATGTTCATATGATTAAAAATATTGAATGGGGTGCTATTGCGTATTTATCTCAATCTAAGTATGGTGTTTGTAATGACAATGGGACATGTTCTTTAAAAGTTGAGAATAATAGTTACCATAATACTAATTTAGATACTATTACTGGATGTGGAGGGAGTGATACTTCTGTTTTAGTTAATGCTTCTGGTCTTTCTATTTGTCCTTCTACTTATAGATGGAATACTACTAATGGGGCGAAGGCTTCTACTACTAGAAATGTTTATGGAGTTTATGATATGGCTGGTGGTAAATATGATGCAGTAATGGCTAATATGAAGAGTACTAGTGGAACTTTTGTTAATTCATATGCTGCTTTTCCTACAGTTCCTGCTAGTAAGTATTATGATTCTTATAATTATTCTTCCAATATGTATGAATATTCAAGAGGTATTGCGGGTGATGCTACTACTGAAATGTCTCCAGCGAATAGAATAACTTGGAATGGTGATTCAGCTGGATTTGTTGGTGGCGAATATCATTGGATGTATAGAGGTTCTACTGCTAATTTAGGTACTGAAGCGGGAGTATTTGCTTTTAATAGTTATTTTGGGATAGCTTATGGAATGTATGCTACTAGATCTGTAGCTGCTGTTTACTGAATGTTGCCAAGTTGATGTAAAAAAAGTGAAAAGTTGTTTACTTTTTTTTTTGATAAGATATAATATACTTTATATATTTTAGGAGGCGGATTATGACAATTAATTTACCAGTGTTATTATTAAAAAATTTAGTCCTTTTGCCTCATCAAGAAGTTAAATTAGAACTTAATAATATTTTATCTAAAAACATTATTGAGCTTTCTACTAGAAGTCATAATAATGAGTTATTAATTGTAGCTCCTAGAAATCAATTTGAAGAGAGTCCTGATATTAATGATTTGCCTTTTATAGGGGTTATTGCTATTGTTAAAAGTAAAATAGAATTACCTAATGGAAATTACCGCATAGTACTTACTGGTAAGAGAAGAGTTAAGATAAAGTCTTATTCAAATTATATTTTAGATAATGAAGTGTTAGAAGCTCGTTGTATGTTATTGGATTTTCCTAAACTTAATGAAATTAAGGAATTAGCTGTTAGAAGAAAAATAGTTGATTTAACTAAGGATTTTTTAAAGATTGCTAAATATGTTTCTAATAGTTTTATAAATACTTTAAATAATTCAAAGGATTTAGATTTATTAGTTGATTTAGTTGTTAATAATGTTCCTTTTAGTATGGAGAAAAAACTTTCTTATATGGTTGAATTAAATCCTTATCATCGTGCTAATGCTTTGATAGTTGATTTGAAGTTAGAGTTACAAGTTCTTGAGTTAGATAACCATATTGAAGAAAATTTGAAGATGTCTTTTGAAAACAATCAAAGAGAGTTTATTTTAAAAGAAAAGTTAAAAGAAATTCAAAAGGAACTTGGTGATGAAGAAGAAAAAGATGATTTAACTAGTAGTTATTTTGATGTATTAAATAATTTAGATATAAGTGATTCTATTAAAGCTAAGATATCTAAAGAAATTAAGAAATTTGAACATACTAATGAATCTTCTCCTGAGTCATCTGTGATACGTAATTATTTAGATTTGGTACTTAATTTGCCTTGGAATAATAGTAGTTTAGATGAAGATGATTTGAAGGTTATTAGAAAGTATTTGGATAAGAGTCATTATGGTCTTGAAAATATTAAAGAGAGAATTATTGAATATGTGGCTATAAAGAATCGTAATAAGGATATTAAATCGCCTGTTTTGTGTTTTGTAGGACCTCCTGGTGTTGGTAAGACAACGCTTGCTAAAGCAGTTGCTGGAGCTTTAAAGAAAAGTTTTTATAAGATTAGTGTTGGAGGGTTGAACGATTCTAATGAGTTAATTGGACATCGTAAGACTTATCTTGGAGCTAATGCAGGGAAGATTATTCAAGGTATTAATAAGACTGGTGTTAATAATCCTTTAATTTTAATTGATGAAATTGATAAGATGGTTAAGGATTTTAAAGGGGATCCTGCTTCTGTTTTATTAGATATTTTAGATACTGAACAAAATATGATGTTTATTGATAATTATATAGAAGAACCTTTTGATTTATCTAAGGTATTGTTTATTCTTACTGCTAATGATATAGGAGCTATTCCAGCTGCTTTATTAGATAGATTAGAGATAATTGAGTTATCTAGTTATACTGAGTTTCAAAAAGTAGATATAGCTAAAAACTATTTGTTGCCTAATATATATAAAGATCATATAGTTTTAAAGAAAGATATTGTTTTTAATGATGAGTTACTTTTAAAAATTATTAAATCTTATACGAAGGAATCTGGGGTTAGAGATTTACAAAGAAATTTGGAAACAATAGTTAGAAAGATTGTTACTGATTGGATTATTAAAGATAAAAAATCTATTAAGAAATTAACTGATAAGGATTTAGTTAAATATTTAAGTTATAGTAAGTACTCTAATAATGAAATATTATTTGATAGTTTTGGAGTAGTTAATGGAATGGCTTATACTCCTTTTGGTGGTTTAATAATGCAAATAGAATCTTCGATGTATGATGGTAGTGGGAAGAGAATTATTACGGGATTACTTGGTCAAACGATGAATGAGTCTGTTGATGTAGCTATCAGTTATATAAGATCTAATAAAGATAAATTTATGGTAAATGATTATTTTTTTGATAAGAAAGATATTCATATTCACTTTTTAGAGGGAGCTATAAAAAAGGATGGACCTAGTGCTGGTTGTGCTATTGTTACTTCTTTGATTAGTTTATTATCTAGTAAATTAATTGATTATAAGATATCAATGACTGGAGAAATTAATTTACAAGGTGATGTATTAAAAATTGGTGGATTAAGAGAAAAAGTTATTGGAGCTTATAACAGTGGTATTAAAAAGATATTTATTCCTAAAGATAATGTTACTGATTTGGAGTTTATTCCTAAATATGTCCTTGATAATTTAGAGATTATTGGGGTTAATAAATATGATGAAATATTTAATAATTTATTTAAAGAAGAGTAATCTTCTTTTTTTGGTATAAAAAATTATTATATTCATATTCTTTTTTAGGAGATGATTTGATGAAGAAGAATGTGCCAATATCTAATGATATTGAATTTGATACTAAGATAGCTGAAATATGCAGTATATCTTTGGAACATGATTATGTTGATGATACTGAGGGAGTTAGCGGGAATTTTATAGTTAGTGGAGAATATAAAGCTCATGAAATTAGTGTTAATAAAGATAGTTTTAGACATTTAATTCCTTTTTCGATTAATTATACTAATGATGTTACTGAGCTTGTTGACTTTTCGATTGTTGATTTTACTTATGATGTTGTAAGTCCTAATATATTAAGAGTTAATATAGAGTTTATGATTGATACTATGGAGAAAGAAATTATAGAGGATGTTAGAGTTGATTATAAGGAATTAGTTAATGAAATAGAAGAACCTAAGGAAGAGTTAATTACTAATAGTGATGATTCTTATATTCTTTATAATATTCATATAGTTAAAGAAGAAGAAACTATTGAAATAATATGTTCTAAATATCAAACTAGTGTTGAATATATTAAGGAGTATAATGATATTAGTAATATAAAAGTTGGAGATAAGTTAATTATACCTAGTAATAATGAATAGTGTTGATTTATTAACAGAGATATATAAACCTCTTAGGGTTACTTTAAATAAGAGTGTTAAAATTTTTGATACTATGGATGGAAAGTTTATAGTAAAGAAAAAGGAAAAGGATATTAATGAGTTATTTAATTATTTAAAGAGTAGGAATTTTCATAATGTTCCTAAACTTATTGATGGTTCTAGAAGTGATGTTTTAGTGTATGAATATATTGATACTATTAACGAACCTATAGAACAACAATCAGAAGATTTAATTAGATTGATAGCTTCTTTACATAATAAGACTGCTTATTTTAAGGAAGTAACAAATAATGTATATAAAGAGATTTATGATAATATTAAAAATAATATATTGTATTCTAAATCATTTTATATTTCTTTATTTGATGAATTAATAATTGAAGAGTTTATGAGTCCTTCTAGTTATTTATTTGTTAGGAATTATTCTTCTATTAATAATGCTTTATTATTTTGTGAAAGTGAGTTGGATAAATGGTATGATTTAGTTAAAGAAAAAAACAAACAAAGAGTTTGTTTGTTACATAATAATTTGGAACTTGATCATTATTTAAAAGGGGATTTAGACTATTTAGTTAGTTGGGAAAAGAGTCGGGTTGATACACCAGTGTGGGATATAGTAATGTTTTATAAAAAACATTACTATGATTTGGAATTTAGTACGCTGTTAAATATATATTTGGATGAGTTTTCTTTAAATGAAGATGAATTGAAATTATTATATATTTTGATTGCAATGCCTGGTGAGATAGTATTTAGTGGTAGTGAGTATGATAAAACAGAAGTAGTTAGAAAGCAGTTAGATTATATATTTAAGAGTGAAGCATTAATAAGGCCATATTACTCTAAAGAGAAAGAAAATAAGTAAACAGACTTCAATAAATAAAACAAATACATTTATTCTAAATGGTATTATTAAAGTTATTATTGATTGATAAAATATTAGTACTAAAAGGGTAGTAATAATAAATACTTTAAAAGGAGTAACTTGTTTAGGAGGTTTGTTCATATAATCACCTAATATATTTTATGTAGAGTTATATATTTAGTTAAAAGAATTACTATTTTAGTAATTCTTTTAACTTGTACTTATATTTATTTTGTTATATAATTATTTTAATGATAGGAGTGTTTTAATGAAACCTAAATTTATTATATTGATTGGTACTGCTTTATTATTAACAGTAGCTATAGCTGTTGGTTTTTCGTATGCATTATGGTCGATAAGGGAAACTCAATCTGGAGAAAATTTAGTTGATTCGGGATGTTTTAGTATTGTTTTTGCTGAGGATAGTAGTAGTACTATTAATTTAACTAATTCTTTTCCTTTAACTGATGATCAAGGAATGTTTCAAGCTCCTTATTTCTTTTCAATAGAAAATACTTGTACTGTTGATGCTAGATATAGTGTTAATTTAGAAGTATTAAGTATTACTGATATAAGTCATGATCTTATTAAATATTCTATTGATGGATTAACTCCTAGTATTATAAGCAATACTACTACAGCAACTATTGAAGGAGCTACTGCTTATAATTTATCTTCTTATAATTTAGCTCCAGGAGCAGTTAATGAACATATGTTTAGAATGTGGATAGATGGATCTGGAACTCTTTCTAATGCTGCTAATAAAAAGATACAAGCTAAGATTACGGTTAGTGCTGAGGCAGCATTTCCTCCTTATACTGATCCTGTTTTAGCAGGAAGTGATCCAGTATTAGATAGTAAAATGATACCAGTTAATATAGCAGATACAGGTGTTGTAACTGTTGCTGATATATATGAAGATGCTTGGTATAGTTATGCTGAATCAAAATGGGCGAATGCGGTAATAGTAGATCCAACATTTACAACACTAAATCCGGGAACTACAATACCAATGGAATCAATAGAGCAGATGTATGTATGGATTCCAAGATATGAATATAAAAAATCATCAATAGTAAATGCACAAGAATCAATAGAAATAAACTTTGTACCAATTAGTAAAGTTAATACTGATATAGAAAATAATGATGTAATAATTCATCCTGCATTTACTTTTGGTGGTGTAGAACAAGCTGGTCTTTGGGTAGGGAAGTTTGAGTTAGGATGGCAAAATATTTTTATAGATGCTGGAGATTACCCAAAAAATAATAATGACATGGAAACTACTTATATTATAAAACCAAATGTCAATTCAGCACATAATGCAAATGTAAGTACAATGTTTTATAATATACAAAGAACTAAAAATGCATATTCATTGGATGCAACCACAGATATGCATATGATGAAAAATACTGAGTGGGGAGCGGTAGCGTATCTATCGCAATCTAAATACGGAATATGTGAAGATGATGTAGCGTGTTCAGTAAAAATAGAGAACAATAATTATTATTCTAGTTCAAATGGATATGATATAGTAACTGGATGTGGAGGATCTGATACAAGTCAAGATGTCTCAGAATTAGGGATAAATATATGTCCAGCAAGTAATAGATGGGAAACAGCAAATGGAATAAAAGCAAGTACAACCCATAATATAACAGGTATATATGATATGGCAGGAGGAAGATGGGAATATGTAATGGGGAATATGCAAGATAGCAGTGGAAACTTCTATCCAAGTCTTTCAGGTTTCACCACTACCCCAGATGCAAAGCACTATGATTCATATGCTAATGGATCAAGTTCTAGTGATTATACAAGAGGTATATATGGAGATGCAACAGTAGAGTTAAATCCATATAGCACTACGATGTCCAACTGGAGCTCTGATAAAGCTAACTTTGTCAACTCGACTTATTCCTGGTTCAACCGAGGTGGGTCTTGTTATGATGACAGTGGTGCTGGTGTTTGGAATTTCAGCAGCCTCACTGGATATCCTAACGGCCTCTCTTCGGCACGCTCGGTGCTTTCCTTCGCGCAGTAACAAAAAAACGAACGTAGTTCGTTTTTTTAAAGTGCGTTCCTCACTTAATAAGTAACGTGAAAGCTCCCTAAAGCAGCAGAGACTTCGGGCGATGACCCGTTCCGATTTTTCACCTTGCGCGAACGCTCCAAAAATCGGGACAGCATCAACTCTAGCGAAGCAAGAGTTGATGGAGGGGAATAAACAAGCACGAAGTGCAGTACAAACATGGTGTACTGCGCAGGGTTTTTTGAAATGTATTAAAAGAAACCCTGCGTAGAAATTTTCAGAATGAAATTATATGTCAAATAGTGTATAGTTTGATGATTGGTGGACAGCTGTTATAAGACGCTAACTTTGTGAACTCGAGCAATTCCTGGTTCATGCGAGGCGGACATTCTAACAATGGTAGTGTTACTGGTGTTTGGACCTTTGCCAGGAATGGTGGTTTTGGCGGTGTCGTCCATTCGGCACGCTCAGTGGTTTCCGTTTTACAGTAGCAAAATTTGATGAATTTATAGAGATAATGCTTTTAAGTATGTTCTACTTTGAGGATGAAAGGTGATATTCCTTTAAGTGGCTGAATTGATGAGAGAGGCTGTCCTGATTTCAAACTTTCTGCAAATGCACTGGAAATTAGGGTGGAAATAAATAGGCACGAAGCACACTATAACCCTGATAGAAAAATTTCGGCACTTATGAAAAGTTTAATTAAAGGATGTGGAGTGATAGATTTTAAAATATAAATTTTTTATCTATTTGATATTGAATTATTATTTATATTTTAGTATAATTAAGATACTAAGGAGGATTAGTTATGGCACTAAAGAAGTTAAAGAATTTATTAGGTATGGGTGAAGAAGAAAAAATGTCTGGTTCTGAAGATGAATTTTACACTATATCTGAGGAAGAAGCTATAGAAGAAGCTGAGAGAACTGGTAATAAAATGATTTTACTTGAACCTCGTGCATTTTCTGAAAGTCAACAAATAGCTGATCACTTGAAGACTAGAAATAGTGTTGTAGTTAATTTAAAGAGAGTTACTTCTGATCAAGCTAAGAGAATTATTGATTTTCTTAGTGGATGTATATATTCTATAGGTGGTTCAATGCAAAAAATTGGAGTTGGTATTTATTTATGTGCTCCTAAAAATGTTAATGTTCAAGGTAAAATAACTGAAGATGCTAGTAGTAAAGAAGAAATAGACGAAGAAATAGAATGGTAATATACCATGAAGAATTTTAAAACTAGTATTAATGGTTATGATAAGTTAGAAGTTATTGAATTTCTAAATAGTGTTACTAAAGAGTATGAAAGCATTTTAAGTAAGTTGAAAGTTCAAGAAGAAGAATTAAAATCTTTGAGGAGTAATCCTGTAAATATAAATGAAACATTTGAAAAAGCTGTTTATGTTGCTGAAGAAGCGGGTAAACAAATAAAAAGAAACGCTCAGAATGAGGCTTCTTTAATTATTGATAAAGCTAAGAATGATGCTTCAAGAATACTTAATGATTCTTTAATTAGAGCTCGTAGAGTTAATGAGGAATCTGAAGAATTAAGAAGAAAAATTGTATTATATAAAAGAAGAATTAAAGGAGTTATTGAAGATCAATTACTTGTAATTGATGATATTGATAAAGTAAATCTTTAGATTTCGTTTTTACTTTTTATAAATTCTTTTAAGAGCCTTGTTAAGGCTCTTTTTTCAATTCTTGATACATAGCTTCTACTTATTTTTAATTCTTTAGATATTTGTTTTTGTGTCATTGATTCTGTATTAAATAATCCATATCTTTTAGTTATTATTTCTTTTTCTCTTTCATTTAATACTTTTAAATAATTTGTTAATAAATCAATGTTATTTTCTAAATGGATTTTAGTAGCTATGTCTATTTCATCATCTTTAACTAAATCAATTAGGCTTACTTCATTTCCGTCTTTGTCGTAACCGACATAGTCGTTTAAAGATATATTGTTTAAGTGTTTTTTTGATGAACGAAAATGCATTAATATTTCGTTTTCTATGCATCTAGCAGCATAGGTAGTTATTCTAGTACTTTTGGACTTAGAATAACTGTCTATGCCTTTAATAAGACCTATTGTGCCGATACTTATTAGATCGTCTGAATCAAATTTTGATGAATCGAATTTTTTTACTATGTGAGCTACTAATCTTAAGTTGTGTTCTATTAATTTGTTTCTTGCTTCGTGATCTCCTGTAGTCATTAGTTCTATGTATTTTTCCTCTTCTATTTTATTTAATGGTTCAGGAAAAATATTATTTGAATAACTGCCTGTAAAGAAGATTATATCTTTTAAAAAATTTATTATTTCTATGAACATATTTACCACCTTAATAAAGTATATTTATTTTTAATTGATTAATACATATTTAAGTGATAAAATTGTTTTAGGATGGTGTTCTATGAAAGATGTTAATGTATTAATTAATCATGGGGTTGATGTTAATAAGAGTTTAGAGTTATTCGGTACTATGGATGTTTATGATGATACTTTAGGTGATTTTTTGGCTGAAGTAGATACTAAACTTGATAATTTAAAAAAGTATAAGGAATTAAATGATCCAGCTAATTATGCTATATTTGCGCATTCACTTAAAAGTGATGCAAGGTATTTTGGATTTACTAAATTATCTGAAATGGCACTGGCACATGAGATGGCAGGTAAAGAAGATAATATAAGATTTATTAATGATAATTATGATCTATTAATTAGTGAAGTTAATAATACTGTTTCTTTAGTTAAACAGTATTTAGGAGTTAATGATAAAGTCGAAGAAAGTGTGGTAATTATTAATAAAGATAAATCTTTATTAATAGTAGATGATTCTAATATAGTTATTAATTTTACAACAAAAGTTTTTTCAGATACATATAATATTATACCAGCTAGAGATGGAGAAGAAGCTATAAGATATTTATTTGATATGGATAATTTAAATATAGTAGCTGTGCTACTAGATTTAAATATGCCAATCATGAATGGGTTTGAAGTTTTAGAATACATGAGAAGTAATAATTTATTTAAAAAGGTTGGAGTTTCAATCATTACTGGGGCAGAAGACCAAAAATCAATTGATAAGGCTTTTACATATCCAATAGTGGATATGTTAAAGAAGCCTTATAGTGAACAAACAGTAAAAGCAGTTATAGAAAAGACGGTTAAGAGTAAAGAATGGTAAAGAATAATAAAATTGTATATATAATAGGAATTATAGTAGTATTAGTTGTATTTGCTTTTGTTATATTAAGTAGTAGTGAGTATGAGGGTTATTATTGTAATTATATAGAAGATAAATCAATGAGAATAGTTTTAGAAGATGATACTAGTATTAGTGTTAGAACTAAGATAGAAGATGTAATTAATAGTTTTGATAATTTAAGTACTTTTGATTATTTACCTAAGGAAACTTTTATAGATGAAGAAAGTGATGAGGCTTATGATACTTATTTAGTTTATTTTACTGATGATGTAGTTGATGATTATGTTGAGGTAGTAGAAGAATTAAGTGGAGTTAATGAAGTATTTATTGATAGTATTAAGAGTAATATTGTTTTAATAGAATTTATTGATAAAGATGATTATAAGTATCAAAATGGTTTAGATGTTTTAGAAGAATCTAAGATTAAAGGGAAGTATGAAATTAATGAAAATGTTATTAATTTAGAGAATGATAAAATTTATATTAAAAATGACTTTTTATGCTTGGATGAAGAGTGTACTATGATTCTGAGTAAAACTGATAATAGATGTGAATAAAGACTACTTTAGGTAGTTTTTTTATGTTATAATTGTAAAGAGGTGTTAGTGATGGATATATTTTTACCTGATGTTTATGCTAAGAGTATATATAGTATAAATTATAATAAATTACAAGAGAATGGAATTAAATGTTTATTGTTTGATTTAGATAATACAATAGCTCCTAAAGGGGTTTTAGAACCAGATAAAAAAGTCATTGAATTATTTGAATCTTTAGAAGATATGGGATTTAAAGTAATAATAGTTTCTAATGGACCTAAACATAGAGTAAGACCTTTTAAAGAAAAATTAAATATTGATGCTGCTCATTCTTCTTTTAAACCTTTAAAAACTAAGTATAAGAAGATTATGAAGATGTATAAGTTTAATGAACATGAAATAGCAGGTATTGGAGATCAATTACTTACTGATGTTTGTGGAGCAAATAGAATGGGTATTACGAGTGTTTTGATTAATCAAATTAGTAAAATAGATTTTAAGATTACTAAGATGAATCGAGTTATTGAAGATAAGATATTTAAACATTTAGAGAAAAAAGGATTATTTAAGATAGGGGAATATTATGACTAAAAAATGTAGTGGGTGTGGTAGTGTTTTACAATGTACAGACCCAATGAGAGTGGGATATATTCCTAGAGAAAAAAAAGATAATGGTGTATGTGTTAGATGTTATAAAATTAGACATTATAATCAAGCTGATTTAGTATCTATTCCAAGAGGAAATGATGAAGTCTTAGAAGTAGTTAATAAGTCTTTAGACTTTGTTGTTTTCATGGTGGATTTTATTAATATTAATGAAGATGTAATTAATACTTATAAAAAAATAAAGAATGATAAACTATTGGTTATCAGTAAAAGTGATATTATTCCTAAAAGTATAAAAAGAAGTACAATTATAAATTGGTTAGAATCTTGTTATGGAGTTAGTGAAAATATTTTATTTTTAAGTACTAAAAAGAAACTTAATATTAATTTTTTAGATAAGTTATTTTTAAAACATAGAATCATTTACTTGTTAGGATTTACTAATGCTGGTAAATCCACTTTAGTAAATGATTATATTAGTGATAAATTAGATAAAGAGTTAATTATGACTACTAGTATGATACCTAATACTACATTAGATTTTAATGAGATTAAGTTTGATGGTGTTAAACTTATTGATAGTCCTGGATTTACTTATGATTTAACTTTTTATGAAAGTAATGAAGTTGATTTAATTAAGAAAATGGATTCTAAGAAGTTTATAAGTCCTATTACTCATCAAGTAAAAGATATTACTTATTTAAATTTGGAAGATAGGTTTATTATTAGTTCTAATATTAATAATAGTTTGACTTTTTATATGAGTAATTTTTTAGAACTTAAAAAAATTTATAATGTTGATAATTATGATTATAAAAAGATTATTATAAATGTTGCTGATAATAGTGATGTAGTTATTAAAGGAATAGGATTTATTAACGTTAAGAAGGCTTGTGAGCTATCAATACTTAGTAATTATTCTGAATTAATAGAAGTTAGAGAATCGATGTTTTATGAATAAGATTCATGTAATGAGTGAAAATTTAGCTAATAAGATTGCAGCTGGAGAAGTTGTTGAAAAATGTGCTTCTGTTGTTAAAGAGTTAGTTGAAAATAGTATAGATGCATCTGCAAATGTAATTAAAATTGAACTTGTTGATGGTGGATTAAAAGGAATAAGTGTTACTGATAATGGTAGTGGTATGAATAGTGAAGATGCTAAGTTATGTTTTTTAAGACATGCTACTAGTAAAATTATTAATGATGAAGATTTATTTTTTATTAATACTTTAGGGTTTAGAGGTGAGGCATTACCTAGTATTGCTTCAGTATCTGAGGTTGTTCTTGAAACTTCTTTAGGAGATGTTGGAACTCTTTTACATATAAAGGGCGGTAACGTTTTAAAAGATGGTGTTGGAAGTGCTAGAAAAGGAACTAAGATTAGTATTAGTAATTTATTTTATAACACACCAGCTAGATTGAAGTATTTAAAAAGTTCTCAGAGTGAACTTGCTAATTGTGTATCATTTATTGAAAGATTGGCTTTGTCTAATCCGGAAATTAAATTTACTTTATATAATAATGAAAAATGTATTATTAATACTAGTGGAAGTAATAATTTGTTGAAAGTTATTCATGAGTTATTTGGGAGTGAAGTATCTTCAAAGATGATTGGAATGGCATGTAATAATGATGATTATGAAATATCTGGGTTTATTGCTAAACCAGAAGTGTTAAAATCTACTAGAAATTATATGATTACTTTAGTTAATGGTAGATTAGTTAAAAACCCTGATTTATTTAGAGCTATTAATGATGGATATTATACTTATAAACCTGATAATAAATATCCAGTTGTTGTTCTTAATATTTTAGTTGATCCAACTTTGATAGATGTTAATATTCATCCGACAAAACAAGATATAAAACTATCTAATACAGGAGAGTTATATGATTTAATTGTTAAAACAATTAAAAACATATTACATAAAGAATTATTGATTCCTAAAGTTGATGTATTTAGTTATAAGAATATTGAGCCGAACGTAGTTGAAAGTAAGATAGAAGAACCGATGGTTGATGTTGTTGAAAATACTCAAATCACATTAGATTTAAGTTCTAGTGATGAAGTGGTTGTTAATGAGGAGTTACAATCTTTAGTTTTATATCCAGTTGGGTTAGCACTAGGAACTTATATTATAGCTCAAAATGAAAGTGGAATATTCTTGGTTGATCAGCATGCTGCTCAAGAAAGAATTAATTATGAGTATTATTTGGATAAATTAAAGAATAAAGTTATTTCTAGTACTTCAATGTTATTTCCGTTGTCTGTTGAGTTTTCTCCTAGTGATTATATTACTTTATTAAAAGAATTGGATTTTTTAGAGTCATTAGGATTTAAATTAGAAGAGTTTGGAATAAATACTATAGTAGTTAAGGAACATCCTACTTGGTTAAAGATAGGGTATGAAGAAGAATCTATAAGGAAGATATTTGATATAGTAGTATCTCATGATACTAAGTTTGATAGAGTTAAGTTTAATGAAGCAGCTGCTATTATGTTATCTTGTAAAATGAGTATTAAAGCTAATATGCATATATCTACGCAAGAGATTGAGAGATTACTTGGAGACTTGGTTAAGACTGATAATCCTTATAATTGTCCTCATGGAAGACCAACAATTATTGAGTTTTCTAAATATGATTTGGAAAAGATGTTTAAGAGGGTGATGTAAGTGATTATAGTTATTACTGGTCCAACAGGTGTTGGGAAGACTAAAATGAGCGTAGAGATAGCTAAAAAGCTTAATGGAGAAGTAATTAATGCTGATGCTATGCAAGTATATAAAGAATTAAATATAGGTACTGCTAAAATTCGGGAAGAAGAGAAAGATTTAATACCTCATCATTTATTTGATATTAAAGATGTTTTAGAGGATTATTCAATATATGATTATCAAAAAGATTGTCGTTTAGTTATTGATGATATTATTTCTAGAGGAAAAATACCTATTTTAGTGGGTGGTAGTGGTTTATATATTAAGAGTGCTCTATATGATTATAAGTTTAATGATGAAGTTAAACATGATTTTAGTTCTTTATCAGATAATGATTTACTTGATAAGATTAAATCTTATGATATTGAGATAGATTTTGATATTAAGAACAGAAGAAGGTTAGAAAGAGTTTTAAATAAGTTATTAAATAATAGTTATGATGTAGTTGAAAGTAATTTGATATATGATAAAGTATTTTTTATTGGTTTAACTACTAATAGAGATAATTTATATAATATTATAAATACTAGAGTAGATAAAATGGTTGATGATGGATTATTAGAAGAAGTTAAGTATTTTTATGAATTAGGAATAAGAAGTAAAGCTATAATGACAGGTATAGGGTATAAAGAGTTATATAGTTATTTTGATAATTTTAATACTTTAGAAGAATCTTTAGATTTAATTAAACAAAGATCTAGAAAATATGCTAAGAGACAATATACTTTCTTTAATCATCAATTACCAATTGAATGGTTTGATGTTGATTATAGTAATTTTGATGAAACAATCGGATTAGTTTACAGTTATTTGACAAAATAGTTGTTTTGTGGTATAATGTAGTTATTCTTAAGAAAAAAGGGGGAATTTAAGAATGACATATGCTGAATATGTGGAGGAACTAATAGAAATGGAACGAAGAAGGAAAGCTGCTCTTTTGTTATCGGGAGGATATAATCATCCATTTATGATGAATAATCAGGAAGAAGCTTATAATCCATTTATATTTGGATGTCCTGGTGAAGAGAAAGCATCTTGTGTTGATCTTTATGTAGAAAATGTTGAAGAAGAAACTGGAACATTAAAAAGATAGTCTGATGACTATCTTTTTTTAGTAGTTAAATTCTAAATAAATTGTTTTATCAAATGCATGTTCTGTTAGTTCTCCATCTTCTAGAGTTAAAGTGTTGTTATTTATTAAGAAATATTTATGATATAAGTATTCCATAGATGGATTGTTTTTATTGACTGGGTCATCCCAAGTTAAATCTAGATGAAGCCATTCATCGTTTATATAAAGGGCATTCCATACATGAGTATTACTTGCTATTTTATAATTAGGAATATTTAAGCGATTAAGGATTATAGCCATCGTATCAGTATATCCACCACATATAGCTTTGTTGTTAAATAATAATCCATATGCTGTATTACTTTTATTGGAATTATCATCTTTATTCATTTCTGCTTCTTGGTCATAAGTTGTAGTATTTATAATATGATCATGAATTATTGTTAATTGTTCTGATAATTCATAGTCTTCTTTGTCATTTAATATTTCTTCTAACATTATATCAATACTATTATTTACAGCATCAATTTCTTCTTGGGTATATAATTTATCATTAATTAAGTTTACTTCTCCTGAAGTAGTATATCTGATACTTATTTCTTTGAAACTGTTAAACGGATGAACATAGTTATTAATATGTGTCATAAGTGTTCTGTCTTCTATAATATTTTCGGTATCTTTTATACAATCTACATATTCTTCTGGACAATAATAAGTGAAATTTTCCCAACCGTTATTTAAAAATGAATATATTATATTGACTACATCTTGATAAGAGTAGGGAATATAATTTTCTGAATCTTCTACATAAAGATAATGATCATCTCTTTTGTATTCGTTTGGAGGAGAGATAATTACTTTTGTAGTTCCATCTAAGTAATTAGATAGAGTGTTTGTAATTGGATTTATATATATAATTGTTAATGCGAGTAGTATCGTCATAATAAAGGGTATAATTAATTTTTTCATTGTATCACCTATATTACTATAACATTAAAAAAAGAAGTAAGCAAATGTTACTTCATTTTTTTTACGTTTGAGCTAAGTCTTGATTTTTGACGATCAGCAGTGTTTTTGCTCATTAAACCTTTTGCTGTTGCACGGTCAATATTTTTTTGTGCGTTTTCATAAGCTTTGAAAGCAGCATCGTAGTCTTTAGCCGCAATAGCTTTTTCACAATTTTTAATTGAATTTTTTGCAGTTGCTTTTAATTCATGATTGTTGTCTGTTTTCTTTGCT
The DNA here is from genome assembly GCA_964370475.1 of uncultured Muribaculaceae bacterium. Taxonomy (GTDB): domain Bacteria; phylum Bacillota_I; class Bacilli_A; order RF39; family UBA660; genus CAYJCL01. The sequence goes on along the minus strand of CAYJJI010000001.1, from coordinate 43,058 downwards.
ATTACTTTAACAGCTTTTTTTGAACTTTTGATATTTGGCATAATACGCTCCTTTCTTAATACATATAAGATTTTATCAAAAAAAATGAAAAAGTGCAAGTAATAATGGAAATATATTTGTTCATAATATAAAAGAGGTGAAAAAATGAATCGTGAATGTGTGATAGATAGTGCTAATTTTACTGATAATAAGAAAAAAGTTATAGAAAAGAATGGTTTTTCTTATTATGTTGTGGAATTTAAAAAAGAAGATATATATAAGAAAGCTAATATGATTGGAAAAAAATTTATTAACTGTTTTAATAAGATAGTTAAAAAATATAATTTATCTGGGACTACTTTAATAATAGGACTTGGGAATGCTTCTGTTATTGGTGATTCATTTGGACCTAAAGTTTTAGAAAAGCTAATTGCTACTAATCATTATGATAATTTCATTACTATTCCTAAGATTGCTTTATTTACTCCTGATGTAGTTTCTAAGACTGGGATTAGTTCTTATAATTTAATTAAGATGTTAGTTAAAGATTTAAAACCTTCTTCAATAGTATTTATAGATTCAATGACTACTTGTAATAATAGTAATTTGAATTGTTTAATAGAAGTTAATGATGGAGGGATTATTCCGGGTAGTTTTTTGAATATTAATAAAGAGATTAATAAAAATACTTTTAATATACCGGTAATAGGCATTGGAGTTCCTTTTTTTATTAATCTTAATAATGAGTTATATACTTCTTTAGATGTTTTAGATGTTTTAAATAAATTAAGTGATATTATTGCTAATAATATTAATGATTATTATTTAAGATAATTCGACATCTTTTTTTATTGTATTTTTATATACTATGGAAAAGGTGATATATGAAGAAGAGATTTGTCAGTAAAAAAAAGAAGAGTAATAAGCTATTTAAAGTTATTTTGTTTTTAGTTGTTGTTTATTGTTCTTTTGTTAGTTTTTCTAAGGTTTTATTTAATTTGTTTTTAAAGGATCAACTTAGTAATGAAGTTATTATAGAATCTTTATTAGATCGTTTGATTGTTGGAGATAATGTAATGATGGGAGATGTTTTTAAGATTAATTTTAATAATCCTCAAACTTTACTTGATTATTCTTTAGGGAATCTTATTTCTTTTGGTGATGTTGATGAAGAAGTTATTGATGATGGTAGTTATTTGGAAGATCCTAATCCTAGTGTTATATTGGAACCTTTGGTATACATTTATAGTACTCATCAGAGTGAGAAATATGCTACTTTGACAATGAATGAATATAATATTGAACCTAATATAATGATGGCTAGTTATCTTCTTCGTGAATTACTTAATGATATGGGTGTTCCTTGTATTGTTGAGACTACTGACTTAGTTAGTATATTACATGCTAATGATTGGGCTTATTCTAGGAGTTATGATGTATCTAGTGATTATGTGATTAATGCTATTAATAAATATCCTAGTATAAAGTTAATAATCGATTTACATAGAGATTCTGCTAGTAAGAGTGTTACAACAATGGAGATAGATGGGAAGAATTATGCTAGGGTTTTATTTGTTGTTGGTAAGGAACACGATAATTATCAAGTTAATTTAGATAAGGCTTATGAGTTTAGTAATAAATTTAATTCTTTATATGATGGAATATCTAGGGGTATTTATTTAAAAGAAGGTCCAGGAGTAAATGGAATTTATAATCAAGATTTAAGTAGTAATAGTGTGTTACTTGAAATGGGTGGACAATATAATACTATTGATGAAGTTAGTAATACTATTTTAGTTACTGCTAATATTATAAAGGAGATGGTAATTGATGGAAAAGACGAAGAAGTATAGATTTTTTTGGTATCCTTTTTATGCTGTTTTAGTTTTATTTATTGGACTTACTATTGCTTTGGAAACTGGGTATTATGAAGCGAGTATTAATGATAAGGTTACTTTTACTGAAGAACAAATTAAAATCTTCGAAGAAGATGTTAAAGCGGGTAAGACTATCGATATTAAGGAATATCTTACTGATGATTTTGTAGATTATTCTAATTCAGTATCTAGACTTGGTCAAAGTATTAGTAATGGGTTGGGAAATGTTCTTACTAATGGAATAGGTAAGTTATTTGGAATAGTTGGTTCTTTAATTAGTTAAAGTTATTGAGAAAAAAGTCTGATTATGGTATTATTAGAATAGTGGATGGTATTTATGAGAGATAAAATATTAAATTTTAAAAATATAGTTATTGTAGTTGGGATTTTATTATTATTTATGATAGTAGTAGGGGTTTCATATGCTGCGTGGTTGGTTACTGCTGTTCAAGCTAATGATAATATTGTTAAGTCAGGATGTTTTGAGATTAGCTTTGTGGAAGATGCAGGGTCTACTATTTTGGTGGAAAATGCATTTCCAGTAACTGATAGTGAAGGAATGAATTCTAGTCCTTATATTTTTAGTGTAGAAAATACATGTGATTTAAATGCTACTTATCAAGTTAATTTAGAAGTATTAAATAATACTACTTTAGATAAAACTTTAATTAATGGAATGCTTGATACTAATACTCCTGATGTGATGAGTAATAGAACACAAGTAGATGCTACTATTACTGGTGCTACTTCATATAATTTAAGTTCTTATAAACTAGCGGGTGGTGAATCTAGAAGTCATGAATTTAAAATGTGGATTGATGAGTCTGGAACATTGGATAATTCTCAAAATAAAGTAATTGCAGCTAAAATAGTTATAATTTTTGTTCCAGATGTTGATGGGTCTTCAACTGGTGGTGGTGATGAATTAACTGATGTAGAAATATGTATAGCTGATTATCAATCACAAGGTATTACTCCTACATCTATTGATAATTTTCAGTATGATAATACTAAAGATGTAGTTACCATTTATTCTTATAATGATATTGCTCCTAAGGATGTAGTTATTCCTTGTGAAGTTGGTGGTAAGCCAGTTGTGGCTATAGAAGATTCAGCTTTTGTTAGTAAGGGTATTAATAGTGTTATATTTCCTTATGGAATTAAATCTATAGGATGGCAAAGTTTTTATGGTAATAATTTAACTGCATTAGTGTTACCTGATAGTGTTACTTCTGTTGGTGCAGGAGCTTTTGGTGCTAATAAATTAACTAGTGTTAAGCTTAGTGAGAATTTAACTGTTTTAAGTGAGGGTGTGTTTGTTGAAAATAGTTTAACTACTGTTACTATTCCTAATAGTGTAACTTCTATTTTAGGAACTTCTTTTTCTCAAAATGATTTAACTACTGTTAGTATTGGTTCTAGTGTTACTGAAATAGGTTTTGGAGCTTTTGCTAATAATAAAATTTCTACTTTGGTTTTGCCTGATTCTCTTATTACGTTGGGAGAAAATGCTTTTCATAGTAATTTATTAACTAGTGTAGACTTAGGAGAAGGTTTAGTTACTATTGGTATTTCGGCATTTGAGGGCAACGCTATTACTAGTCTAGTTATTCCTAATACTACGACGACAATATCTGGTAATGCATTTTTAGGAAACAAAATTGCTACTATTACTTTAGGTACTAGTCTTACTAGTGTTGGCCCTGCTGCTTTTTATAATAATTTAATTACTTCTTTAGCTTTACCTAGTAGTATAGTTACTATTTCAGAAAATGCTTTTCATACTAATAGAATTACTTCTTTAACTTTAAATGCTGGTTTGGTAACAATTGGTAATAGTGCTTTTCAAGCTAATAATATATCTGCTTTAACAATTCCATCTTCTGTTTTGAATGTTGGAACTTGGGCTTTTGTTGGAAATGATAGTTTAACTACTATAAATGTTGAAGGTAAGAGTAGTTCTAGTCAATTTACTTTTGCTGGAGAGTATTGGAATAATTTAGCAACTGTTAATTATCTTGGATAAGTTGACATTTATTAACTAAAATGATATTATACCATCATTAATAGGGGTGATTGTTGTGGATTTTGTTGATCATAAAATTGATTTTAATATTGACTTGCCAATGGATACTATTAAACTTTTAGAGACTTATGAAATAATTGAAAGAATTTGTTTTTGTGCAAGAGAACTTGGATTACAACAAACTTTTGAAGATAATGGAAGAGAACGTTATACTTTTTTCACTTTGAGTAAAAGAAAACGTTCTCAGTTAATTCATATATTAGAAGAGATACAACATAAGAGAACAATGATGAAGGTTGAGCTGTATGAAAAAGAATATATGCTTAATAATAGAACTTTATCTGATGCTTTTGAAGAAAGTGATTGCGAGGAACAAATTTTAACTCATTCTGAGTACTCTGAAATGTATCCTGATGGTGATCCGATGAGTGATGATGGTATTAAGCTAACATTAACAAGAGATTGGTAAGACACAAATGTGTCTTTTTTTGTTATACTTATATTGGTGATAAGATGAATAAATATATTAATGAATATTTGGAATTTTTAAAATTCCAAAGGAATTATAGTGATAATACTATATTGAGTTATAGAAATGATTTGATTAAATTTATGGATTATTTAAATGAGTTTAAATATGATTTTAAAAATTTAAATAAAGATATTATTAGAAATTATTTTATTGTATTGAATGATCTTAGTAATAAAACTTTTTTAAGAAATATAACTGTTCTTAGAAATTTTTATAATTATTTAGTTTCTAATGATGTAGTATTAAATAATATATTTATGTCTATTAGAAATAGAAAATCTGAAAAAAAGTTACCTACTTATTTAGAATATGAGGATATTGTTAAGTTGTTAGAAGTTGCTAGTATTAGTAAATATAAGGATAGAGATGTCTTAATTATAGAGTTATTATATGCTACTGGTGTTAGAGTTTCAGAGTTAGTTAATATAAAAGTTAGGGATATTGATTTTTCTTTAAAATCGATAAGAGTAATGGGTAAGGGTTCTAAGGAAAGAATTGTTTATTTTGGAAATAGTGCTTTAAGAGCGTTAGAATATTATAAGGAAAGTGATATTAATGATTATTTATTTAAAAATACTAAGGGTGGTCAATTATCTAGAGTGAGTGTTTTAAATATATTAGTTAAATTAGGGAAGTTAGCTTTAATTAAGATTACAGTAACACCTCATGTCCTTAGACATTCGTTTGCTACTCATATGTTAAATGAAGGAGCTAATTTAAGAAGTGTTCAAGAACTTTTAGGTCATGAAAATTTATCTACTACACAAATATATACTCATGTTAGTAATAGTAGATTAAGAGATGTTTATTTGAAAGCTCATCCTAGAGGGAAGTAATGTATAATTTTGTAAAATTTTTAGTTTTTGTTATTTTTTGATTTATTTATTTGTTATAATTTAAGAGTAAATAGAAAGAAGGAATTTAATGGCAAAATATGTTTACGCTTTTAGTGAAGGTGACAAGTCAATGAAGAATATTCTTGGTGGGAAAGGGGCTAATTTAGCTGAAATGACTAGTATTGGTTTACCTGTACCACAAGGATTTACTGTTTCTACAGTTGCTTGTAACAAGTACTATGAGGATAAAGAAACTATATCTAATGAGATATTAGAGCAGATTGATGAAAAGCTTGCTGAACTTGAAAAAATCACTGGTAAAAAATTCGGTGATCCTAGTAAACCGTTATTGGTATCTGTAAGAAGTGGTGCTAGAGCATCTATGCCTGGTATGATGGATACTGTATTAAATTTAGGTTTAAATGATAGTGTAGCTCTATCATTTAGTGAGATAACTGAAAATGAAAGATTTGTTTATGACTCTTATAGAAGATTTATTCAAATGTTTTCTGATGTTGTTATGGGATTTCCTAAATCTTCATTCGAAAGACTTTTTGATAAAATAAAGGAAGAGAAAAATATCACTTTAGATACAGAGTTAACTGCTGATGACTTAAAAGAAGTAGTTAATGTTTATAAGAGTGAATATAAGAAGCATTCTGGTAATGACTTTCCTCAAGATCCTAAAGTTCAATTAATTGAGGCGATTAAAGCTGTATTTAGATCTTGGAATAATGAAAGAGCAATTACTTATAGAAGATTAAATGATATACCTGGATCTTGGGGGACTGCTGTAAATGTTCAAGAAATGGTTTATGGTAATACTGGAGATACTTCTGGTACTGGGGTTGCTTTTACAAGAAATCCTGCTACTGGAGAAAAACAATTATATGGTGAATATTTAATTAATGCTCAAGGAGAAGATGTTGTTGCTGGAATTAGAACTCCACAGACTATTGATACTTTAAGAGATGTAATGCCTGATTGTTATCATGAATTTGTTAAAATATGTGGTATTTTAGAAAATCATTATAAAGATATGCAAGATATGGAATTCACTATTGAAAATGGAAAATTATTTATGCTTCAAACTAGAAATGGTAAGCGTACAGCTGATGCTGCACTACGTATTGCTGTTGAATTAGTTGAAGAAGGGATGATTTCTAAAGAGGAAGCTTTATTAAAAGTTGAACCTAAAGCCCTAGATCAATTATTACATCCTAATTTTGATTTAGAATCACTTAAAAATGGTGAAGTAATTGCTAAGGGACTTGCTGCATCACCTGGTGCTGCAACTGGAAAGATTTATTTTACTGCAGAAGATGTTAAGAAAGCTTCTGATGCTGGTGAAAAAGAATTGTTATTAGTAAGACTAGAAACTAGTCCTGAAGATATTGAAGGTATGGTTATAGCTAATGGTATTTTAACAATGCGTGGTGGTATGACTTCTCATGCAGCTGTAGTTGCTCGTGGTATGGGTACTTGTTGTGTATCTGGTTGTGGAGAGTTAAGAATAGATGAAGATGCTAAAACTTTAACTACAGCTAATGGTAAAGTGTTTAAAGAAGGAGATTATTTATCTTTAGATGGTTCTACTGGTAATGTGTATGGAGAACAAATTAAAACTGTTGAACCTGCTATTTCTGGTAATTTTGAAACTTTCATGGCTTGGGCTGATGATGTAAGAGTTTTAAAAGTTAGAGCTAATGCAGATAATGAAACTGATGCTTTAACTGCACGTAAGTTTGGTGCTGAGGGTATTGGACTTTGTCGTACTGAGCATATGTTCTTTGATGAAAAAAGAATATTTGATTTTAGAAGAATGATTACTGCTGAAACTAAAGAAAAAAGAGAAGAAGCTCTAGAAAGAATTTTACCTTATCAAAGAGAAGACTTTGAAAAGTTATTTGAAGTTATGGATGGTTATGGAGTTACAATAAGATATTTAGACCCTCCATTACATGAATTCTTGCCTCATACTGATGAAGAGATTAAACCTTTGGCTGAATCTTTGGATATGTCTTTTGAAGATTTAAAAGCGAGAATCGATTCTTTAAAAGAATTTAATCCAATGATGGGGCATAGAGGTTGTAGACTTGGTGTTACTTATCCAGAAATTGTTAAGATGCAAACTAGAGCTGTAATAGAAGCTGCTATTAATGTATCTAAAACTGGTAAAACTATTGAACCTGAAATAATGATTCCTTTAGTAGGTGATATTAAAGAATTAGAATACATTAAAGGTATTGTAGTTGAAACTGCGGAAGCTGTTATTAAAGAAGCTGGAGTTAATATTAAGTACCAAATTGGTACAATGATTGAAATTCCAAGAGCTGCATTAACTGCTGATGTTATTGCTAAGGAAGCTGAGTTCTTCTCATTTGGTACAAATGATTTAACTCAAATGACTTATGGTTTTTCTCGTGATGATGCTGCTAAGTTCTTAGATGATTATTATAAGAAACAAATATTTGAAAGTGATCCTTTTGCTAAGATAGATCAAACTGGTGTTGGGGAATTAATGAAAATTGCTGCTCTAAAAGGTAGATCTGTTAACCCTGATATAAAATTAGGTATTTGTGGTGAACATGGTGGAGAACCATCTTCGGTTGAATTTTGTCATAATTTAGGATTAAGTTATGTTTCATGTTCTCCATTTAGAGTTCCAATTGCTAAACTTTCTGCTGCACAAGCTGCACTTAATAATAAATAATGATTAAATACTAGAGTTATCTAGTATTTTTTATGTAGTCAAATTGGTAAATTTGACTTTTTATCTTTATTTTGTTAAAGTATTACCTATTAAAAAAGGGGTTTTTAATGTTTATTAAGTATGAATTATTAATTAATTCAAAATGTGTAAGTGTTTATTGTGGAAATAATAATATATATTTTGATGATAATGAATTAAGTAAAGAAGAAGTAAATTTTATTTATAATAAGTTTTCTAATGAATATTGTAAAATGAGTTGTAAAAGTAAGATGAAGAATGTGGCATTTAATATTGGTAACAAAATTATATTTTTAAATGCTACAGTTGTTATTTTAAATATTTCGCTATTAGGGTATGATTTATTGCCTAATATTATTCAAGATAAAGTTGAATACCCTCTGTATTCTGTTATTAATAACAATGAAGATAGAGGAGAGTATAATTATGAAGAAATAGTTTCTGTTTTAAATAATAACTCTAAGTTAACTGATGAGGAAAGAGAATTTTTGATTACACATATTGCTATTTTTGAAAATAACAAAGAGTATATTAATTTCAATGTTCTTTTGAAAAATTTATCTGAACTTCACTTTGTATATTATCCATACGGTAGTGAAGAAAGTTTGAACTTTGATTATGCTGGGATGTATACTCATGTTGGTACATCTAGAAATAGAATTGTGCTTTCTGGAACTTCTAATTATTTAACTAACGATATCACAGATTCTTCGTATGGGACTATAATTCATGAGTTGTTACATTTGATTGGAAATGATGATCAGTTTTTAATGGATTATGTATATTATTATGATATTTTTCTAACATTATATGATAACATGTTTTTTGAAGGCCTTACTGAACGTTTTGCTATGGATTATGTAGAAAATAGAGTTAACAGGCAGTTGAATATGGCAAGTGTTTCATATAATGATCTCGTTGCTTTAACTATACCTTTTGAAAAAATAGTTGGAGAAGATGTTTTAAGAAAGACTTATTTTACTAAAAGTTATCAACCTATAGTTGAGGAATTAATGAAGTTAGATGACGATTCAGATAAAGCATTTACTTTGTTTGATAATATCAGAGTTTATGGATTGATGCGTGAAAGTTGTTATGGAGATGGAAATTATGAATTGAGTGATAGTGATATGGAGAAATTTAATATTGCTACTAAAGATATTTATAATTCTTTATCGGATTATTATGAAATTAAATATGGTGAATCTATGGATTTTGATGGTGAAATAGTTATAGCTTTATATGGGACGTTATTTAATCATAATCCACATAATGATGTTATTAAAAATGCACTTGATGATGATATGTATGATAGTTTAGATTTTGGTTTTTATAAACCATATTATATTCTGAGTTATTATAATAATGAAAAAATTGGAAATGATGCTTATATAGTTAACAAATATGGTGGAGCTCGTTTGGATGAAGAAGAAATAGAACAATTACTTAAAGAATCAATTAATAATGAGCTTGTGCTTAGTAAATAATTCATGTTGAAAAACATGAATTTTTATTTTAATTAAGTTATGATTATATCTTAATTTAGATTTTTATTGATTGAATTTAAAATTTATATTATAATTGGAATAGAGTAAAAGGTGATTAAATGATAAAGACGTTATGTATAGGTAATGCTTCGTATGATAATAACATTCTTATGGATGAATTTATAAAGGAAGGAGCTAACCTTTGGTTTGACAATAAAAATGGATGTGGTGGTGGAACAGCTGCTAATATTGCTTATTCTTTAGCTAAATGGGGTGTTGATACTACATTTGCTGGTGTTGTTGGTAATGATGTTAATGGAAACCGAATAAAAGGTGAATTTAGTGAAGTTAAAATAGATGTTAGATTTATTGAAATGTCTTTTGAAAAAGATACGATGTTAAATGTTAATTTAATAAATAAATCTAATGGAGAAGCTACTACTATAGCTTTGGCTGATGAATTTTCTAAGTTAAAAAAATATGATTATGATTTTAATCCAGATTTAATAGTTAGTGATGGATATGATTGCTATGCTACTAAGAGTGCTATATCTAGATTTCCTAAAGCTTTAACTTTGTTAAGACCAAAGTTTGCTACTAGTGAAGTTTTAGATTTAATTAAGTTTATGAAGCATGTTATTTGTCCTTTATCAGTAGCTGAAAAAATTTCTGGAGCCAAAGTTGATTTTAATAATATGTCTACTTTAGCTACTTTATATTATAAATTTAAAGCTAAAGTACAACATGCTCAAATAGTTATTACACTTGGTGAACATGGAGCTTTATATTCTGTTGATGGTGAAATAAAGATTTCACCAGCCATTAAGACTGCTGTTGTTGATACTAATGGAGCAGGGGATGTATTTGCAGCAGCTTATGCATATGTTATAACTGCTGGAGGAGATTTTGAAAAAGCTATTAAGTATGGGAATATTGCAGCTAGCTTGTCTGTTAGTGAACTGGGAATTAGAAAATCTATACCGAGTATGGATCAAATAGAGAAGTTATATGTGCAAAATTACGAATAATCCTTTTTTAGCTAAATGTGAATATATTGATATCCATGCTGAAACTAGTGCTATTGCTAAATTTCTAGTTGAACAGTTTTTGAAGGAATCTTTAATGATGAAAAGGGATAAAGTAATGATACTTCATGGTAAAGGAACGGACGTTTTAAGGAAAATGACTCATGATTTGTTAAAATCAAAACCATATGTTATTAAATATTATTATGATGGTATTAATAGTGGGTTAACTGTTGTAGAATTAAAAAAGGAAGGTTAAAACCTTCCTTTTGTTTACAGAATTTGACAAACAAATGTTTTTGTGCTATAATTATATTACGTGGTGATAAGAGTATACAAGAAGAATGATTTAATGAATCGTTTACAATGTTTGACATAAAATATCTATTATGCTATAATACGTTTCATTAAACGAATATTAGGGGGTTTAATTATGAAAGGTTATGTTTTAGATTATATTAACGAAAATGAATTTAAGAAGTTAGAAAGAGCTTTGAAAAAGTATAATATGTTAGCTTTTAAAAAGATTAACTTCGAATATTATCCAGCTTTAAGAAATGGTGAATTTTTAGGAGAATTAGTATCTGAAAATAAAAAGTTAGGTACTGTATCTTATGAGTTGAAGTTACCTAGTGATAAGACGTTTAGTCAAGTTCATGGTGATGTTAAACTTCATTATACTGTTTATGATTCTGAAAAAATCGTTATGTTAGATAAAATTAGTCCTGTTGAGATTTTAATTGAAGGTCATAGATCTGAGTTAACTACTTATAAGGGGATAATGATATCTAAAGCTAATGCTGATAAAGATAAATTTAAAGTTGATTTACTGAAATATTTGCAAGAAAAATAGTCCATAAGGACTATTTTTTATTGTTCTTTACCGCATTTTTTGCAAAATTTTGAATCGGTATCGATTTTATTACCGCAGTGCTTACAGAATATATCTTCGTCTTCTGTAAACCCTTTTTTAAATGCTCTTGCTGTAGTTTCTACTGCTGATTTATTAATATCAGCACTTTTGTTTGCATTATATTTTAATGTTTCTTCATTTTTATCGATGATGTTCTTTTGAGCTTCTGCTGAAATACTTCCTAGTTCTGTTAATATGTCTTTCATATCATCTTTAGAGCTTTTTAGTAATTCTTTTTGACCTTTTATCATGTTAGATACCACTTTGTTTCTTGTCTTAGTTGAGAAGATAAAAATGATAGGTGTCATAAACATTATTGCTAATATTATTATAAATATTATTATAATTGGATTCATTAATATGTTCCTTTCTATAATAATTATATATTAATATAAATAAAAAAACAATCTTGTGATTGTTTATTTTACTTAACTGGTGCAGGCGAAGGGACTTGAACCCCCAAGGATTGCTCCGCTAGATCCTAAGTCTAGTGCGTTTGCCAGTTTCGCCACGCCTGCAACAAATGGTGGACCTCGTAGGACTCGAACCTACGACCGTCCGGTTATGAGCCGGATGCTCTAACCAACTGAGCTAGAGGTCCATTTGCATTACTTGTTAATAATATCATATTATCAATTTTATTGCAATTATTTTTTTAATATTTATTATTTTCTTTTTATATAGTATAATCTTTATAGGAGGATATATGAATAATAGATTATATATTTTAATGATTTCTTTTTGTTTTATTTCTTTTTTATTTTATTTTTGTTATTCTCCGATAGATTATGATATTGCTTCTGATAATGTAGTTGATGAGGGTATTTTTAATAGTGATTCTTATACTATTAATGATATTAATGATATGTACTTTAATGCTTATAATGATGAGGTTAATTATATTGTAAATAAAGATAGTGAGGAATATAAGGATATATCGGAAGTGTTTAATACTTTTGATAATCATGTAATTCTTGGAGAAATGTTAAAAAATAAGTATCCTTCTTATATATATAAAACTTTAGATGTTGATTTAAATAGTGTTAGCGTTGTTGATTCTAATATTTTGGTTAATATTACTGATCATGATTTTGATTTTACAATAGATGTTTTATTAGTTTGTGAAGTAGATGAAAATTTTGTCTTTGTATGTGATCGTGATAAATCTAGTGAACTAAATTTAAATAAGTTAGATCCAGAAAAGCCGACTGTTGCACTTACTTTTGATGATGGTCCAACGAATAATACTTCTTTGATAGTTGATGTTTTAAACGAGTATGATGTTGATGCTACATTCTTTATGTTAGGAGTTAATATGGCTATGTTTCCTAGTGTTTTTGAGAGTGTTTATTCTTCTGGATATGAAATAGGAAATCATACTTATTCTCATCCTTATTTAACGCGTATTAGTAATTCTAATAAGGATTTAGAGCTTAATAAAACTAATGAGTTATATAAGGCTATAAGTGGTACTGATTTAACGTTATTAAGACCGACTTATGGTAGCTATAGTAAAGCTTTATTAGATAGTACTGATTATATATTTGTTAATTGGTCTATAGATTCTAGAGATTGGGCTGTTAAGAATTCTTCTCAAATAGTTAAAAATGTTTTAGATGATGTAAGTGACGGTGATATTATATTACTTCATGATATTCATTTGAGTACTGCTAATGCTATTGAAGATATAGTGGTAGGGTTAATGGAGAAGGGGTATCAGATTACTTCAGTATCAGAACTTGCTAGAATAAAGGGTGAAAATTTAGAGACTAATAAATTATATAGATATTTTAAATAGTTATTGAATTTTAATTTATATATGATATAATTAACTAGTCGTTGGACTGTTAGCTCAGTTGGTAGAGCAACTGACTCTTAATCAGTGGGTCCAGGGTTCGAATCCCTGACAGTCCACCATTTTAATTTTTAATCAGGAATTTTTAATTTTACTTGTATTATTAAAAAAATTGTGATATATTTAGATAGTCTTAAAAAAAGACTTGCAATTTTATTGCTAATGCGATAAAATTAAATAGTTGTAACGGAATGGGCTTGTAGCTCAGGTGGTTAGAGCGCACGCCTGATAAGCGTGAGGTCGGAGGTTCAAGTCCCCCCAGGCCCACCATTTCGTGGCCAGTTGGTGAAGTGGTTAACACATATGCCTTTCACGCATACATTCACGGGTTCAAACCCCGTACTGGTCACCATTTGAAATTAACTAGTTTTAACTAGTTTTTTTTTGTGTTATAATAATCCTAGGAGATGATATGATGATTAAACTTAAAAATGTATCTAAGTTTTATGCTTCCAAAGGAATGGTTGCAAGTGGGATAAGTAAAATAAGTTTAGAATTTAACGTTGGAGAGTTTATAGTAATTACTGGGGAATCTGGTAGTGGTAAATCTACTTTATTAAATGTAATTAGTGGACTTGATAGTTATGAAGAAGGAGAAATGTATATAAATGGTTTGGAAACAAGTCATTATAGTGAATTAGATTATGAAGATTACCGAAGAAAATATGTTGGTAATGTTTATCAAAATTTTAATCTTATTACTTCTTATACTGTATATGAAAATATAGAATTATCGTTATTGTTAAACGGCTATAAAGGTAGTGATATTAAAGATAAAGTTAACGAATTAATTAAAGTAGTTAATTTAACTAAATTTGCTAAAATAAAAGTTTCTAAATTATCTGGAGGACAAAAGCAAAGAGTTTCAATAGCTAGAGCTTTAGCTAAGAATTCTCCTATTATTATAGCTGATGAACCGACTGGTAATTTAGATAGTAAATCTGCTAAAGAAGTTTTAAGTGTATTACATAGTATATCTAAAGACCGTTTGGTAGTTGTTGTTACTCATAATTATGAGCAACTGGAAGAATATGCAACTCGTAAGATAAGAATGAATGATGGTAAAGTTTTAGAAGATAAAGTTATTAAGAAAGTAGAGAGTAAAAATATAGTAGATGTTAATGTTAATTCTATTACCTTTTTTGAAAAAGTTAGATTAATGTTTAGAAATACTTTTAATATTATTCCTAAGTTTGTGTTGTTATTATTTATATTTTTGTTTATGACTACTGCTATTTTAAGTAAATTTGGATTAGATAGACAAGATGAGGTTTTATCTAATCAAAAAGGTGAAAACTGGCAATTAAGAGATTTAGATCCTACTAGGGTTATGTTTACTAAAGAAGATGGTTCTACTATTAGTGATAGTGAATTTGATAGTTTACTTAGTATAGATTATGTTGATAGGGTATTTCCTAATGATATATTACTAGATAGTGGATTAGAAATGGAATTTAGTGAGCATTCGGCATATCTTTCAGCTATTCCGAATAATATTTCAGAGTTTGATGGTGAACTTGATTATGGATCGATGCCAAGTAATGATCGTGAGATTATTATAGAAGCACCTGATTATTATTTTTCTGATCCTAGTTTGTTGATAGGGCAAAGTTTTTCTACTTATAGTAATATGTCTAGTTTAGTTGAAGATTTGGTTGTTTCTGGGATTAAAATAATTGAACCTAGTTATAGTTATTATGATACTAATGTTTATGCTAGCGAAAGTGCTTTATTAGATATTTCTATATTATTTGCTTCTTATGATTCAAAAGGACTTGAAGTAAAGATAGATAATCAAGATAGTTTTAATTATAATTATGTTTCAGAAGATGATGATGTTCCTGTTGGTGAAGTTTATGTTACTAGTTCTTATTGTAATAATTGTTTAAATAAAAACTTGGTTATTACTAATGGAGATATTACTAAGACTTTTAAGATTACTAAAATATTTAAAATAGAAACTGGAGCAGATACTTATCAAAGTGAAATTAAAATTAATAGTGATGATCTTGTTTTACTTTATTATTTAAATGGTGAGTATGATCAAGGAAGTTTGTTTGTAGATAATGTAGATAACATTGATATAGTGCAGGATGAATTAAAGAGTATGGGTTATGATAGTATTGCAGTAGTTGATACTTTATATTCTTATGATGGTAATGATTTAATGGAAGTGTTTAATAATTTAGTTACACTAGGAATGATAGTATTGTTATTCTTTATTTGTTATTTTGTTATTAAGTTAATATTAAAATCTCGTAATATTTATTATACTACGATAAGAATGCTCGGAGCTAGTAAGGGTGTAGCTAAGAAGTTATTAATTGGGGAATTGTTCATAGTAGCTAGTATTGCTTATTTATTATTTATGGTAGTTATTAATTTGATTGATTTTAGTTTATTTAATATAATTACTGAGTATTTGAATATATCACATTTCATTGGTTTATATATTGTAATAATATTGATGAGTTATTTAATTAGTATTAGATTTGCTAGTAAGTTGTTTAAGAAAAGTATTATTACTACATTAGGTGAGGAGGTTTAAGATGATAAAGATAGAAAATGTATTTAAGTCTTTTAACCGTGGTAGAAATAAAGTTAAAGCGATTGAAGGGACTTCTTTAGAATTTGATAATAAAGGACTAGTTGCTTTATTAGGACCTTCTGGATGTGGTAAAACAACTCTTTTAAATGTAATTGGTGGTTTAGATAAAGTACGTAAGGGATCTATTAAAATTAATGATGAATTAATGAGTAGTAAAATAGTGAGTAAAGTTGATAGAATTAGAAATAATCATATTAGTTATATATTCCAAGATTATAAATTAGTTAATAATATGACTGTATATCAAAATGTTGAGATTGTTCTTAAGATGATTGGTCTTAAGGATAAGAAAGAAATTGAAGATAGGGTTTTATTTGCTTTAGAACGTGTTGATATGATTCGTTATAAGAAAAGACCTTGTTCAATGTTATCAGGTGGTGAAAGACAGAGAGTTGCTATTGCTAGAGCTATTGTTAAAGACCCTGATATTATTTTAGCTGATGAACCAACAGGGAATTTAGATAGTAAAAATTCTTTAGAAATCATGAAAATTATTTCTGCTATAGCTAAAGATAAGTTAGTAATATTAGTTACTCATGAAGAATCATTAGCGCAGTTTTATGCTACTAGAATCATTAAAATTAAAGATGGAGTAGTAATTGATGATTATGAGAATAAAGATATTAAAGATTTGGAATATGTTATAGAGAATAGAATATATTTAAAAGATTTTAAAAATATTTCGAATATTAAGAAAGATAATTATACTTTTAATGTTTATCAAGATGATAAGGAAAAGATTAATTTAAATATAGTTGTTAAGAATGGTAATATTTATATAGAGAGTCCATCTAGGTTGGAAGTAATTGATGAACATACTAATATAGAATTAGTTAACGATCATTATAAAAAGACTTCTAAAAGTGATATAGATAAGTATGATTTTAATTTAGATAGTGTTATTAAAACTAAAGAAAAGAAGTATACTTCTATATTTAGATTCTTAAATTTTATTACTGGAGGATTTAAGAAAGTATTTGGTTATTCTTTTCTTAAAAAAATATTGTTATTAGGTTTTTTTGGATCTGCAATGTTTACTTTATTTGCTGTTGGAGTATTCAATAGAGGATTTACTGTTGATGATAGTTCTTTTTTAGATATAAATAGAAACTATTTAGTTGCTGATACCGGAAGATTATCAATAGATAATCTTAAAGTTTATGAAGAAGCTCCTGGAGTTTTATATCTAGTACCTAATAAGTCTAAATATAATTTTTCATTACTTAATACTAAGTATGATCAATTTAAGTATGATATTTATTTAAATACTTCAATAGCAGCTAGTGATTATTTAAATGAAGATGATTTAATATATGGTAAATTACCTAGTAATGGTTATGAAGTAGTAATTGATTCATATTATGCCAATGAATTGTTAGAAGATATTGATATGATTAATCAAGGAATATTTAATTATGAAGATATGATAGGTCTTAAGTTATCTAATGATTATGATAAAGATATTTCAGTTGTTGGAGTAATTAATGGAATAGATAAATCTATATATGTAATGAAAGATTATTTGTATTCTTATATGTATCACTTTAATGGTGAGTATTATGTTGATTCAATGATTAGTTATAGTTTATTTAGTGATAGTGTTGAAATTACTAAAGGTAGTGCTCCTATTGGATTAAATGAAGTAATGATGAAGGAAGAATATAGTTACGGATACAAAGTAGGTAGTAAATATATAATTAATGATGTTGAATATGTTATTTCAGGCTTTTATTCTAGTGATGATATTTTCTATAATTTAGTATCTGATGATTTTATTAAAAATAAGTTATTTAATAATTATTCTTCAATAGCTATTATGTCTGATGATAAAGATAGTACTTTAGCTTATTATGAATCTATGGATATAAATGCTATGGATAGTTATGAATTTTCTAAAAATAATTATGAAATTGCAGTTAGTAGTGAGACGAGTATTATATATATGATTTCAGTAGTAGTACTTGTTATATCTTTGGTTGAAATATTCTTTATGGTAAGGGCTTCTTTTATGTCAAGAGTTAAAGAAGTTGGTATTTATAGAGCAATAGGGGTTAAGAGATTAGATATCTTTAAGATGTTTATGGGAGAAATATTTGCAATATCAATATTAGCTAGTTTACCTGGTATATTGATTATGTATTATATTTTATCTTCAATTGAAGTACTAGAAATGATTTCTTTAGTTAGTCCTTTAATGTTATTTATAACAATTGTATTAGTATTTGGATTTAACTTAATTATTGGTTTATTTCCAGTATTTAGTACCATTAGGAAGAGACCTGCTTATATATTAAGTAGAAATGATGTTGAGTAAAACTTTATGTTTTACTTTTTTTGTGTTACTATTTAAGTGAGGTGTTTTTATGAAGTTAAAAATTCAAAAATTAAGTAAAAAAGATTATGATGAAGTTTATATTAGTTATATGAATACTGATAGAGGTAGAGAACAGATGAATCGTTTGATGAGGTTAAATATTATGGGAATTGTAGGTTTGTTTTTAGCAGTTATATATTATTTATATAATCAAGATATGGGTATTGTTAATATTGTTATTATTAGTTCTTTAATTATTTTTTCTTTATTATTTATTATTGGTAGTTATAAACTTAAGAGAGATTCGTTAAATAATTATTTGGTTAATAATCCTAAGATATTAGGACACGAAAAAAAGTCATGTAAATGACTTTATTTTTTTATGGCGGAGCAGGAGAGATTTGAACTCTCGCACCAGTTACCCGATCTACACCCTTAGCAGGGGCGCCTCTTCAGCCTCTTGAGTACTGCTCCAAAGCACTAGATATATTTTACTATATCTAATTGAATTTATCAAGTTTTTTTTAATCAATTTTTGTTTTTGTTCTTAATACTTCAACAAATGAAGTTGTAATTGATAAGTAATCTTTATTATTTTCTCTTTGTGTTTCATCTAATGTAGTCATTACATCAATAAGAACTGTTGTTATTTCTTTTTCTTCAATTATATTTAATAATTCTTCTGGTGTTTCTTGATCATCTCTTAAATATATTGTGTCAGTATCTTCTAATATTTCATTATATTCATTGATATATTCATCATCAAAAATATTAATTACTTCAAAATCATAGTTTTCTAAGTAATTGAGTAATGGATCGTTTGTAATAATTGTATTAGTATTATTTTCTTTTGCGTCTTTACCGATGCTTCTTAGTTCAGCATCAAGTAAAGATAGTTCTTCTTCTAGGATTCCAAAATTTTCATCTATTTCTTCTTTAACTATTTTATTTACTATAAATTCTTGTAGACTATTCTTAATATTAGTGGCTAACATTAAGTAGTTGTCTGGTGATAACCATAATTCTTCAGGAACATGATTGTATTTTAGTCCGTAAGATACATCAATAATTAATAGTTCTTCATTGATGTTTAGTATATCTCTAGCTATTTCTTTTTCATCTGTTAATCCGTTATATACAAATATTGGTGATTCACTTATTGATTCTTTTTGTTTTTTTGTTAGTTCATATTCTTCAATGTTTACTTCGTTAGGGTATATTGATAGAACTTTTGAGTTGTCTCCGTATAATCTTTCTACTAAGTATTCTATTGGATAAACAGTAGTTTGAATATTTATATCTTCTAGAGTATCTCTTTTAAAACATCCACTTAGTATTAGAGGTATTATTCCTATTATTAATAATTTTTTTAATTTTTTCATTTTAACTCCTTTTAAGGTACTGGGTCGTAGCCATGTGTTCCTTTTGGATTACATTTAACTAATCTTTTAATACCTAATTTTATTCCTTTGATTGTTCCGTATTTATTTATAGCTTCAATCATATATGTTGAGCAAGTCGGGGTGTGTCTACATAGATTATGTGTGTTTATGGGAGTTATTTTATATATATAGACAATACCAATAAAAAAGTATTTCATTATATCACCATATTCATTTTACTATAATTTTCTTCATTTGTAAATTTGTTTATGTTATAATACTTTGCAGGTGGTTTATATGGCGATATTAAAAAACAGAGAATTAAATCCGTTGATGAAAGTAATTAAGAAAATAATTAATGATGAGTGTGGTGACTTGTTTGTTACTTTAACTCTTGTTTATAATGAGATAAATGAGTTTGTTTTGAAAGAAAACATAGATATTATTTATGTTGTTGATTATGTTTTATATAATAATTTAAAATTATTATCTATATTAGATATTATATATGGGGAAATATTACTAGATAATAATGATTATATTAGTAAATCAGTAGAGTTTATGTTTGTTTTTGAAAGATATTCTTTAATTAGAGGATTGGAACTAAAGACTGATATATTTTTTTTGAGTGATGAGCTTGATAGTGATAGAGATAATTCATCTATTAGTTATTATTTTAATGAAATTAGAAATGGCCATTATTATACAAAAGCTGAAGAATATTTAATGTTTGAAAAAATTAGATCAGGAGATTTAGTTGCTAAGGAGAATTTTTTATTTAATAATTTAAAGTTAGTTATTGCTATAGCTAGAAAACATGTAGGATATGGACTTAGTTTTGAAGATTTAATTCAAGAAGGGAATTTAGGTTTAATATCTGCAATTGATAAGTTTGATCATAAAAAGGGATATAAATTTTCTACATATGCTTCTTGGTGGATTAGACAAGGTGTTTTAAGGGCAATTCATTATTATGGTAGTGATATTAGAATGCCAGTTAATATTCATGAGGATTTAGCGGTATATAAAAAGATTAAGAAACAATTAATGGATAAGTTAGGTTTTGAACCTAATGCGAAGATGATTGCTGATAAATCTAAATTTACATATAAAAAAGTTATTAAGTTACAATCATTGCTTGTACATAATCTTAGATTAGATGAACCAATAGATGAAGATGGTAAATTGACTTTAAGTTCTATTGTTGAAGATAAAAGTGCGATTAATGAATATGACGAAGTACTTGAAAATTTAACTGTTGATCAGTTACTTAATGGTACTAGTAATTTAGATTCTAAAGCGATATTAATTCTTAGGATGACTTTTGGTTTGAAACCTTTTGATAGAACTTATACGTCTTCTGAAATTGGAAAAATGTATGGTATTTCTAAACAAGCAGCTCATCAGTTAATACAAAGGATTATAATGCAATTAAGAAAAAATGATGAATTTATTAAATTTGCTTTAGAAATGGGTATCGGTAGAGATAAAGATAAAGATGATTTTGTAAATACTAGGGCTCATCATGGTGATGTGCAAATAAAGTTTGAGGATTATATACCTAATATTTCTCGTGAGTCATTTGCTGCAAAGTTTACAAAACATTTAGAAATGTTTCAGAGAGCTTTTG
This sequence comes from uncultured Muribaculaceae bacterium, assembly GCA_964370475.1. Lineage (GTDB taxonomy): Bacteria > Bacillota_I > Bacilli_A > RF39 > UBA660 > CAYJCL01. The sequence continues at coordinate 21,863 of CAYJJI010000001.1, read as the reverse complement.
GGGCTAATTTAGATGGTGATTTTGATAAAACTAAACATGATTCTCCTTTTTTAAGAGCTTTGAGTAAAAGTAGGTATTATATAAATAGTACAGTAGCTAGTGAATTGAAATATGCTTTAGAGAATAAATTAACTTTAGTTGATATTTTAAATATTTCAGATTTTAAACTTATTAATATGTTGGTATTAAGTTCTAGTGAAGAAGAAGTAGAATTGTTTGAAAAAGTTTTTGGTAATGAATTTAATTTACTTAGTGATTATGGTAATGTTGATGTTAGACAAAGAAATAAAATTTTAAATAGAATTGCTGAAATTCAAGAGATATTAGTTAAATATGGAGCATTTAATAGTGATGATTTGGTTACTAATTTTATTTCTTGGGAAGAAGAATGTAATATGTCTAGAAGATTAGAATTAAATAATTATTAATTTTAGTCTTTTTTCTTGATTTTAAACTATATTTTTCTTTAAAAATTGTAGTGTTTGTGCTATAATACACGTCCGAGGGGAAGAATATGGAAAAAAGTGATAAAATATTGTTGAAAAACATAGAAGAAAAAGTGAAAACAATTATTAAAAGTAATTGTCAGGACGCTTTAATCTTTGCAAGTAAAATTAATAAATTAATTGAGAATTGTTTGGTTGTAAATAAGGAATTAGATATTGTCGATTTGATTGATTTTATATTGAAATATGATGAAAAGATATTAATGAATTTTGATTTAATTTATGGAGAAATAATTCTTGGGAATAAGAATTATATAAATAAGTCAGTTGATTTTATGTTAATTATTGAAAGATATACTTTAATTAGGGGATTTGAGTTTAAGACAGAGTGGTTTTTTGTTGATAAAATTGATCCTAGAAGTGAAAATACTGCATTAAGTTTATATATTGATGATATAAAAGATGGTTTATTTTATTCTAGAGATGAAGAGTTTACAATGTTTGAAAAAATCAGAACTGGTGATGAATTAGCGAAGAAGGAATTTTTATATAATAATTTGAAATTAGTTATTACTATTTCTAAACGTTATCAAGGATCTACTCTTGGTTTAGAAGACTTAATACAAGAGGGTAATATAGGTTTAATGAATGCTGTTGATAGATTTGATCATACAAGAGGATATAAGTTTTCTACTTATGCTACTTGGTGGATTAAGCAATCAGTGTTATCTGCGATTTATTATCATGGTAAGGATATTAGAGTGCCTGCCAAATTGGCGGAAAAACTAAAATGGTATACTAGGTTTAAAAATGATTTAAGTGTTAGATTAGGTTGTTCGTTAACGTTTGAATTGATTGTTGAGAATTCTAATTTATCTTTTGAGGATATAAAACAAATGGAAAAATTATTATTGCCTATGTATAGATTAGATAGTCCGCTTAACGAAGAAACCGATACCGATTTAGGTTCTGTAATAGAAGATGTTGATGCAACATTTGAGTATGATAATTTGGAAAATCAAATTCTTTTTGATGAATTGTTTAAATTTGAAAAGTTATTGGATGAAAGAAGTGTTTTAATAATTAAAATGAGATTTGGTTTTGAACCTTTTGGAAAACCTCATACTTTAGAAGAAGTTGGTAGATCATTTGAAATTAGTCGTGAAAGAGTTAGACAAATTGAAGAAAAGGCTTTGAATCGTTTAATGCATGATGAAAATATTATTGCTTTAGCTGAAACTTTATGTATTAAGAATAATAGAGTTGGTGATGTTCAAGTTAACGATGATATATTTAGTACTAGAGGGAACAATTTTGTTACAAAATATACGTTTGAAGATTGTTTTCCAAATTTATCAAAGGAATATTTTGTGAGAAGATTTCCTACGTATGCAAAAAATTATCAAGAGTTTTTTGGAGAAGATTTATCTGGAGTTTTTGATCGTACTACGATAAGTGTGATAGATTTTCAATTATTTAAGCGTGAAAAAAATTATATAAATAAAAAATATGCTGAGGAAGTATGTTTTATAAGTAGTAATAAATATACTCTAGCTGAAATTTTAGAGTTTGATGATTTGGATATTATTAGAGAAGAGGTATCTAATTCAACAAACGGAGTTATTCTTACTTTTTATAAAGTATTTGGAATAGGGTTAGATGAAATATCTGATTATTCTACTACTAGTCTTAGAGAACAGAAAAAACTTAATAAAAGGATTATAGAAATTAAAAAGAAACTAGATTCTTTTGGAATTAGCTGTGGTGGTAGCAATGGATTAAAATTAATTAAGAATTAATTTTAATCTTTTTTTATGGTCTGTTTATATTTAATTATGTCTTATAATATGGTATAATTATTGAAGGTGATTATAATGGACTTTTTATTGAAATATAATATAGAACTTAATAGTGATAATTTTGTGAGTGCTATGACTCATAAATCTTATTCTAATGAACATGGATGTGAGAATTATGAACGTTTGGAGTTTTTGGGGGATTCTATACTTAGTGCTGTAGTTTCTGAGTATTTATATTTTAAATACTCTTTAAATGAGGGTGAATTAAGTAAGATTAGAGCTCGTTATGTTTGTGAAAATGCTTTATATGAATATGCTAAGGTTGTTGGGTATATTCCTTATATACGTGTTGGTAAAGGACAATCTAGTGATGTTAATGCAACCATTATTGCGGATATATTTGAAAGTATTATTGGAGCTATATTTTTAGATAAAGGTTTTTTAGTAGCTAAAGATTATATTACTAAAGTTGTTATTCCTTTTATTGATGATAATCATATATTTTATGATGATTATAAAACAGCGTTGCAAGAATGTGTTCAAACTACTAGAAAATCATTGGTTTATAAAGTTGTTTCTGAAACTGGTCCAGCTCATGATAAGTTATTTGTTATTGATGTGGTAATTGATGGAATAACGTTTGGTAGAGGTAGTGGGAAGAATAAGAAGGAAGCTGAACAAAGAGCAGCTTATGAAGCTTTTTTAAAACAAGCAAAGTAGGAGTTGAAGTAGATGTATTTAAAGCAAATTAAAGCTCAAGGATTTAAGTCGTTTGCTGATAAAACTGAGATATTATTAAAACCTGGAACTACTTGTGTAGTAGGTCCTAATGGTTCTGGTAAGAGTAATATAGTTGATGCAATTCGTTGGGTATTAGGTGAACAGTCGGTTAAAAATTTAAGAGGTAAGAATAGCATGATAGATGTTATTTTTTCTGGTAGTGAATCAAGAAGTAGTCATAATTATGCTATGGTTGCTCTTACGTTTGATAATAGAGATCGTTATTTAAATTCTCCTTTTTCAGAAATTGAAATAAAAAGAATGGTTTATAAGACTGGAGAAAATGAATATTATATAAATAATAGTAAAGTTAGATTAAAAGATATTACTGATTTATTTACTGATAGTGGAGCTGGTAAGGAATCTTTTAATATTATCTCTCAAGGTAGTGTTGGAGATATAATAAATAGTAAAGCTAGTGATAGAAGAGGAATATTTGAAGAAGCTGCTTCTGTTCTTAAATATAAAAAAAGAAAAGAAGAATCTATTAGGAAATTAGATAAAACTAAAGATAATTTAGAAAAAGTTGATTTAGTTATTAGTGAATTATCTACTACTATTGAACCTTTAAGAAAACAAAGAGAGAGTGCTTTATTATATAAGAAGTATCATGAAGAATTATCTGATGTAGAAATTTCTTTAATTACTCATGATATTGGGGAATTAAATGATAGATATGAAGTTATTAGAGATGAATTAAAGATTCTTGGTGATGAAAAAAATTCATTGAATCATGATAATAGTGGAATTATTAATCAGATAGAGCTTAATAAGTTGACTTTATTAAAACTTGATGAGTCTATTAATGATTATATTAGTAAGGTTACTTCTATTAATAAAGAAATAGCTGATATCGAAGTTAAGAAACAAGTTATTTTAGAAAGAAAGAAACATTCTGTTGATGATGATTTGTTAAAAGATGATGTATTAGTTTTAAAAGAAAAATTATTGGATGCTAATAATACTAAGTTATCTTTAAAAGATGAGTATGATAATTATAAAATTGATTTAAAGAAATTAGAAGATAAGATTGAAAATGTAAATAATGAATATAATAGTATTTTTAGAGATATTAATAAGCTTGAAGAAGATGTTAGATATAATAGTAGAATGTTATTAGAGGGTGAAAATAAAGCTTTAATACTTAAGAATAATATTGAACAAAATAATAAGGTTCCGTATGCTGTTAAGAATGTTTTATCTAATCCTAGATTAAAGGGTATTCATAATATAGTTAGTAATTTAATTAAAATAGAAAGTAAGTATCAAGTAGCAATTGATTTAATCTTAGGAGCTAGTAGTAGTGTTATTGTAGTAGATAATGAGAAAAGTGCTAAAGAAGCTATAATTTATCTAAAAGATAATAAGTTAGGTAGAGCTACTTTTTATCCTTTATCAGTAATTAAATCAAGATATATAGATGATTCTACGATGAGATTAATTAATGTTGATGGATTTATTAATATTGCTTCTAATTTAGTTGATTATGATGATTTGTATGATGATGTTATTAAGAATATTTTAGGTAATACAATAGTTGTTGATAATATAGATACTTTAAATAAAATTGGTAAATTAATTAATTATAAGTATAGAGTTGTTTCTTTAGATGGAGAAATATTATATACTGGGGGTTCATTAAGTGGTGGGCATTCTAAAAATTTTAGTAATGTTTTGGATAAAAGTAAGTTATCTGAATTAGTTGATAATAATAAGTTATTAGAGCTTAAAAATAAGGAATATCAAGATAAGATTAATAATTTAAGAAAAAGTATAGAATCTATATCTAGTAATAGAGATAAGTTTTTATTAGAAAAAGTTTCATTAACTGAATTAATTAATGTTAAGGAAATGAGTATTACAAAAATAGATAATGAAATTAATGACTTAGAAAGAAATTTAAGTAATAACGAAATGTCTTTATCTAATTCTTTAGATAAAGAATTAGATAGTATTTTAACTTCATTATATGATATTTCTGCTCATAGAGATAGATTGTCTAAAGAGTTAGACAAACTTAAAAATCAAAAGACTGATATTAATACTTTAATTAGTGATTTAGAGAATACTAATAGGATAGAGAATGGTAAGTATAATAAGCATTTAGAGAAGATGAAATCTTTAGAAATTGAAGAATCTAAGATAGGTGTTAAGTTAGATAATTTATTAATATCTTTAAGTGATGATTACTCATTAACTTATGAACTTGCTAAAAGTAAATATAATCTTGATATTGAGGTTGAGAATGCTCGTTTGATAGTCGGTGATCTAAGAACTAAGATAAGAAAATTAGGAGTTGTTAATTTAGGAGCTATAGAGGAATTTGATAGAATTAATGAAAGATATGAATTTTTAGTTAATAGTCGTGAGGAATTGTTAATGGCTGTTGGAGAACTTAATGATTTAATTTTGGAGATGGATGAAATAATGGTTGATAAGTTTAAGGAAACTTTTGAAAAGATTCAACTGGAATTTACTAGTGTCTTTAAACAATTATTTAAAGGCGGAAGTGGTTATTTAAAATTAACTGATCCTGATGATTTATTGAATTCTGGAGTTGAGATTATCGCTGAACCTCCTGGTAAGAGATTGAATTCAATTGATTTACTCTCTGGAGGAGAAAAAACTTTGACTGCTATTGCTGTATTGTTTGCAATACTTAATGTTAAGCCTGTCCCTTTTTGTGTACTCGATGAAGTTGAGGCGGCTTTGGATGAGGCGAATGTTGCTACTTTTGGTAATTATTTGGAAAATAAAAAAGAGAACAACCAATTTATAGTTATTACTCATAAAAAGAAGACTATGGAATATGCTGATGTTCTTTATGGAATTACTATGCAAGAGAGTGGGGTTTCTAAATTAGTAAGTGTTAATTTAGAAGAAAAACAAGGGAACTAATTTTAGTTCTCTTATTTATATGCTTTTATATTTACTAATAGTTTTTCTTTTCTTGTTGGAGTAGAATTTAGATATTTAAATTTACCGTATCTTCTTAAAGCTATTATGTCGTTTTCTTTTAAGATATATGAATTATTAAAGGTGTTTTTTGTGTTGATGAATAGGTTTTTCTTTTTGATTAATTCATTAGCTTGATTTCTACTCATTTTAAAATGTTTGGCTATGATAGCATCTATTCTTAATGATGAAGAAGTGAAGGATATATCTTCTAGATTGTTTGTTATATTTACTTCTTCTTTATTTATTTCTTCTATTAATACGTTGTTGTTTCCAACAGTTTGGATATTATATAGAATGTAATCTAGGATTGTATTTGTTGTAAAACAAATACAGTGGTCATCAGTAATGAATATATCTCCTATATTATTTTCTTTTATTCCGCAATTATATAATGCTCCCATATAGTCTTTATGTTCTAATGTCTTTGGAGATTTATTGATTATTTTTATAGTTTTAATATAATCAAAGTTTGGTTCATTTGATATAGAGATTAGTTTTCTTTCTAATAGTTCAAAGTGGTCATATGTAGTGTAGGGGGTTTTATATTTATTTAAAATACTTATAGCGATGTTATATTCTGTAGGAGTTAAGTAATTAGTATATATTTCTTTTTTTGTTTTTTGATATTTGTTTATTTTGTCTATAATAGTTGCTGCGAAGAGTTTGTCTTCGTTTTTATATTTATTTAATATTTCTTCTCTCATAATCCACCTAAAAAACACATCACTGTGTTTATAATTCTCTCATTTTATTAGCGTTTTTAAATGGATTTTTTGGATCAATATGATCTGTAAATATGATTCCATTTAAGTGATCTATTTCGTGTTGGAAAGCTACTGATATATCTTCTCTAACTCGTACTGTATAATATTCTCCGTTTAAATCTTGTGCTTTAACTGTTATTCTGGCGTGTCTTGGAACAATTCCTGTTGTTTCACGATCTACACTTAGGCAGCCTTCGCCTTCGCCAACATAGATTAATTCTTCACTTGTACTTATTATTTTTGGATTAATTACAATGTGTCTTTCAAATGTATCGTCTTCATTTAAGTAAGCTATAACAAATATTCTTTTTGGAAGTCCTAATTGAATATATGCAAGACCCATACCTGGTCTTAAGTTATATTTTTCAGATATATCTTCTATTTGAGATAGTTCTAAGTATTTCATCATATCTTTGATAGTTTTTTTATCTTCACTAGATAGAGGAAAAGTAACTTCTTCACTAACTTTTCTTAATAATTTATTTGATTCGTTGATTATTTTAATATTTGGTACTTCCATAAATTCACCTCAGTGATGTTATTTTATCAGATTTTGGACAAAATTAAAAGAGATAATGTATCTCTTTAAGCATTTTGATTAAATGTGTATCCGGCTCCTATAATGATAACTAAAAGAATGAATAGGACTATCCAGATGCATGCGTTTGAACCATAACCATATGGTGTACCTACGTAATTAGCATATGGTGCTGGGTTACAACCATAACTGCTGTACCCGTTGTTTCCGTAATAATACATATGTTACCTCCTTAATGTATCTATTATAGTTTATTAGTTATGTATGATTTTTGACATACTTTTTTAAAATTAGTTTTAAAATTGTTGTTTTTATGTTATATTTAATTGTAGGAGAATACAATGAAGAAGATGTTTTTAAAGATGGATTTATTTTTATTGTTACTGATGGTATTGTTCAGTATTTTTGGATGTATAATGATATTTTCAGCGTCTAGTGTAGCTGCTGTATTAAGATATTTTGTTCCATCTAATTATTATTTTATACGGCAACTTGTCTTTGTTGTATTATCGTTTGCAATAGGATTTATTTTTGTTTTAAATATTCCTACCAGTAAATATAAAAGTGTTGCAAATTTATTTTTAATAGGAGTAGTTGTTGCTTTATTAGGGCTGTATGGATACGGGATTATTGCTAATGGAGCGCGGAGTTGGTATGATTTTGGATTCTTTAGTGTCCAACCTAGTGAGTTTGCTAAATCAATATTAATTGTTTTTATGGCTGTTTATTATGATCGATTTAGTAGTGTTAAAAAAGTTCGATTTGTTAATGCTTCGTTTCCTTTTTTGGTAGGACTTTTAATGGCGGTTATTATTTTATTACAACCTGATTTAGGTGGGGCGATAATAATTGGTGCTATTAGTTATTTTATTTTTCTTTCGGTTCCAATACCTGTTAAGTTTAAAAGGCTGGTTACTTTAGTTTTAGGTAGTGGGTTAGCGATTTGTTTGTTGTTGTTATTTGTTACTGGTGGTAAGATATTACCAGAACATCAATTAGGTCGTTTAACTTTTTGGGATCCTTGTGAAAGATATTTAGATAAAACTAATTCAGGTTACCAGGTTTGTAATGGATTTATTGCTATTAATAATGGTAATTTATTTGGTGAAGGATTAGGAGAATCTACTCAAAAGTATTTATATTTGCCTGAGGCACATACTGATTTTATTTTTCCAATAATAGTTGAAGAATTAGGATTGCTATTTGGGATATTTGTTGTAGTGATGTATTTTGTGTTATTGATGCGTGTGTTTAAAATTGCTAAAGAAGCTGGTAATATTAGAAATTCTGTTTTAGCTTATGGTGTATTTTTATTATTACTTGCTCATATATTAGTTAATTTGTTAGGAGTTTTAGGAGCTATTCCATTAACTGGTGTTCCTTTACCGTTCTTATCATATGGTGGGTCATTTTGCATAAATACAATAGTTATGTTGTTTGTTGTTCAAAGAGTAGCAATAGAGAATCATGATTATAATCAAACTAAAAAAATTGTTAAATTATAAAGGATTTAATTACTTCTTATTTAATATATAAATAGGAGGTATTTTTTTATGGATTTTATTAGGTTACACAAATGGTTATTTATTGGAGGATGTTTATTATTTTTAGTTATTGGAAGTGTTTTATATACTATTTTTTCTAATGTTGATGTAAGTAATAATTATAATACTGTTCAGAATATTGAGAGTGTGAAAATTCATGTTGATATTAAAGGAGAAGTACTTAATCCTGGTGTTTATGAGGTGGATCAAGAATTAATTATAGAGGATGTTGTTTTATTAGCTGGTGGTTTAACTACTGATGCAGATGTAGGAAGTATTAATATGGCTTCTAAGGTTGTTGATGGAATGTATATATTTATTCCTGGTATAAAGAATGAATCAAGTAGTGATAAAGTATCAATTAATAGTGGGTCTTTAACTGAATTAATGACATTGCCAGGTATTGGAGAATCTAGAGCTCTTGCAATTATAGAATATAGAGAAGTTAATGGCTATTTTAGTAATTTAGAGGGACTTATGAATGTTTCAGGAATTGGTCAAGCGACGTTTAATAATATTAAAGATTTTATTTCTTTGTAGTTTTTTTATATTTTTAATTAGATTTAATAATCTTGAAAGTGTTTATGATTCTGGTGATGCTAATTTAAATGGGGAAATAGTAGATTATTATATAGAGGGAGATTTATTAAGTTTTACCCTTAAAGCTAAAGAATTAGTTAAATGTTTTTATAATATTAAATCTTATGAAGAAAAGGAATATTTAATTAATAATATTCTTAGAGGGATAAATGTTTATGTAAGTGGAGTTCTTAACAAAGAAGAAGTAAACACTATTCCTAATACTTTTAATTATTCTGAGTATTTAAAAAGTGTAAATATTTATCATGTTATGTCTGTTGAGGAATTAAAGATTAATGATGATGATATATCTTTTATTAATGGAATTAGAAGTTATTTAATGAGGGATGATGTGAGTGTAACAAATTCTTATATTAATGCTTTGATCTTTGCTGATCAGTCTTTTATGAATGAGGAAATAGTAGAAAGTTATAGAATTAATGGAATTAGTCATTTATTTGCTATTTCAGGGATGCATGTGGGATTATTGTGTTTGTTTCTTAGAAAGTTATTATGTAAGATAAAGTATTATAAATTGTTTATATATTTGTTTTTAGTGATGTATTTGTTTATTACTGATTTTCCGCCATCTTTATGTAGAGCTGTTGTGTTTTTTTTGATTTTAGATGTATTTAAATTAAATAGTTTGTATTCTCTTTTATTTACAGTTTTAATTCTTCTTGTTGTAAATCCAAATTTATATTTAAATTTAGGATTTAGGTATTCTGTTGTTACAACTTTCTTTTTGATTTATTGTAAGTTTGAAGGTGTTTGGTTTGTTAAATTGTTTAAGATTTCTTTTGTAGCTTTTTTTGCTAGTTTGCCAGTAACTATAAATACTTTTTATGAATTTAATATGTTTTCAGTTTTTATTAATGTTATTTTTGGTCCGATAGTGTCTTTTTTGTTATATCCTTTAACGTTACTAACTTATATTTTTTCTTTTTTGGAGCCTTTTTATTTTTTGATTATATTATTATTTGAAAAAATGTCTTTGTTCTTTAATGAGTTTAAGTTATTAATTAATATTCCTAAAATGAGTTTGATTTTTATTATTATATATTATTCGGGATTATTGTTTTTTAGAGGTATTAATTTAAAATTATTTATGTTTTTGATTAGTGTTTTATTATTAGTTAAATTTTCACTTTATTTTGATTGGAATGGTTATGTTTACTATTTAGATGTTGGTCAAGGAGATTCATCTTTGATAATTTCTCCTTATAGAAAAGATATTGTTTTAATCGATAGTGGAGGAGAGATGGAATATCCGAAGGAAGAGTGGCAACTAAGAGATAGTTTTACGATTGGAGATACTATTGTTGTCTTTTTAAAGAGTCTTGGTATTACTAAAATAGATTTAGTAGTCCTTAGTCATGGGGATATTGATCATGTTAAGGAAATGAGTGTTATTAGTGAGGAAATAAATTTTTCTAATGTATTACTTAATAAAGGAAGTATTAATGAATATGAAAGATTGTTTGTTGATTTTAAAAATGATTATGTATCTAAGAATATGAAATTTGATGTTTTAGATACTCCTTTATATGATAATGAAAATGATAATAGTATTATTAATTATGTTACTATTTATGATACTAAATTATTATTTTTAGGTGATGTTTCTAAACATGTAGAACTAGAATTGTTAAAATATAAATTGAATTGTGATATTTTAAAACTTGGTCATCATGGTTCAAGTACGTCTACTGATGAAGTATTTATTCAAAATATCTCTCCAAGTGTTGGAATAATTTCTAGTGGTTTAAATAATCGGTTTGGCCATCCTCATGAGGAGGTCTTAAGTATTTTGAATAAACATAATATTCAAGTTTATAATACGACTTATAGTGGAACTGTTGTAGTTAAAATTAATAAGAATGGGTATACTATTTTGAAATAAGACATATAATATTAGTGGTTGCGATTAGCAACATAATATATATGAAAGGGACTTACAGTCTCTTTCTTTTTATGATAATATATATTTAGGTGATGTTAATGGCAACGTATTTAATTACAGGTAATACCAATAGACAAATAAATGATTCTTTGAAGAAAATAGTTAGTAATAATGAGTATGAAACTTATGATGCTATTAATAATGATTTAAAGACTATTTTAGAAAATAACTCAGTAAATTCTTTGTTTAGTGAACAAAGAATTGTAGTAGTTAAAAATGCTGATTACTTTGGTAGTAAGAGTAAAGACGCTTCGATACTTGAGGCTTATTTAAAAGATGAAGTTGATGATCTTTTATTAATTTTTATTACTGATCAAAAGATAGATTCAAGAAAAAAGATTGTTAAAGTTTTAAGGGAGAGAAATGCTCTGATTGAGTGTCCTGTTTTAAGTGTTAAAGATATAGTTAATATTATAGGAAATGATTTTAATAATGATGGTTATAAGGTTACTCAGGAAATACTTTATTATATTGTGAATAGTTCAATGAATAACTATGATTTGGTACTAAATGAAGTTGAGAAAATAAAAATTTATTATAATGGTGGATGTGTTGTTAATTTTGAAGATGTTAAAAATATAGTTATTCCTAGTGTTGAAAATAATGTTTTTAAATTAATAGATGCTGTTGTTAATCATCAAATAGTTGCTTCTTTTAAAATTTATAACGATTTGAAGATATTGAAAGAAGAACCAATAAAAATATTGAATTTATTAGCGCGTGAGTATCGTTTGATATTGTTATGTGGTTTATATAAAAGAAAACAAATGTCTTCGTTTGAAATTTCTAAGAAGTTAGCTTTACAACCTTGGCAAATAGATAAGTATGTTTCTTTGATTACTAAATATTCTACTTTGAAGTTAAAAAAAATATTAGCAGAACTTGCTAATATTGATTTTTCAATAAAAAGTGGTAAGTGCAACAAGCATTTAGCTTTAGAAATGTTTATTTTAAAGCATTGTTGATTTTTTCGGTATTTTTGAAACTGTATTTTGCAATTTCACGGAGAATGTTGTCTCCGTGTTTTTTTACTAATTGAACACCATATTCATCAACTATAGTCCCAGCTCCTAGCGGAATATTGATGTTGTATTGTTCGTTTAGTTTCTTGATGCTTGCAAGAAAATAATATCTAGCTATTATTGATGCACAAGCTACCGCTAACACTTTGTCTTCAGCTTTAGTCATGAAATTAATATTCTTTACTACTTCGGAAGCTTCTGTTAAGTAATTATAATAACTTTTTGGTGTGGTAAATTGATCTACAATTATTTGGTCATAATTACTAGTTTCTTTTGCTAAGCTTAGTAGAGCTTTATTGTGAAGTACTGCTTTTATTTTATTCATATTCATATTTACGCCATAATTTGCATTATAACTTTTATTATCTAGAACTAGTATTTTATGTGGGATTAATTTAATTAGTTTTGGAGCTATTTTAATTATTTGGTCATCAGTTATTTTTTTTGAATCTTTTACACCAAGATCATTTAAAACATTTTGTTTATCTATACTAACAAATGATGCACAAACTACTATAGGTCCAAAGTAATCTCCTGTTCCGACTTCGTCAGAACCGATAATAGAACCTTTGATAATTATTTTTGGTTCATCTTTTTTATCTTCTTTTTTATCTTTGCCTTGAGTATCTATAATTCTATTATTTAATTTTTTTTCCATTGCTACCCAAATACTTGCTTCGATATCAGCACCGATTCCTTGAAACATTACTTTCCCGGATTCGTACATAGTTGTTACACAGTCAAAATCTTTTACTTGAAATAGGGAATATGGAGGAGTTTTATCTACCTTCATATCTTGATAGTATTTTATCATTTTTTCTTTTACATTATCACTTACTTTAAATACAATTGTCATAAGTCACCTCGTATATATAATATCATATTTTACTTTAAAATTCATAATAATTATTATATAATGATAGAGAGGAGTAAAGATATGGGTGTTATAGTAGATGTTATTATATTTTTAGTTTTAGGTATGGGAGCTATACTTGGATTTAAAAAAGGAGTTATCAAGAGTGCTACAGAGTTTTTTGGTGTTATATTAGTTTTTTTCTTAGCGTTTAATTTAAAAAATGTTATATCGCCATTTATGTATACATATTTACCTTTTTTTAAATTTTCAGGATCTGTTGAAGGTTTAACGGTACTTAATATTTTAATTTATGAAGCGATTGCTTTTTTGGTGGTTTTTGGTATATTATATGGATTATTAAAATTAATCATTGTATTTACAGGTTTTATAGAGTTTGTTTTAAAAGCTACTATTATTCTTGCTATTCCTTCTAAGTTATTGGGTTTAGCATTTGGTTTGTTAACTGCATTTTTAATAAGTTTTATTGGACTTTTTATTGTTAATCAATTATTACCAGGTAATGAGTTTATGAATAGTAGCTATGTTTCTAAGGAAATATTAAATAATACACCGATTTTATCTAGTATAGTTGGTGGAGCTTATGAGTCTGTTAATGAAATTATTGATAAAGCTGTAGAAGCGAATGATATTTCAGATAAAGAGCAATATAATAAAGAAGCGTTTATCTTAATGTTAGATAAAGAAATATTGTCTATAGAGTCGGCATTGGAAATTGTTAAACGCGGAAAGATAGATATAGAGTTAGAATTGTTGGATGAATATAGATAGGAGTAATTATGAAAGTATTAGAAGTAGAAAATGAATTTAAGGAATTAATTAAAAATGAAAAGGTATTGGTTGATTTTTATGCTGATTGGTGTGGACCTTGTAAGATGTTAGGCCCAGTACTTGAAACTGTTGAGTCTATTGATGTATTAAAAGTTAATGTAGATATGTTTCCTAATTTAGCTAGGGAATATGGAGTTATGAGTATTCCTACATTAGTGTTTTTTAAAGATGGCAACGTAGTTAGTTCTGAGATTGGATTCAAATCTAAAGATGATATTGATGAAATAGTAAGTAAATTATAAAGAACCTTGTGTTCTTTTTTTTATTATGTTATTATAGCCTCGGTGAATTTATGAATAAATTAATGTGTAATAAAATAGTTATGAATGTCTTTGCGGAAACTATTATAAAAAACAATAGTATAAATATCAAATCTTCGAATTTCTTTGGAAAAAGGGAAGTGTTTTTTGGTGATAAGTTTCACTGTTTAGTTGAGAGTAATTGTTTGGGTGTTGTTAATTGTACTGATTTGGATAATTTAGATTATTTGGAGTTATTATTTTCTGATGATTTAAACGGTGTCTATAAATGCAGTATTTCAAGATTAGTTGAGAAATATTTCAATAATTTGTTTGATCTTGATTTGTTTAATTTTGCTCTTGGTGAATGTTGTAATGTAGTTTTCGATGATACTGAATATAAAAAAGGATGTTTTAGTGTAGATGATAATTCTTCTGTTATAATTCCAGATAGAATCGAGAATGTACTTAGTCAAAATGTTAAATTTAATGATTTTATAGTTAATTTTGGTGTTCTTTATCGAAAGATACAAAGAGATGGAGCTTTGAAATGTGAATATGATTATTTTAATAATTGTATATCAAGAGTAAATGCTATTACTAAATTTAGTGAGGAATTATTAAAATTAACTAGTGATTTTCCAGATGAGTTATTGTGGGTTGATTACGTAAAAAATATTCAAAAGTGTTTAATGAATAATGAACATAAATTTACACTTTCGTTGTAAACGAATTGATTTTTCATTTATCTTGAGTTATGCTAATTTCAAGGAGTTTAGTATGTGTAAAAATTTTTATAATAAAAAGGCGTTAAAAGTGTTAGAAGATATTATTGAAGGTAATAGTACTTATCTTCTTAAGGATTGTGGAAAGTTAAGAAGTTATATAATTTATAAAGATGGAAGTTTAAAGAGAGTTGTTATATCTCAGTATTGTATTTTTAGTGAAGTAGAAATAACTCTAGAGGAATTTATTGATTTACAATTTGGAGATAATTTGGATATTTCTTATAGTTATTTATATATTCCGTATGATATGAGGGATTATACTTTAACTGATTCTCTTTATTGGGGTAAACCTTATAAGAAAGTTGATAATTTTAAGTCGAATAGGCCAATATTTAATGCTTTTAGTAATGTATCTGATGAAGTAGATGATTATGATTATAGTGAGTATTTAAATACAATTGAATACCTTTTTGAGTGTGTTGATTCTTTTTGTGATGAAGATGTTAGTAAAATTAATGAATTTATTAAAGCTAATAATATAAGTAGTCATTATTTTACTTGGTTTATGGAATGTATTAATGAAAAACGTCATGGCGATGAAGATTTTATTAGGGTATTAAATATTCATAAGAAAAAAATCAAATTATTATCTAATTATAGTAATTTATTAAAAAAATATACTAGAGGTATGGATGATAAGTTACCTTTAGAAAGTTATGTTGAACATATTCATTCAAGAAATGCTAAAACTGTTAGTGTTATAAATAGTAAAGAATTAAATAGAGTTTTAATTGACTAGATAATAGTCTTTTTTCTTGACTTTGGAAGTTCATTAAGTTATTCTATTTTGCGAGGTGGAGTTATGAATAAACCATTTTTTAGTAATGGAGTGTTTAGAGTTTTTGAAGAAGTATTGTTTAATGAAGGGGTTTATTGTATAGATAATAATGGAGGATTTTCTAGCTATGTTGTCTTTAAAGATGGTGAATTGAAAATTATTTACATAAATAATATTCAAGTTGTTTATGAGAAAAAAATAGATATGCTTGAATTTATTGATATGCAATTTACTCCTAGAGATGATAATTCGTTTATGAGTTTTAATTTGGTTTATAAGGATGATCCTAGAGGTAGTTCAGTAACTGAATTAATACACAGTAAAAAGTGTACTGGTTTTGTTGTTAGTGATGATAATTGTGCTATTGAGATTCCTTATTGGATAGTATGTAGAGAATCTAAATTATATTTATATGATGAATTATTGTCTAATTATTTGAATTTTAGGGATAATTTAAAATGTTACAATAATGGTGGATTTAAACTAAATATAAGAGATTATATTAATGATGTAGGTATGAGTCCTGTGTTAAAAAATTGGATTTTCAATCCTGCTTTAATGAATGATATTAATTATATTAATGATATTGTTATTAGATTAGAATTACTTGTTGAGTTAAAAGAATTAATTTTATCATATGTGGAAGAAGAAGATTGTGTGAATCTTAAATCTTTTATGAGAATTGTTAGGAAAGAAAATTCTAAATCATTGATTTAAAATAAAAAAAACACGTTAAGTGTTTTTTTAATTTGTTACTTCATTTGCACATTTACTATAGGACCTTATTAAGCCACCGCCTCCTAGTTTTATACCTCCATAATATCTTATTACGATAACTAAGTTTTTTGTTAACTTTTTTCTTTCTAAAATAGTATAGATTGGATTACCGGCTGTTCCTGATGGTTCACCATCATCACTCTTTCTGGCAGTGGTGTTTAAGATGTATGCAAAAGTTACGTGTGTAGCTTTTTTATGTTCTTTTTTTATGTTCTTTATTATATCTTTTGCTTGGTCTTCCGCTTCTATTTGGTAGTGAAGACCAATGAATTTTGATTTTTTAATAATTATTTCTATTTCGTTAATTTTCATTTAATCACCATTGTTATTATAGCATGAATTTTACGATAGTAATATGATTTTCTTGGTGGTATAATGAGTATGGAAGATATTATATTAAGGTTTAATGAAATGGGATATAATTTTAAATAACTCTTTTGAGTTATTTTTTCTTTTTGTAATGTAATTTATGATATTTTTTAGTATAATGTTATGTAGGTGATAAATATGTTTAAGGATAAATTATCTTTAGTACCTCATAAACCTGGATGTTATCAAATGAAAAATATTGATGGCAATATTATATATGTAGGTAAAGCTAAAGATTTAAATAAAAGACTTAGTTCTTATTTTAATCGTGCTCATGATGGTAAGACAGCTAAATTAGTTAGTGAAATTCATGATTTTACTTATATAGTTGCCAGTAGTGAGTTAGAAGCTTTTATTATTGAGATTAATTTGATTAAAGATATTGATCCTAAATATAATATAATGTTAACTGATGATAAAACTTATTCTTATATTGAATATTCAAGAAATCCTTATCCTGTTTTAAGAGTTGCTAAATATACTAAATTAAAGAAGTTTAATGATCGTAAAATTTTTGGTCCTTATCCTAATGGTTATGCTGCTAGAAGAATAGTTAATTTACTTAATCGATTATATCCTTTAAAGAAGTGTTCTGGAATGCCTAAAGATGTTTGTCTATATTATCATATCCATGAGTGTTTGGGGTATTGTGTTAAAGATGTATCAAAAGAATCAATGAACTCAATGGAAAGTGATATTTTATCTTTTTTAAAGGGTAATGATAGTTTGTTGAAAGATAAAATTAAAGATAAGATTCAATATTTTAGTGATGCTCTTAATTTTGAAATGGCTTTAGAGTTACAAAATGAGCTTAAGAATATTGAAATAATAATGGATAAACAGAAGGTTGAATTGCATGATTTTGTTAATCGTGATATTGTTGGATATTTTTATGAAAATGGTTATTTAAGTATTACTATATTCTTTTTAAGAAATGGTAAGTTATTAGGTGAAAAGAGTACTATTATACCTACAGTGAATAATTATTTAGATGATTTGGAATATTACTTAGTTAAATTTTATGAGAAACATGAAATTCCTAAGGAGATATTTGTATCTCATGATGTAAATACTTTAGTATTAAGTAGTTTGATTGCTAGTAAGTTTATTACTCCAATAAAAGGTGCTAAAAAGGAATTATTAAAGATGGCAGTTAATAATGCTACGCATTCTTTAGAGAGAGAAATTAAGATTGTTCAAAATGATGAGGCAAGAACTATTGTAGCTAATGAAGAGCTTGGTAAGATATTAAATATTAATAATTTATATAGAATTGATGTATTTGATAATAGTAATTTATTTGGAAATTTTTCTGTTAGTGGAATGGTTGTTTTTAAAAATGGAAAACCTGCTAAGGATGAATATAGAAAATATAAAATTGCTGTGGATAAAAATGATGATTATCATACAATGCAAGAAGTAATATATAGAAGATATTATAGAGCGATGGTTGATAAAACTCAAATGCCTGATTTGATAATCGTTGATGGTGGTGAGAATCAAATCAGAGCAGCTAAGGAAATTATAGATAGTTTAAATCTAAATATTACTATAGTAGGATTAAAGAAGAATAGTACTCATTCTACTAATGAGTTAATTAATACTGATTTAAGTGTTATTGAACTTGATAAAACTAGTGATGTATTTCATTATTTAACTAGAATACAAGATGAAGTTCATAGATATACTATTAATTATCATAGAAGTATTAGAAGTAAAGGAAGTATTAGCAGTGTTTTAGATAATATTCCTGGTATTGGTAATGTTAGAAAGAAAGAATTAATAAAGAAGTATGGTAGTGTTGCTAGAATGAAAGATTTGACTGTTCTAGAATTAAGTTCTATATTACCAGTGGATGTTGCAAATAATTTACATGATTATTTGCAGAATATGAAGAAGTAGGTGAGAGATGAAAAGATGTAATTTAAAATATGATACTAGTTTGTTAGTTAATAAAAAAAATATTAAGATCTTAGACCCTAGCTTTATTGTTGTAGAAAAAGGAGAGAATGATTTAAACTTGAATGATTATGTATTTAAAAATACAATAATCAATAAAGGAATTGTAAATAGTTTTTCTTCTATATCTGGGGTTGTAAGTAAAATAAATAAGTATGTCTATGTAAGTAATGATTATACTGAATCTGAAGGTGTTGCTAAGAAGTTATTGAGGAAAAAAAGTTTTTCTAATGATGAAATTGATGAAGCTATATTAGATTTTGGTAGAGATAGATCTTTATTAATGAAACATTTAGATAGAAAAAAGAATATAATTATAAATGGTTATGATGATATTCCGTATATGAGTTATAAAAGTAATTATTTAGTTAAATATCAGGAAGATATACTTAGTATTTTAGAAGTATTAAGCGATAATTTTGAAAATTGTAATTTTGTTATGTTATTAAATAATAAAGATACTAAGTTGATTGAAAAGTATACTAATTTAGATGGTATATATCCTTTTTTAAAGTTTCGTTATTTTGGTGGAGAGTATCCGCTTTATGTAGATGATATTTTATTTGAAAGTTTAAATATTAAGAAGGAAGATTCTTTAGTTATTAATCCTTTGAAATTAGTAGAACTATATAGTGTTGTTAAAAGAAAAAAACCTATTAGTGAAGTTTATTTAATTATAAACGACTTTATAAGTAAGACTTCTTATAAAGTGAGTGTTAAGTTAGGTAGTAGTTTGAGGGAAATATTTAATAAGTTAAATATAAATACTGATGGTTATTTAGTACTGAGCAATAATATATTAAATGATTATGTTATTGATGTAGATAAGACATTAGTAAGTATTAATGAATACGGATATAGTGTTGTTTTAAAAGATGAGGCTGTGAAAGAAGAATGTATTAATTGTGGGAAATGTTTGAATGTATGTCCTTTTGATAAATGTATAAGTTGTGGGGTATGTCGCTTTTATTGTCCTACTAAACAAAAAATTACGAAGAGGTTTTTATGATACATAGTGGAAATTCTAGTAAGAAAATATTTCTTACTTATATTATAACTTTATTACCATTAATTATATACGGATTATATAAAAATGGGTTATTTGTTTATTTAAACTATAATAATGATATATTATATATAATTAAACCTTTGATAATTATTATAGGATCAGTTTTGTTAGGGTTTATTTTTGATAAAATATTTAAAACCAATAGAAATGTTTTGATTGCTTTATTAATAAGTGTTGCAGTTCCGATTAGCATTAATATTTATATATATTTTATAATATTAGGGATTGGTCTTTGGTTATCTAAGTATTTTAAATCTATTAATGTAGTAGTTATTATTAAATTGTTTGTAATGTTAATTATGTATTTACTTAGTGATTATACTTATTTGAATGATTTTCAATTAAATAATGAAGTTTTATATAATGGTGTTGATTTATTACTTGGTAATGCTCATGGTGGGATAGGTAATACATTAATTATATATTATATTTTTGCATATATTATATTGCTTTCTACAACTATTTATAAATGGGGTATTCCTTTAATTATTATTGGATCTTATTCTTTAATTAGTTGTATCTTTATTCCTTTTGTGGGGTTTAATGAGTTAGTATTTAATATGTTTAATTCTCAACTTTTATTTGTTAGTGTATTTGTTGCTACGATACCTTTTTATAGTCCGATAAAGTTTAGACATATTTTTATTTATAGTTTATTGATTGGGCTCTTAGCTTCAATACTTGTTAACTTAGTTAGTGTATATGAGGGTGTTTATATGTCATTAGCTCTTGTTACATTATTTATATATTTAAGTAAGTTGTATAAGAAATATACTTTAAAAAATCAATAGATTATGATATTGTATATATAATAGGTGATAATATGAAGCGGTTCAATGCGGATAAGGAATTTAATAAAAGTAATAGGAAATATACTAAGAAACACTTAGTATTTTCTTTATTTGGATTGATTGCTTTAACTGTTTTAGGTATTTCTTTTGCATATTTTCAAATTAATGATAACTCTGTTGTTATAAATTCGGTAGTAGATGCTCCGATTAATTTAAAAATAATGGCTGGTGGCGTAGAAGTTGATGATTTTCCTGAAGCTAGTAGTGATTTGGAGTATGATAAAACTGTGTGTACTAATGGATCTTCTGCTACTTGGGATGATTCTACTAGAGATTTGAGTATTTCTTTTAATGGTAATGATGATTGTACAGCTTATTTTATTGTTATGACTCCTTTACAGAGATGTCTTAATGATTATGAGAACAGAGGATTGGTTGCTACTGCTGATGAACATTTCACTTATACTACTAATAGAGGTAATGTTACTATTACGGATTATTCTGAAACTGCACCTAGAGAGGTGGTTGTTCCTTGTGAAATTAATGATAATCCAGTGGTAACTTTGGGTTCTGAATCTTTTAGTATTCAAGGAAATCCTTCTATAGCCTTGACTTCGGCTGTTTTACCATTAACTTTGAATTCTATTGAAAGAGAAGTTTTTTACGGTAATAGTTTGTCATATTTATCATTACCTAATTCGCTTACAACGATTGGTTCGAATGCCTTTTTCCGTGGTTTAGTTGTAGATGAGTTAGTTATTCCTGACAGTGTTCAATCTATTGCTGGAGGAGCTTTTCAAGAATGTAATATTAACTCATTAATTCTTGGTGATGACCTGGTAGGACTTGGTGCTGTAGCTTTTTCTGATAGTCAAATTACTAGTGTAGTTTTTGGAACTAGTACTGTTTTGTTTAATGATTATAGTTACGGATATTCTAACTCTCCTTTTTCTGGTAATAGTATAGGTAACATTATTATTCCGGAAGGGTGGACT